>CAJYXO010000262.1 GCA_913778765.1 uncultured Massilia sp. | reverse complement strand
GATCATCATGCCCGCGCCGCCGGCCGTGCGGCCCGACTTGACGGTCGCTTCGATGTCGCCGCCCTGGGCGCCGATGCCCGGCACCAGCAGCGGCATGTCGCCGACCAGCGCGCGCACCTGGGCCAGTTCCTGCGGGAAGGTGGCACCGACCACCAGCGCGCACTGCCCGTTTTTATTCCACTTCTCCGCCACCAGCCTGGCCACATGCTGGTACAGCGGACGGCCGCCGACGTCGAGGAATTGCAGGTCCGAGCCGCCCGCGTTCGAGGTGCGGCACAGCACGATCACGCCGCGGTCCGTCCATTCCATGTAGGGTTCCACCGAGTCGAAGCCCATGTAGGGATTCACGGTGACGGCGTCGGCGCCGTAACGGTCGAAGGCTTCGCGCGCGTACTGGCGCGCGGTGGCGCCGATGTCGCCGCGCTTGGCGTCCAGGATGATGGGGATCCGCGGGTAGCGTTCCTTGATATGGCGGCACACCGTTTCCAGCTGGTCTTCGGCGCCGAGGGCGGCGAAATAAGCGATCTGCGGCTTGAAGGCGCAGGCCAGGTCGGCGGTCGCATCGACGATGGCCTTGCAGAATTCGGCGATGCCTTGCGGGTGGGCGCGCAGCTGCGCCGGCAGGCGGTCGACGTCCGGATCGAGCCCCACGCACAGCAGGGAATCGTTGCTGCGCCAGGCGGCGTTCAGCTTGTCGATGAAGTTCATGGCAGGCCCCTTGTCTCTTGTTGCAAACCCGTTATTGTACCCCGCTCCGTCCCGCTTGCCGCCCCCGCACTCGGGCAGAGCGCCGTGCCGACGCCAATTCGGGTATAGTTTTATTCATTCGACAACTTGCGATGGACTTCACCATGAAGCAAACCGTTTCCACGCCTTCCCTGTTCACGCGCTGGGCCGCCATGCTGCTGTCCGCGATCTTCGCCAGCGCCCTGCTGTCCGGCTGCGGCTACAATGAATTCCAGGCCAAGGACGAAGCCACCAAGGCCGCCTGGAGCGAAGTGGTCAACCAGTACCAGCGCCGCGCCGACCTGATCCCGAACCTGGTCAACACGGTCAAGGGCTACGCGACCCACGAACGCGAGACGCTGGAAGCCGTCACCCGCGCGCGCGCCGCCGCCACCAGTTTCCAGATCACGCCGGAAGTCCTGAACAACCCGGAAGCCTTCCAGAAGTTCCAGCAGGTGCAGGGCGAACTGTCGAGCGCGCTGTCGCGCCTGATGGCGGTCTCGGAAAACTACCCGAACCTGAAGGCCGACGCCCAGTTCCGCGACCTGCAGTCGCAGCTGGAAGGCACCGAGAACCGCATCACGGTGGCGCGCCAGCGCTACATCGCCGCGGTCCAGGAATACAACGTGCTGGCGCGCAGCTTCCCGACCAACCTGACGGCGAAGATGTTCGGCTACCAGCCCAAGCCTTCGTTCACGGTGGAGAACGAACGCTCGATCTCGACCGCGCCGAAGGTCGACTTCGGTAAGTAAGCGCCCGCTCAGTGCCCGCTCCAATGAAGCCGCTCCTGCGCCTGTTCTGGACCTTCACCCTTGCCCTGCTGCTCGCCGGGCAGGCCCAGGCGCAGCTCAAGCCGGTCCCGCCGCTGGCCGCGCGCGTCACCGACCAGGCCGGCATGCTCACCGCCGACCAGCGCCAGAAGCTGGAAAACGTGCTGGCCGACTACGAGACCCGGACCGGCAGCCAGATCGCGGTGCTGCTGGTGAAGTCGACCGAGCCGGAAGTCATCGAGCAGTACGGCATCCGCGTGGCCGACGCCTGGAAGCTGGGCCGCAAGGGCGTCGACGACGGCGTGCTGCTGCTGGTCGCGCGCGACAATCCTTCGTCGCTGCGGCGCCTGCGCATCGAAGCCGGGCGCGGCGTGCAAGGCGTGCTGACCGACGCCCAGTCCAAACGCATCCTGCAGGACACCATCGCCCCGCACTTCCGCCAGAACGATTATTACGGCGGCCTGGTGGCGGGCGTCGGCGCGATCTCGGCCCTGCTGGACAAGGAACAGTTCCCCGCGCCCCAGGCCCGGCAGGCGCCCACCGCGCAGCAGGCGCAGGACGACGATGGCGGCCCCGGCATCATCATGAGCATCTTCTTCATCGTGATTGCGTTCTCGGTGCTGCGCTCGGTGTTCCGGCCGCGCCGCGCCCGCCTGGCCCGGCCTGGTTTCGGCCGCAACGCCGGCGGCTGGAACAATGCGACGACCGGCTTCATCCTCGGCAGCATCCTCAGCAACATGAACCGCGGCGGCGGCGGTGGCGGCGGCTTTTCGGGTGGCGGCGGCTTTTCCGGCGGCGGCGGTTTCTCGGGCGGCGGCGGCAGCTTCGATGGCGGCGGCGCCTCGGGAGACTGGTGATGGACGACGGCAAGCTCAAGCGCGCGCTGCGCCACCTGTTCAGCACCCGCAACGAGGCCGAGCGCGCCTTTCCGCCGGCCACGCTGACCGCCATCGGCGAAGCGATCGCGGCCGGCGAACAGACCCACCGCGGCGAGGTCCGCCTGGTGGTCGAGAAATCCCTGCCCCTGTCCGCCGTGTGGGAAGGCGTCACCAACCGCCAGCGCGCGATCTCGCTGTTCGCCGACTACGGCATCTGGGACACCGAGGACAATTGCGGCGTCCTCATCTACGTCAACCTGGCCGACCACAAGATCGACATCGTGGCCGACCGCGGCATCAACCGCCAGATCCCGCCCGCCACCTGGCAGGCGATCTGCGGCGCCATGACGGCCGGCTTTGGCCAGGGCCGTTTCCACGACGCCACGCTCGACGCGATCGGGCAGGTGAATGCGCTGCTGCGCCAGCATTTCCCGTCCAACGGTTCGCGGCCGAACGAGTTGCCCGACAAGCCCCTCATGCTCTAGGACGCACGGGTAAAATGGCGCTTTCAGTTCATTCAGAAAGCCCGCCATGAAACTTGCCCAGAAAGTCGCCATCGTGACCGGCGCCAGCCGCGGAATCGGCTATGCCTGCGCCGAGCGCCTGGTGCGCGAAGGCGCCCGCGTGATGCTGGTCGACGTGCGCCCGGAAGGCGCAGCCGCCGCCGAAGCGCTCGGCGACAACGCCCGCTTCGTCGTCGCCGACGTCAGCCAGAAATCGGATGTGGACGCCATGCTGGCCGCCACCCTGGACGCCTTCGGCCATGTCGACATCCTGGTCAACAATGCCGGCGTGACCCATGCCGCCGGCTTCCTCGACCTGACCGAGGAGGATTTCGACCGCGTGCTGCGCATCAACCTGAAGTCGATGTTCCTGTGCAGCCAGGCGGTGGCGCGCGAGATGGTCAAGCGCAACAGCGGCTGCATCATCAATATGTCGAGCGTGAACGCGGAACTGACGATCCCGAACCAGATTCCCTACGTGGTTTCGAAGGGCGGCGTGAACCAGCTGACCCGGGTCGCGGCGATCGCTCTGGCCCAGCATGGCATCCGCGTGAACGCGATCGGCCCCGGCACCATCCTGACCGAGCTGGCGAAGAACGCGGTGATGGGCAGTCCGGAAGCGCGCCACACCATCCTGTCGCGCACCCCATTGGGCCGCTGCGGCGAGCCGGAAGAGATCGCCGGCATCGCGGCCTTCCTGGCCAGCGACGATGCGTCCTATATCACCGGCCAGACCCTGTACGCCGACGGCGGGCGGCTGGCCTTGAATTACACCGTACCGGTGAAAGAATAAGCGGAAACGCGAACCGGACCCATCAATTATTAGTAAAAAGAATATCTGCTATCCAAAAATGAAATTGGACTTATATATCGCGCCGCAACATAATCTCACCTGTCTCCACTATTCTCCTCCAAGAAAATAGTTTGAAGCCCGCTCACACAGCGGGCTTTTTTTTGGTTCATCGCGGGTTTCCGGGATGAACCTGTTGTAAACGCAAGAGAGCAGTAAGGAAGAGTTATTGTGTTTGTGCGACCAAACCAATTTCCCTACCCACCGCTCTCATGCCAGATCATATTGCCTCGCTCCCGTTCTGGGAAGGTTTTTCAGTCACATCGTTTCAGCAAGCAGGCCAATCGGTATCGATTCGGCTGGAGCCTTGTCCAGCTGCGGCCCGGATCTGCAGGCATTGCGCCGGCGTTGCGCAGAAGGTGCACGATGTCAGCTGGCGTACCGTACGCGATTTGCCGCTGGTTGGCCATGCGCTGACGCTAGAAGTGGCTGTGTACAGGGTCAAATGCGATGGTTGTGGGCGCACTGGAAGCCAGCGCGTCAGTTGGCTCGATCCGCATTCAAGGGTGACGCACCGCCTAGCGGCTTTTGTGGCACTGTGGAGTGAGCGTATGCCCCTTACCCACGTCTGTCAGCTTACCGGCCTGCACTGGAGTACGGTACGGCAGATTCACCGGCAAGCTTTGGAGCGCAAGCTTGCCGCGTTGCCCGAGGCGCGTCCGAAGCGCCTGGTCATGGATGAATTTGTCCTGTTCAAGGGCCATCGCTACGCCACAGTGGTGCTCGATGCCGACAGCAGGCAGGTCCTCTGGGTTGGCGAAGGCCGTAGCCGTGAAGCCATCCGGCCTTTCTTCACTTGGCTGGGCGTCGAACGCTGCCGCGCTATCGAAGTCGTCGCGATGGACATGAACACGGCGTTCGACCTGGAAGTGCAAAAGCAGTGTCCAGGGGCGCGCGTGGTCTACGACCTGTTCCACGTCATCGCCAAATACGGCCGGGAGGTAATCGACCGGGTCCGTGTCGACGAAGCGAACCGGTTGCGCGACCAATCCAAACTCCGCCAAGTCGTCAAACGCTCGAGGTGGCTCCTGCTGCGCAACCGCGAGAATGTACCTGATGCCCAGCTGCCGAGGCTCGACGAACTGCTGGCCGCCAATGCCAGCCTGATGACGACTTATGTGATGAAAGCGAGCTTGAAAGAGTTATGGCAGACCCAAGGCGGCTGGGCTTGGCGTGCCGCTTGGCGCAACTGGCTGGCGATGGCCCGAGACAGCGGCATCGAACCTCTGACCCGCTTTGCCAACAAACTCGCACCCTACTGGCGTGGCATCCTGGCAAGGGTGCGCTGGCCGATGCATACCGGCCAGCTCGAAGGCATTAACAACCGTATCAAAGTGATGAAGCGGATGGCTTACGGTTATCGCGACAGCGACTTCTTCTTCATGAAGATCAAAGCCGTGTTTCCCGGGAATCCGTGAAGAACCTTTTTTTTTTACCTGCGTCGGTGGTAGACCAGTCTCAGCTGCTTTCGTTCTCGACGAACCAGGTTTTGCTTGAGCTATGTCATGCCCGGGTCATATTCGCTTCTTATACTGGATTCATCTGGATACACGCAACCGATATGCGTGATTGCAGAAAGGCGTGCCGCTACGCGGTGCGCCGCACCGAATTCAGCGTCTCTTGGCCCGATCTTGGGTTGTGCCCGTCCTCCGTTGGCGGGCATTTTTTTTCCCGCAGGGCTTGATCCGATCCGTGATTTCGCTATGATGAATCTCGCGTCTCGCATTTTTCATGGAGCCAGTCCGATGACTTTACCTGAAACGATGTCGCCACCCCAGCAACACTTCTCCCATCCATCGCGCCGACGACAACACGCCGCCGACGACTATCTGGTCCTCAGCGAACTCAATCCGCGCATGGTGACCGACCACCTCGACGATGAAGCGCAGCCGCTTCACGTACTGACTTTCGGCAGCGTCCGCGAGATCTGCCCGAAGTGCCGGACACACCAGCTCAAGCTCGTACTGCGCCAGCAGACCGTACGCGTGGCCCACCTTTTCTGCGCCGAATGCGAAAGCTGCTTCGACGCCCATTATCCCAACGGGATGCCCGCGCTCACGATCTGACGCGGTCCCCGCCCTTGGCCGACGTTCCACAACCAGGCGCGCCGGCACCGTGGCCAAACCGAATGGCGCTGTTCGCATTAAGTGTTGAATCTTTTGGCCTGGCGCCCAGTCCAACGTCGAC
>CAJYXO010000261.1 GCA_913778765.1 uncultured Massilia sp. | reverse complement strand
GTCGAGGGTGGCGTTGCGGTACTGGTACTTGACCAGATAGTTGTGCACGCCCTTGCGGAACACGTCGGCGCCCAGCAGGTGCCGCAGCTGCATCAGGGTCGAGGCGCCCTTCGAATAGGTGATGGCGTCGATGTTGTCGAACGCGTTCTGGGTCGACGGCACCGGCACTTCGATCGGGTGGGTGGTCGAGCTCTGGTCCTGCACGTAGGCGCTCTGCTTGCCCTCGGAGTAGAAGGAACGCCAGGCGTCCTTGAACTCGGTGCTCTCGGCCGTCGCCAGGGTGCCCATGAAGGAGGCGAAGCTTTCGTTCAGCCACAGGCCGTTCCACCACTTCATGGTCACCAGGTCGCCGAACCACTGGTGGGCCATCTCGTGCATGATCACCGCGGCCAGGCGCTGGCGCTGCTGCGAGGTCATGTCGGCCTTGTACATGAAGCCCGCTTCGGCGAAGGTGATCGCGCCGGCGTTCTCCATCGCGCCGTACAGGAAGTCCGGCACCAGGATCTGGTCGTACTTTTCGAACTGGTAGGGAATGCCGAAGTAGTCGTCGAAGAAGGCCAGGCCCGACTTGGTGTACTTGAACCACTCGGCCGGCTTGATCTGCGCCGCCACCGACTGGCGCGCGAACAGGCGCATCGGGTACTTGCCGCTGGTGTCTTCCCACTTCTTGTAGGGGCCGGCGTGCATCGAGAAGTTATACGGGCTGAGCTTCTTGGACTTCGGGAAGGTCCAGCGCCTGGCGTCGCCGTTGGTTTCGACCCTGGTCTCGCGGGTGGTCGAGATCACTTCCCAGTCCGCGGGGGCGGTGACGTTGACCTGGTAGGTGCCTTTCAGGTCGGGCTGGTCGAACACGGCGAACATCTGGTGCGCGGCGGCCGGCTCGAAGTGCGAGTAGGTATACACGCGGCCGTCGACCGGGTCGACCATCCGGTGCAGGCCTTCGCCGTTGGTGCTGTGCGGACGCTCGTAGGCGATCGCGACGGTGTTGCGGCCCTTGACCAGGCTGTTCGGCGGCAGGGTCACGAACCAGCCGTTGTATTGCGGCGTGACGCTCTTGCCGTTCACAGTCACGGACTTCACGGTGGCCTTGTCGAGGTCGACGGTCAGCGGCGACGAGGCGTCGTTGAGGTCGAAGCTCAGGGTCGTGGCGCCGCTGAAGTTTTCCTTGCCGGTCAGGGTGAAGTCGAGCACGTAGTCGACGTTCGAGACGCGCGCCGAACGGGCGGCGGCATCGACCTGGGACAGGAAGGCGTTTTCGGCGCGGGCGGCCGGGGTGGCGGCGTGGGCGGTCGGCGCAAAAGCCAGCGCGGTGGCGATGGCGAGCGGCAGCAGGCGAAGAGCGGTGTTGTTCACGGTGGTCCTTGCGGCGAGTGTCTCAAAAATGGATCGCGCAAGAATAGCATGTCAGCAATATTATTCGTACCGGTATGAAGACCGGAAAAGCGAATTTTTGCTGCCGGAACTGCAGGAAGGGGAAAGAAAGCGCCCTTCGACATATGCATGCATATACCGAAGGGCGGGGAAATCAGGCCTTGGCCTGCAGCGCCGGATAGTCGGTGTAACCTTCCGCGCCCGGTGCGTAGAACTTCTCGGGGCGCGCCGGATTCAGCGGCGCGTCCTGCCGCAGACGCGCCGGCAGGTCCGGATTGGCAATGAACCACTGGCCCCAGGCAACGGCATCGGCATTGCCGCTGTTCAGCAGCTGCTCGGCGCTTTCCTTGCTCATCTTTTCGTTGGCGATGTAGACACCGCCGAAGATCTTCTTCAGCTCGGGGCCGAGCGAATCGCCGCCCACCGCTTCACGCGCGCAGATGAAGGCGATGCCGCGCTTGCCCAGCTCGCGGGCGACGTAGCCGAAGGTCTCGAGCGGGGTCGAGTCGCCCATGTCGTGGGCGTCGCGGCGCGGCGCCAGGTGCATGCCGACGCGGTCGGCGCCCCAGACGTCGATGCAGGCGTCCGTCACTTCCAGCATGAGGCGGGCGCGGTTCTCGATCGAGCCGCCGTAGGCATCGCTGCGCTGGTTGGTTTTATCTTGCAGGAACTGGTCGAGCAGATAGCCATTGGCGCCGTGGATCTCGACGCCGTCGAAGCCGGCCTTCTTGGCGTTCTCGGCGCCCTTGCGGTAGGCTTTGATGATGCCCGGAATCTCTTCCAGGTCGAGCGCGCGCGGCGTCTCGTATTCCTTGATCGGACGCACCAGGCTGACGTGGCCGGCCGGCTTGACCGCAGAGGGGGCCACCGGCTGGTCGCCGTTCAGGAAGACCGGGTCGGAGATGCGGCCCACGTGCCACAGTTGCAGGAAGATGCGGCCGCCGGCTTGGTGCACGGCCTGGGTGACCTGCTTCCAGCCTTCGACCTGCTGGTCGGACCAGATGCCAGGGGTGTCGGCATAGCCCACGCCCATCGGCGTCACCGAGGTGGCTTCGGACAGGATCAGGCCGGCCGAGGCGCGCTGCGCATAGTATTCGGCCATCAGGGCATTCGGCACGCGGCCTTCGCCGGCGGCGCGCGAGCGGGTCAGCGGCGCCATCACGATGCGGTTCGGCAATTCCAGAGCGCCGACTTTCAAGGGATCAAACAACGTCGTCATCAATACTCCTGTTCTTGTTGACTGAGAATTCAGTAAGACGGCGCCCATCTTACGACAGCCGAAAGAATCCTGCCGGGGCCGGCCCATTTTTGACTGGCGGTCACAAATCGCCGCGTGATCGCGGGTGGTATACTTGCGGCCCTTTGTGTGCGGATGAGCGGTGGAGACGATGAGTTGGGTGTATCTGGTGATTGCGGGACTGCTGGAAGTCGCCTGGGCCGTGGGCCTGAAAACCACCGCCGGCTTCACCCGCCTGTGGCCGTCCGTGTTCACCTTGACGACGATGGCGGGGAGCGTCGGCATGCTGGGCCTGGCGCTGCGCGCGCTGCCGCTCGGTACTGCCTATGCGGTCTGGACCGGCATCGGCACCGTCGGCACCGCGGTGTTCGGGATGATGATGCTGAACGAGCCGGCCGGCGCGCTGCGGCTGCTGTCGATTGGGCTGATCGTGGCCGGGATCGTCGGCCTGAAGCTCCTGACGCCGGCCTGATCTCAGGGCTTTGCGGCCCAATTCGCGAAGATGCGGTCCAGTTCGCCATCCGCCTTCAGCCGCTCGATCGCCGCGCCCAGCATCGGCACGAGGGCCGGATCGGCCTTGCGGCTGACCCAGAAATAGGCAGGCTCGGCGCCCAGCACCACCGGCAGCACGCGCAGCCTGTCGCCCAGATGTTCGCTGCGGATATAGTGGCGCAGGGTGAGTTCGTTCAGGTAGGCAAAGCGGCCATGTCCGCCCAGCATCTTGTGCAGGTTGAGGCCGTTGTCGTCGGTGGCATCGTCGATGCGCACGCCGGCCGCCTTCAATGACGCCGTGAACGCCGAACCGCGCTGGCTGGTGACCAGCGCCCCCAGGCGCACCAGGTCCTGCACGTCGCGCACGACGGCGGTGTCGCCGGCCCGAACCGCCAGCAGGTGGCGCGAAGTGTAGACGGGTTCGCCGGCCGGCACCGCGATCGCATGGCGGCGCGGCGAGCCGATCAGCGCACAGGCAACGTCCAGGCTGCCCGTTTCCAGGCCGGATTCGATGCCCGGCAGCGAGCGGCTGCGGCGGTAGCCGGTGAAATGCAGGCGCGGCTCGACCCGTTCGATGGCGGCCATGAAGTCCGGGCAGATCCCGGTGGCGCGCTGCGGCGCCAGAATCCATTTCGGCGCGATCGCTTCCTGGGCGGCCACGCGCACCTCCGCGCCCCATGCGCGGGCGCCGGACGCCAGTCCGAGGGCGAATGCGAGGACGAGTGCCCGCGGGGCGCGTGTTCCTCGCGCCGCTTTTCCGTGGGTTGTCATTGTTATCGTTATCGTGATGCGCAAGCCTCGGGATTGTCTCATGTCCGGCTTCCTGGCCGCGCGCAGTCGCGCACATTTGATGCGATCGGCATGGCGTCCGCCGCATCTCCCTAAACTCGGTGGCTTCGAGAACCCAGGGAGACATCGATGATCCTCTTGACCGGAGTGGCCGGCTTCATCGGCATGCACATGGCGCGGCGCCTGCTGGCCGAGGGCCACGAGGTGGTCGGGGTCGACCATCTCGGGCCCAGTCCGTCGCTCGCCCTCGGGCCCGAGCTCAAGACGCGGCGCCTGGAGGAAGTCATTGACCGGCCCGGCTTCCGCTTCGAGTGCCTGGATCTCACCGGCGCCGCCGCGCTCGACGCGCTGTTCCGCGAGCACCGCTTCGGCCTCGTGATTCACCTGGCCGCGCAGACCGGCGTGCGCTATTCCTCCGAACATCCGCACGAATGCGTGATGAACAATGTGGTGGCCTTCGCCAACGTGCTCGAAGCCAGCCGCCGGCACGGCGCCGGCCACGTCCTGTACGCCAGCAGCTCCAGCGCCTATGGCGCCAACCGGCGCCTGCCGTTCAACGAACACGATCCGGCCGACCACCCGGTCAGCGTGTACGCCGCCACCAAGCGCAGCGACGAACTGCTGGCGCACAGCTACAGCCACCTGTACGGCCTGCCGACCACCGGCCTGCGCTTCTTCACCGTCGACGGCCCCTGGGGCCGCCCCGACATGGCGCCGGTGCTGTTCGCCGATGCGATCGCCGCCGGCCGGCCCATCGAGGTCTACAACGGCGGCAGGATGCTGCGCGACTTCACCTACATCGACGACGTGGTCGAGTCCGTGCTGCGCCTGGCCGCGCGCCCGGCGGCGCCGGATCCGGACTTCGATCCCCTGCATCCCGATCCCGCCACGAGTCATGCGCCTTATCGCATCTACAACGTCGGCAACCAGCAGCCGGTGGCGCTGTCGGCATTCATCGACGCCCTCGAAGAGGCGCTGGGACGGCGCGCGGAACGCCTGCCGCGGCCGATGCCGGGCGCCGACATGGCCGCCACCTGCGCCGACACCCAGGCGCTGCGCGAGGCGACCGGCTGGACCCCGGCGACGCCGCTGCGCCAAGGCATCGCGCGCTTCGTCGCATGGTACGAGGCCTACCATGCGTAAAGGCGAGCCGGCGCTCGACGCGCCGCCCTTCCTGTCGGTGGTCGTGCCGATGCACGACGAGGAAGACAACGTGCTGCCGCTGAGCACCCAGGTGCAGGCGGCGATGGCGGCGTCGGCATGGCCATGGCAGCTGATCCTGGTCGACGACGGCAGCCGCGACCGCACGGCGCAGCGCATCCGCGAAGCCGTGGCGACCAGTCCGCGGCATGTGGGTGCGGTGATCCTGCGCCGCAATTTCGGCCAGACCGCCGCGATGCAGGCCGGCATCGACGCCGCGCGCGGCAGCGTGATCGCCACCATGGACGGCGACCTGCAGAACAATCCGCACGACATCCCGCGCATGGTGCGGCGCCTGCTCGACGAAGACCTCGACCTGCTGGTCGGCTGGCGCCGCGAGCGCAAGGACAACTTCTGGCTGCGCCGGCTGCCGTCGCTGCTGGCGAACCGCCTGATCGCCTTCGTCACCGGCGTCAGGCTGCACGACTACGGCTGTTCGCTGAAGGTCTACCGCAGCGCGGTGCTGCGCGAGGTCCGGCTGTACGGCGAGATGCACCGTTTCATTCCCACCTGGATGGCGACCGTGACGGCGCCGGAACGCATCCGCGAAGAGGAGGTGAGCCATTTTCCGCGCATCCATGGCCGCTCCAAGTATGGCCTGTCGCGTACCTTCAAGGTGCTGCTCGACCTGCTGTCGATGTATTTTTTCGTGCGTTTCCGCGCCAGCCCCGGGCATTTCTTCGGCCGCATCGGCCTGGGCTGCAGCTTTGCCGGCCTGCTGGCGCTGGCCTGGCTGGCCTGGCGCAAGCTCGGCCTGGGCGAGCCGATCGCCAGCCGTCCCTTGCTGCTGCTGGGCGTGCTGATGGTGGTGATCGGCGTGCAGTTCATCTGCACCGGCATCGTCACCGAGATGCTGGCGCGCACCTATTTCGAAGCCGGCGCCGCGCGGACCTATCTGGTGCGCGACAGTTTCGGCGCCCTGGGGCCGGCCGCTGCGGCGGATGTCGGCGGCGGCGACAAGCTGCACCGGCCGGGCGGCGCGGAGCGGGCATGAGCACGAACCAGGCCCTGTCCCGATCCCGCTGGCTGGCGTGGCGCGCAGGCCTCGACCGGGAGCGGGTGCGACGCTCGCTGCCGGCGCTGGCCGTGCTGGCCGCCGTGCTGGCCGGGCTGTTCCTGAACCTGGGCAGTTTGCCGCTGTTCGACGTCGACGAGGGCGCCTTCGGCGAAGCCACGCGCGAAATGCTGGAACGCGGCGACTATGTGTCCACCTGGCTCAACGGCCAGCCGCGCTTCGACAAGCCCATCCTCATTTATTGGCTGCAGGCGGCGTCCGTCGGCCTGCTCGGCCTGAGCGAATTCGCGCTGCGCCTGCCGTCGGCACTGGCGGCCGGCGCCTGGGTCGCCGCGATCTGGCTGTTCGCGCGCCGCTTTGCCGGCCCCGGGTGTGGCCAGGCGGCCGCCTTCATCGCCGCCAGCACCGCCGGCGTGACCGTGGTCGGGCGGGGGGCGATCGCCGATGCGCTGCTCAACCTGCTTCTGGCGCTGTGCATGTTCGATATCTGGCGCCATGCCGTCGATGGCCGGCCGCTGTGGCGCCGGCGCGCCTTCCTGTGGATCGGACTGGGACTGCTGACCAAGGGCCCGGTGGCCTTGCTGGTGCCCGGTGGCGCCAGCCTGCTGGCCTTCGCGCTGCAGGGCCGGCTGCGCGACTGGTGGCGCGCCGTGCGCGATCCGGTGGGCTGGACCATCCTGCTGGCCGTCGCCTTGCCGTGGTATCTGCTCGAATACGCGCGGCGCGGCGACGCCTTTCTGGCCGGCTTTTTCATGCGCCACAACGTCGAACGTTTCCTGTCTCCGCTGCAGGGCCATGGCGGCGGCCTGCTGTATTACGTGCCGGCCTTGCTGGTGCTGCTGCTGCCGTACAGCGGACTGTTCCTGCGCACGCTGGGCGCGCTGCGCCATCCACGCCAGTTGCGCGAGCTGCCCTTCGATGCCTTCCTGTGGTGCTGGTTCGGCTTCGTGTTCGTGTTCTTCTCGCTGGCCGGCACCAAGCTGCCGCACTACCTGCTGTACGGGGCGACCCCGCTGTTCATCCTGATGGCGCGGCAGCGCGGCGCGCTGCGCTCGAAGCCGTTGGCCTTCGCGCCGCCGCTCCTGATGCTGGCGCTGGCAGCCGCGCTGCCGGTGCTGCTGCAGCGTCTGGCGCCCGCCATCCGCAACGCCTACGTGCGCGAAGCGCTGGGGCGGACCGAGGCCTTCGGTGCGGTATGGCGCGTCAGTGCCGTCGCGCTGCTCGCGGCCTGCTGCGTGCTGGCCCTGTGGCGCGGCAAGGCCTTGTGGCCGCGCCTGGCGGCCACAGGCCTGGCGTGTTCGCTGGCCATGGGCGGCCTGCTGCTGCCGGCCGTCGCCGAACTGCAGCAGGGACCGGTGAAGGAAGCCGCGCTGCTGGCCAGACAGGCCGGGTGGGAGGTGCACAGCTGGCGGATCAACGCGCCGAGCTTTTCGGTCTACCGCGGCGCGGTCACGCCGGCGACGACCTGGCCGGGGCCGCGGCAGGTGATCCTGACGCGCAGCGACGCGCTGCCCGGGCTCGGCGCCGTCGAGCTGCTGTACCGCAAGGGCGGGGTGGTGCTGGCCCGCATGCCGGGGTGATAGGGCATGCCGCCCGCACTGCGCTCCCCCTGGGCCTGGCTGCCGCCGGCAAGCGGGCTGCTGCTGCTGGGACTGCTGCTGGCGACCGGCAGCAACCAGGCCGTGTTCCTGGCATTGAACCATGCCGGCCACGCGATCGGCCCGCTGTTCTGGCTGCATTTCACGATGCTGGGCGACGGGGCTGTCGCGCTGGCGCTGGTGCTGCCCTGCATCCGGCGCGCGCCGCAATGCTTCTGGGCGGCGCTGGCGGCGGCCCTGTTCGCGGCCCTCTGGACCCAGGCGACCAAGCAGTTCATCGACCTGCCACGGCCGCTCGCGGCGCTGCGGCACGACCAGTTCTGGCAGGCCGGGCCGGCGTACCGGCGCGTGTCCTTTCCGTCCGGGCATGCGGCGGCAGCCTTCGCGATGGCCGGCATCTGGATCATGGGCGTGGCGGGCGGCCGGCTGCAGCGCGGGCTGCTGCTGCTGCTGGCGTCGACGGTGAGCGTGTCGCGCATCATGGTCGGCGTGCACTGGCCGGCGGACATCCTGTGGGGAATGATCGGCGGCTGGCTGGGCGCCTGGCTCGGGCTGGCATTGCAGGCGCGCCGGCGCTGGCGAACGGAGGGCGCGGCCGGCATCGCGATGGGCCTGCTGCTGCTCGGCGTGGCGGCCTCCCTGCTGGTCAGTCGCCACCTGCGGATTCCCGCCGTGCTGCCGGTGCAGCGCCTGATCGGCGTGGTCAGCCTGGTGTGGGGCGGGTGGGAAATCGGGCACATGCTGCCGTGGTGGCGCCGGCGGCGGCGCGTGAAGAGGCAGGTCCCATCGCAACAGGACATCGAGGGGAGGGCGGATGGGTGAAGAAGGCTGGTGGCTGCTGGTCGGGTTTGGCGGGCAAGCCCTGTTCATGGGGCGTTTCGTGGTGCAGTGGCTGGCCAGCGAACGCCTGCGCCGCAGCGTGATTCCGGTGTCGTTCTGGTACCTGAGCATCCTGGGTGCGCTGGTGCTGCTGGTCTACGCCGCGCACCGGCGCGATCCGGTGTTCGTTGCCGGCCAGGGGCTGGGGGTGGCGATTTACTTGCGCAACCTGCACCTGATCCGGGCGGAAAAAGTGCAGGAAGCCAGCGGTTAGGCGCACTTACTCGGACTTATTCGCGTCCGAACTGCGGATTCGGACGCGTCAAGTAATACCACTCCTGGTTCGGACCGGCGTTCGTGTCCGGGAACAGGATACGGCCCGCGAACTCGGCCAGTACCGGGGCGCCGTCGGCGCGTTCGCCGATCTGTTCGCCTTCCTGCACCGGATCGAAGCTGGCCCAGGTGCGGGTGAAGCGGTCGCCGGCGTCCAGCTTGTCGTGCACGACCACCATTTGCAGCGCTTCCATCTCCTCGAAGGGGATGGGCTGCGGCGCCGGCGCGTCGATCAGTTTCAGGTGGGCGAGGGTGTTCATGATCGCGCGGTAGGCGACTTCCGGCGCCTGTGGGTCGAGGTGCTGGCCGCATTCCAGGGTCAGCGCGTAGCCGCCGGTGCTGCGCATGTATTCGGTGGTGCCCATGCCGTAGCGCAGGACGGTTTCGAGTTCCGCAGCATTGCCGCGCGAACGGCGCTGCACGCCGCCGCCGTAGGCCGCCATCCAGCCGGTCACGAAGCGGCGCACGCCCAGGATGCGCGCCAGCGCGCGTTCCTCGCGCATGTGCTTGAAGGGTTCCAGCGGGCCCTCGTTGTCGAGCGGGCCGACCATCACGAAGGGCTCGCCGTGGGCGGCGTTGAAGGAGTGCAGGTCCAGCAGGACGTCATGCTGGGCCAGCAGCGGGCACAGCCAGTTGGCGATGCGGTCTTCGAAGTCCTGCGGATGCTCCTTGGGCGAGAGGTCGCGGTTCAGGTTGCGGTCGCCGGAGCGGGTGTTCTTGGCGTAAGCCAGCGGATTGACGATGGGAACGAAGGTCACGCTGCCATTGGCGATGTGCAGCTTGCCGGCATCCAGTTCCGCCATGACGCGCGCGATCGCCTGGGTGCCGCAGACCTCGTTGCCGTGGGTCGCGCCCATGATGATGACGCGCGGGCCGGCGCCCTGGCCGGTGTAGTTGACGGATTTGAAATGCAGCGTACTTGCGGCGGAGCTCATGCTTTTGATCCAAGGAAATATCGGTTCGGCCATTTTATCGGGAAAGCCTGGCGCGAGGGAGGGCCGCATGGCATCATCCGGCGTTTTCGTCGACGATCGCCCACATGAGCAGTATTCCTGTCCGCGCATCGATGCGCGCTTCTCCGCGTATCGATGGTCTCGATACGCTGCGTGCGCTCGCCGTCACGCTGGTGGTGCTGCACCACTACGTGCTCTTCGTCAGCGGCGGGCCGACCTTCGGCTGGGTCGGCGAGATCGGCTGGGTCGGCGTCGACCTGTTCTTCGCCCTGTCCGGCTACCTGATCGGCAACCAGATACTCAAGGCGCTCCGCAGTCCCGGTGGGCTGAGCCTGCGGCGTTTCTACGCCCGCCGGCTGCTGCGCACGCTGCCCAACTTCTATGCGGTGCTGGCGCTGTATGCGCTGTGGCCGGCCTTCCGCGAAGGAATGAACGGGACACCGGCGCCGATGCTGCCGCTGTGGCAGTACCTCAGCTTCACCCAGAACATCGGCCTCGAGCCGGGCACCGCGTTTTCGCATGCTTGGTCGCTGTGCATCGAGGAACAGTTCTACATGCTGCTGCCGGCCTGCGCCTTGCTGGGGTACGCGCTGCGCCGGCGACGCGCCGGTTTAACCTGGGCCTGGGCCGCGTTCGGCGTCGCTTTCGCGGGCGGCATGGCGATGCGCGCCGGGCTCTGGCTGCACGGCCAGGCGGACGCCAACTGGCTGCATTTCTATTACAAATACATCTATTATTCCAGCCTGTGCCGCTACGACGAACTGCTGGCGGGCGTCGCGCTGGCGCTGCTGCGGCATGGTCACGGCGCGCTCTGGGCGCGCCTGATGGGAATGGGGAAATGGCTGCTGGCGGGCGGCGTACTGGCCTGCGCACTGGCGCTGCGCTGGTTCCTGGCCGACCACTACGGCTTCTGGCCGACCGTGTTCGGTTTCCCGCTGCTGGCGCTGGGCTGTTCGTTGCTGATCCTGGCCGCGCTGGCCCCGGATTCGCCGCTGCACCGCATCCGCGTGCCGGGCGCGTCGCAGCTGGCGCTGTGGTCGTACGCGCTCTACCTGGTGCACAAGCAGGTCGGCATCCTCGTCGGCCAGCGCATGGGCGAGGCCGGCTATGGTTCGGAACACGGGCTGACGATCGCCGCGGCGCTGGCGGCATCGCTGCTGGCCGGCTGGCTGTTGTACCGGCTGGTGGAGACGCCCTTCATGCGCCTGCGCGAGCGCTACGTGCCGGGCAACGGCGCGGCGCCGCGGTTCGCAGCCGCCGCCCGCTAACGGTCAGGGCTGGGCGTCGATGACGTCGAAGGCGGCCGGCATGTCGGCCAGCCAGGCGGCCAGATGGGCGACCCGCATCGACGGGTCGTAGCCGGCGGTCGACGCGATTGCTGCTCGCAGGCCCGGCAGCGCTTCCGGCGTGCGCGGGCTGTCATAGGCATCGACCAGCATCGCCAGCAGGTCGTTCGGCGGACTGCCGCCGCGGCGCAGGCGGCCATGGATGACGGCCAGCAGGGCGCGTTGCATGCGTGGGGTCGGATGGACGATGTAGGTGAACACGCTGGGCGTGTTGGTGATGGCGTCGGCCATGGCCTGCTCGATGCGCTCCGGCTTGTAATCCGAAGGAATGTCGAAATAGGCCTTGTCCCAGCGCGTGTCGGCGTAGCGGTGGCCGGGCGGGAAGGCGTCGATGGTGTCCAGCCCGAGCGCGCGGCTGGCGCGCCCGAGCAGGTGGGAGAGTTGGTCTAGCAGCGGCATGCCGCTAGTCTAACCTAAAGATCCTAGAGATCGTTTGGACAAGGCCTCAGGGCAAGGCGCATCGTCGCAGACAGTACGGATGTACGGCAAGACGATGCAACGCCGCCATGAGGTCTTGTCCGAACGATCAGACGAAGCGGCCGGCGCGGAAATCCTCTACGGCCTGGAACACCTCGGCATTCGTGTTCATCACGAACGGGCCGTACTGCGCGATCGGTTCGTTCAGCGGCTTGCCGGCGATCAGGATCAAACGTGCGTCGGCGCTGGCCTTGATGCGCACACCGTCGGCATCCTTGGCATTGTCGAGGATGGCCATGCGCGCCTGCGGCGCCGCCTTGCCGTCGACCACGACTTCGCCGCGGTAGACGTAGAAGAAGGCGTTGTGTCCGGCGGGCAGCGTCTGCGTGAACTCGGCGCCCAGCGGCAGCGCGATGTCGAGGTAGAGCGGCTGGGTCGCTTCGCGCTGCACGGCGCCGTCGACGCCGTGCGTGCTGCCGGCGATCACCTGCACGCTTGCGCCGGACGGCAGCGTGAAGCGCGGCAGTTCCTCGTTCGGAATGTCGCGGTACCAGGGCGCGCACATCTTGTCCCTGGCGGGCAGGTTCAGCCACAGCTGGAAGCCTTCCATCAGGCCTTCGCTCTGTTCCGGCATCTCCGAATGGGCCACGCCGCGGCCGGCGGTCATCCACTGCACGCCGCCGTCGCTGACCAGGCCCTCGTTGCCGGCGCTGTCGCGGTGGCGCATGCGGCCGGCCAGCATGTAGGTGACGGTTTCGAAGCCGCGGTGCGGATGCTCGGGGAAGCCGGCGATGTAGTCGCCGGCCTTGTCGCTGCCGAAGGCGTCCAGCATCAGGAAGGGATCGAGGCGGCGCTGCAGCGGCTGGGTGAGGACGCGGTTGATCTTCACGCCCGCGCCGTCCATCACGAACTGGCCGCCGAGCACGCGCTCGATGCGGCGGCTGCGCTCGACGTGTTCGGGCGCGATGTGGGCAACTTGCTGTTCCATCTCGATCTCCTTGAAGAATGAAAAAAGCGGCCCGCGGGCCGCTGCGCGGACAATGCGGCCCTCAGGCCGCGATGCCGATCTCAGGCGATGGCGGCGACGGCGGCGTCGGCATCGAGCTGGCCCTTGGTCGCCGCATCCGGCCCCATCGACTGACCGTTCGAGTACACGAAGGTCGCGCCCGTCATGCCCAGGAAGTTCAGCAGCATGCGGATGTGCGGCACTTGCGGGTCCGCGTCTTCCGGGTAGATGCCGCCGCGCGAGGTGGCGACGAATACCTGCTTGTTCTTCAGCAGGCCTTCCGGACCGCTTTCGGTGTAGCGGAAGGTAACGCCGGCGCGGGCGATGGCATCGAACCAGGCCTTCAGCTGGACCGGCATGCCGAAGTTGTACATCGGGGCGCCGATCACGACCACGTCGGCAGCCTGCACTTCGGCGATCAGGGCGTCATCCTGGGCCACGCGGGCAGCCTGCTCGGGCGAGCGCTGGTCGGCCGGGGTGAACAGGGCGCCCAGCGCGGCTTCGTCCAGCACCGGATGCGGGTTCGCGCCCAGGTCGCGCACGGTGACGGTGGCGTCCGGGTTGGCGGCGCGCAGCTTGGCGACGATGTTGCCAGCCACGCGGTTCGATTCGGAAGCGGCGGCGCGCAGGCTGGAGTTGATTTGCAGGATGTTCATGATGGCTCCTCGGGTTTTTGTCGTGTCGGTTGGTGTGTCGATGGAGACACTTTAATGGTTCCATCAGGTGCGCGGAAGGCGCTAGAATGGATAACATTATTCAACCGGTGGAACAATCATGCACCTTGAACCGAATGACATGCTGCTGTTCGCACGGATCGTCGAGGCCGGCAGCTTCAGCAAGGCGGCGCAGCGCCTGGACCTGCCGAAATCGACGGTCTCGCGCCGCATTGCCCAGCTCGAAGCCTGCCTGGGCGAGCGGCTCCTGCAGCGCACCACGCGCCGCCTGGTGCTGACGGAGTTCGGCGAGAGCCTGCTCGAGCACGCGCGCAAGGTGGTCGAGGAAGTCGAAGCGGCCGGCGCGCTGGCGGCCCACCGCCAGGCCGAGCCGAGCGGCAAGCTGCGCATCTCGATGCCGGGGGACTTCGCGAATCTCTACCTGTCCGACCTGATCGCGCAATTCGCGGCGCGCTATCCGGCGGTGTCGCTGGAACTGGACCTGTCGCCACGCCGGGTCGACCTGGTGGCGGAAGGTTTCGACATCGCGATCCGCATGGGCGACCTGCCCGAGGATTCGACGCTCAACGCGCGCCGGGTGTCGCTCGAGCGCTTCGGCCTGTACGCCGCGCCTTCGTATATCGCCCAGCACGGTTTGCCGGAGACGCCCGACGATTTATCCAGGCACGACCTGCTGTGCATCCTCAGCCGCAACGGCGGCGCCGCGCCCTGGGTACTGGAACGCGGCAAGACGCGCTGGGAGCGCCCGGTATCGGCGCGGCTGACGGCGAACTCGCCGGAACTGCTGGCGCGGGTGGCGGCCGGCGGGGCGGGCATCGCCGCCAGTTCGACGCTGTTCGTGCAGCCTTACCTGCAGAAGGGCGAGCTGGTGCGGGTGCTGCCGGAGTGGGAATTCCCGTCCGCGCATGGCTGGGCCGTGTTCCCGGGGCGGCGGCTGATGCCGGCCAAGACGCGGGCCTTCCTGGATATGCTGGAAGAGGCTTGCTGCGCGCGGGCGCGGCAGCATGAGGAGAGCAGGGCCGCTTAGGGCCTGTCCGGCGTGGGTATGCTTTACGCCGCCATGCCCTTCAGGGCAGCCCGATATCGCTGGTCGCGGCCAACCACCTTGGCCGAATGAACGAAACGCCGGTATCAGGCGCCTCCGACGTCATCGCCCATCATCTCCCCCAAGCGCACCGAACGCTCCGGCGCCCAATCCGGGTTGAAGGAAATCGTGTCCTGCCTGAACAGCATCACGATGGTCGACCCCAGCAGGAAGCGCCCCATTTCCTCGCCCTTCTTCAGGACGATATCCTGGTCGGCATAAGTCCACTCGCTGATCTTCTGCGGACGCTTGGGATTCACCACGCCGTGCCACACGGTCGCCATGCTGCCGACGATGGTCGCGCCGACCAGCACCATCACGAAGGGACCATGTTCCGCCGACTCGAACACGCAGACCACGCGCTCGTTGCGGGCGAACAGGTTCGGCACGCCGCGCGCCGTGGTCGGGTTCACCGAGAACAGCGCCCCCGGCACATAGATCATGCGGGTGAGCTTGCCGTCGCAGGGCATGTGCAGACGGTGGTAGTCCTTCGGCGACAGGTAGAGGTTGGCGAAGCTGCCGTGCCGGAACTGCCTGGCCAGCTCGGCGTCGCCGCCGACCAGCTCGGTGGTGGTGAAGCGGTGGCCCTTGGCCTGCAGGATGTGATGGTCGTCGATCGCGCCGAACTGGCTGATCGCGCCGTCCACCGGGCAGATGAAGGCGGCATCCGCCAGCGGCCGCACGCCGGCTTTCAGGGGACGGGTGAAGAAGTCGTTGAAGCTGGCGTAGCTGGCGATGTCCGAATTCTCGGCTTCGTCCATGTTGACCCCGTACTTGCCGACGAACCAGCGGATCAGGCGGGTCGTCATCGAGCCGCCCTTGGCGCCGGCGACGCGGCCGGCGAAGGTCGTCAGGCGCTGCTTGGGCAGCAGGTATTGCGGCAGGACTTTGAAGCGATCGGACACGGTGAAACCTCGATGAAAAGATGTCTGATTATAACGGGCAGCTTCGTCTACGGGACAATTTTTGCTTTTTGACATCGTTTTTTAATATGCACGCAGTCGAAAACGATGCATGCATATCAAAAATATTTACGCGAAAGCAACGAAATGCCAATAATCTGTTGGACAATGGCAGCCCATTTCAACTTTGAAAAGATTGACATGCCAGCCGCCAGCCAACAATTTCGCCTGAGCATCGCTGCCGCCGCCGTCGCGGCCGCACTTGCCCATCCCGCCCACGCCCAGCAGGAGGACGCCAAGAAAATCCAGCAAGTCGAGGTCAAGGGCGCCGCCAACGCCTACGATCCGCGCCGCGACGACACCGCCAGCAAGATCGTCGTGAATAACGAGGAGATCGTCAAATACGGCGACACCAACGTGCTCGACGTGCTCAAGCGCGTGCCGGGCGTGACCGTCAGCAGCAGCGGGCGCGGCGGCGAGATCCGCATGCGCGGCCTCGGCAGCGGCTATACGCAGATCCTGATCAACGGCGAGCGTGCGCCGCAGGGCTTCGACATCAGTTCGCTGTCGCCGGAGGTGATCGAGCGCGTCGAGGTGCTGCGCGCCGCCAGCGCCGAGTTCTCGACCCAGTCGATCGCCGGCACCATCAACATCGTGCTGAAGAAGGCGGTCAAGGCGGCGCAGCGCGAGCTGAAACTCGGCTACGGCCACGGCGCCGCGATGAACAGCCCGACCGCCAGCCTGCAACTGTCCGACAAGCTCGGCAAGCTGTCCTACTCGTTCGCGATGAACGTGTTCCAGAACCGTTTCACCAACGAGCCCGAAACGACCGAGACCTTCGTCAATCCGGCGGGCGTCCTGACCGGCCTGCGCGACAGCGAAACGCCGCAGGATGCACGCATCAGCGCGGTCAACCTGACGCCGCGCATCAACTACAGCTTCGAGAACGGCGACACGCTGACCTCGCAGACTTTTGCCAACTGGGCAAACTTCAGCCAGGTCGAGGCCGGCCGCATCGACACGCTGCTCGGCCCGATCCCGGCCTATCCGCGGCTCGACCAGAGCATGACCAACCACAACCACGTGTTCCGCGAAGAGCTGAACTGGGTGCACAAGTTCGAATCCGGCGCCAAGCTGGACGCCAAGCTGAGCGGCCTGTATGTCGGCGCCGGCAATTCGATGTACCGCTTCGGCGGCGGCAATCCGGCGGCTGCGCCGCTGCACGCCTTCATCGAGTCCGATGCCGCCGTGCGCGGCCTGACCTCGACCGGCAAGTACACCAGCGGCCGCTTCGAAGGCCATGCGCTGGCCTTCGGCTGGGACGGCGGCTACCAGAGCGGCGACGACCGGCGCCTCGAACGCGACGCCGGCGCGCCGAACGTTTCCCTGCCGGGCGGCGACGAATTCTACGAATCGACGGTCTCGCGCCTGGCGATGTATGCCCAGGACGAGTGGAACGTGACGCCGGCCTGGTCGGTGTACCTGGGGGCGCGCTGGGAAGGCATCCGCACCTCGACCGAGGGCAACACCTATGCCCGGGTGAAGAACAATTCCTCGGTCCTGAGCCCGGTGGCCCAGACCTTGTATAAACTTCCGGGAACCAAGGGCGACCAGGTGCGCCTGGCCGTGACCCGCACCTATAAAGCGCCGGGCCAGCAGCAGATCATCCCGCACCGCTTCACCTCGGTGAACAACAGCCAGACGGAACCGGATTCGATCGGCAACCCGAACCTGAAGCCGGAGCTGGCGCTGGGCATCGACGCCTCCTACGAGCACTACTGGGCCGAGGGCGCGCTGCTGTCCGCGAGCGTGTCGAGCCGCCGCATCACCGACTACACGCGCAGCCTGGTGGTGTTCGACGGCGCGCGCTGGGTCTCGACCCCGACCAACAGCGGCAATGCGAAAACCTATGGCCTTGAGCTGGAAGCCAAGTTCCCGCTGAAGGCCGTGATGGAAACCAAGACCAACCTCGACCTGCGCGCCAGCCTGTCGCGCAACTGGTCGACGGTGGATTCGGTGCCGGGCCCGGACAACCGCCTGGACGGCCAGACGCCGCTGTCCGCGACCCTCGGCGCCGACTACAGGAACGGCCCGCTCACCTTCGGCGGCAGCTATGTCTTCAAGAACGGCGGCTTCGTGCGCGTGTCGGGCAACCAGATCAGCTACACCTCGGTGCGCCGCGACCTCGACCTGTACGCGCTGTGGAAGTTCAACCCGAAGCTGCAGCTGCGCGTGGCGACCGCCAACCTGCTGGCCCAGGACACGCTCAGCCAGAGCAGCTACACCACCGGCGCCGGCACCCAGACCAGCCGCACGCTGAACCCGGTACACCGCAGCGTGCGGGCGACGATGGAGATGAAGTTCTGACGGCGGGTGCGCGTCACACGGCGCCGTAGCGCCGCTTGCACGCTTCCAGCGCCGCCGCGTAGTCGACGATCGGCGCCGGATAGTCCGGGATCGGCTCGTCGCGCGTCCACGGCTCGTGCAGGTGGCGCGCGTCGATCTTGGCCAGGGCCGGCAGCCAGTGCTTGATGTAGGCGGCGTCCGGATCGTAGGTTCTGGATTGCGAAGACGGGTTGAAGATCCGGTAGGGCGGCTGGGCATCGGCGCCGGTCGAGGCGACCCACTGCCAGTTGCCGTTGTTCGAGGCCTGGTCGTAGTCGTTCAGCTTGAGCGCGAAATACGCTTCGCCGCGGCGCCAGTCGACGCCCAGCGTCTTGACCAGGAAGGAAGCGGCGATCAAACGCGCACGGTTGTGCATGGCGCCGGTGGTGTTCAGCTGCGTCATCGCGGCGTCGACGATCGGGTAGCCGGTGGCGGCGGACTGCCAGGCTGCCAGGCGCTGCTCGCCGAGCTTGCCGGCCACCCAGTCCAGCTTCGCATACTTTTCCAGGTAAGGACCGTCGGCGACGCGCGGCGCGTGATGCAGCAGCTGCGAGAAAAACTCGCGCCAGCACACCTCGCGGATCCAGCCCGCCACGCTGGCGTCGTGGACGTCGGTACGCTTCCCGAGTTCGCGAAAGATCGCGCGGATCGACATGGTGCCGAAGCGCAGGTGGATGTCCAGCCCCGAGGTGCCGGGCAGCGCCAGCGTGTCACGCAGCGCCATGTAGTCGCCGATCTTGCCGACGAATTCATTGAGCACCCGCCGCGCGCCCGACGTGCCGGGCCAGAGACTGAGGCCTTCCAGGTCGACGTTGTCGAAGCCGAGCTTGTGCAGCGGGATGTTGGACGGGCCTTTCACCGTGCCGTCCAGATGCGACTTCAGCGGCGCCGGATCGTAGTCGCCCAGCACCGCCGGGTCCTCGCCCAGGCGCCGCAGCCAGGCCCGGTAATAGGGCGTGAAGCGGGCATAGGGCGTGCCCGACTTGCTGAGTACCTCGTCGCGGTGCAGCAGCACCTGGTCCTTCGACAGCAGCAGTTCGCGGCCGTCGCGCGCCAACGCCTCGGCGATCGCTTCGTCGCGCCGGCGCGCCGTGGGTTCGTAGTCCTCGTTCGCGAACACGCGGGCGGCGTCGTGGCGCCGCGCCAGGTCCGGAATGAGCTTGGCCGGATCGCCTTCGAGCGCCAGCAGCTTGCCGCCCAGCTTCGCCAATTGCGTCCCCGCTTCCTCGACGCTGGCGTGGATGAAGGCCACCCGGCGGTCGCAGCGCGGCAGTTCGTCGAGGATGGTGCGGTCGTACACGAACACGCAGATGACCTGGTCGGACGAGGACAGGGCGGCGTGCAGGGCCACATTGTCGTGCGCGCGCAGGTCGCGGCGCATCCAGAAGATCGATCGTCCCTTGTCCGCTGCCTTGTCCATTGCCGCGCCTTTTCGCATCCTTGAAGTCGACCGATTCTAGGCAACAATCGCAAGGGCAGGCGCACCGCAGCCGCGCCGTCGATTTTGCTTGTTTTGTAATTGCTTTAGGCTTAAAGTATCTGCCGGTATCCATCGACCGACCCTTTCTCCGGAGCGCTTCCATGACGAGCCTTTCCGTCGCAGAATCCACCCATTCGGCCCACGTCGACAGCTTCGCGCGCGATCACCTGCCGCCGCGCGACGAGTGGCCGGAGCTCGTCTTCGACCTGCCGGACCTTCGCTACCCTGCGCGCCTGAACTGCGTGGGCGAGCTGCTGGACAAGCACGTGGCGCGTGGGCGCGGCGGGCGCACGGCCCTATTCGGCGAACACGCGACCTGGACCTATGCGGAACTCCAGCGCCAGGTCGACCGCATCGCCCACGTGCTGCGCACCGACATGAAGCTGGTCACGGGGAACCGCGTGCTGCTGCGCGGCGCCAACTGCCCGATGATGGCGGCCTGCATCCTGGCCGTGCTGAAGGCGGGCCTCGTCGCGGTGCCGACCATGCCGCTGCTGCGGGCGCGGGAG
Organism: uncultured Massilia sp.; assembly: GCA_913778765.1. GTDB lineage: Bacteria > Pseudomonadota > Gammaproteobacteria > Burkholderiales > Burkholderiaceae_D > Telluria. The sequence goes on along the minus strand of CAJYXO010000261.1, from coordinate 4,297 downwards.
CTGGGCGTCATCCTCGACAAGGCGCAGGTGAACGCGGTGCTGTGCGCACGCACGCTGGCGGGCGAGCTGGAACAGGTCGAAGGCCATCCTCCCGTCGTTTATTTCGACGATCCCGATCACGCGGACGGCCTGGAAGTCCTGATGGCGCGCCACGAGGAAGCCTTCGGCGCCGTCGACACGGCCGCCGACGACGTCTGCCTGATCAGCTTCACCTCAGGCACCACCGGCATCCCGAAGGGCACCATGCACTTCCACCGCGACGTGCTGGCGATCTGCGACTGCTTCCCGCCGCACACCCTGGGCTCGCGCGAAGACGACATCTTCATCGGCACGCCGCCGCTGGCCTTCACCTTCGGCCTGGGCGGCTTGCTGCTGTTCCCGCTGCGCGTCGGCGCGGCCGGAGTGCTGCTGGAAAAGCTCACGCCGGAGACGCTGCTGGCCGCGATCCAGCGCTACCGCGCCACCGTCTGCTTCACCGCGCCGACCTTCTACCGGCAGATGACGCCGCTCGTGCCGAGATACGACCTCGGCTCGCTGCAGAAATGCGTGTCCGCCGGCGAGGCGCTGCCGCTGGCCACGCGCGACGCGTGGAAGGCCGCCACCGGCATCGCCATGATCGACGGCATCGGCGCCACCGAGATCCTGCACATCTTCATCTCGGCCAGCGGCGACGCCATCCGCCCCGGTGCGACCGGCAAGCCGGTGCCGGGCTACCGGGCCTGCATCCTCGACGCCGACGGCCAGCCGGTGGGGCCGGGCGTCATCGGGCGCCTGGCCGTGAAGGGGCCGACCGGCTGCCGCTACCTGGCGGACGAGCGCCAGCGCCAGTATGTGCTGAACGGCTGGAACCTGACCGGCGACGCCTACGAGATGGACGGCGACGGTTATTTCTACTACCGCTCGCGCACCGACGACATGATCATCTCGGCCGGCTACAACATCGCCGGCGCCGAGGTGGAGGACGTGCTGCTGCGCCATCCGGCGGTGGCCGAGTGCGGCGTGGTGGGACGGACCGACGAGGAACGCGGCCAGATCGTCGAAGCCCACGTGGTGCTGAAGCCCGGCATCGAGGCATCGGACGAGCTGGTGCGCGCGCTGCAGGATTTCGCCAAGGCCCACATCGCGCCCTACAAGTATCCGCGCGCCGTGCGCTTCACCGACAAGCTGCCGCGCACCGAGACGGGCAAGCTGCAGCGTTTCAAATTACGTGAGTCGTGAGCATCGCATGAATATCGTTTGCATCGGCGGCGGACCGGCCGGCCTGTATTTCGCCCTGCTGATGAAAAAGCAGAATCCGGACCATCGCATCGTCGTGGTGGAACGCAACCGGCCCTACGACACCTTCGGCTGGGGCGTGGTCTTCTCCGACCAGACCCTCGGCAACCTGGTCGGCGCCGACGAACCGACCGCGCGCGCCATCCTGCAGGCCTTCAACCACTGGGACGACATCGACGTCTTCTACAAGGGCGCGCGCGTGACCTCCGGCGGCCACGGCTTCTGCGGCATCGGCCGCAAGCGCCTGCTGAACATCCTGCAGCAGCGTTGCGAGGCGCTGGGCGTGGCGCTGGTGTTCGAGACCGAGGTCGAGGACGACCAGGCCATCGCCGCGCGCTACGATGCCGACCTGGTGATCGCCGCCGATGGCCTGAACAGCCGCGTCCGCACGCATTACGCCGCTACCTTCCAACCCTTCGTCGAGACGCGGCGCTGCCGCTTCGTCTGGCTGGGCACCAAGAAAAAGTTCGACGCCTTCACCTTCGTGTTCAAGGAAACGGCATTCGGCTGGTTCCAGGCCCACATCTACCAGTTCGACGGCGACACCTCGACCTTCATCGTCGAGACGCCGGAAGACGTGTGGCGAAAAGCCGGCCTGGCCGACATGCCGCAGGAGGAGGGCATCGCCTTCTGCGAGCGCCTGTTCGCCGAGCACCTGGACGGCCATGCGCTGATGTCGAATGCCGGCCACCAGCGCGGATCGAGCAACTGGATCGCCTTCCCGCGCATCGTCTGCGAGCAGTGGGTGCACTGGAACGCGGATGTCCCCGTGGTGCTGATGGGCGATGCGGCCCATACGGCCCACTTCTCGATCGGCTCCGGCACCAAGCTGGCGCTGGAAGATGCGATCGAACTGGCGCGCTGCTTCGGCACGCACGGCAGCGATGCGCGCGCGGCGCTGGCCGCCTACCAGGCCAGCCGTTCGGTCGAGGTGCTGAAGATCCAGTCGGCGGCGCGCAATTCGATGGAGTGGTTCGAGAACGTCGACCGCTACAGCGCGCTGGAGGCCGAGCAGTTCGCCTACTCGATGCTGACCCGCAGCCAGCGCATCTCGCACGAAAACCTGCGCCTGCGCGACCCCGGCTACGTGGCCCGTTTCGAGGACTGGTTCGCCCGGCGCGCCTGCGCCCAGGCCGGTGTGGCGCTGCCGGCCGGCGTGCAGGCGCCGCCCATGTTCACACCCTACAAGGTGCGCGAGGTCTTCCTGAAGAACCGCATCGTGGTGTCGCCGATGGCCCAGTATTCGGCCGTCGACGGCGTGCCCGGCGACTTCCACCTGGTCCACCTGGGCGCGCGGGCGCTGGGCGGGGCGGCGATGGTCTTCGCCGAGATGACCTGCGTCTCGGCCGACGCCCGCATCACGCCAAGCTGTCCGGGCATGTACGCGCCGGCGCACACGGCGGCGTGGAAGCGCATCGTCGACTTCGTGCACGGGCAGACGGATGCGAAGATCGCCCTGCAGCTCGGCCACGCCGGGCCCAAGGGTTCGACGCGGGTCATGTGGGACGGCATCGACCAGCCGCTCGCCGACGGAAACTGGCCGCTGATCGCCGCATCGCCGCAGCAGTACCTGCCCGGCGTCTCGCAGATGGCGCGCGAAGCGACGGAACCGGACCTGGAACGCGTCGAGGCCGACTTCGTCCGCGCGACCCTGGCTGCGGAAGAGGCGGGTTTCGACTGGCTGGAACTGCACTGCGCGCACGGCTACCTGCTGTCGTCCTTCATCTCGCCGCTGACCAATCGCCGGACCGACGAATACGGCGGCAGCCTGGAAAACCGCTGCCGCTATCCGCTGCGCGTGTTCCGTGCGATGCGCGCGGCCTGGCCGGCGCACAAGCCGATGAGCGTGCGGATTTCGGCCCACGACTGGGTCGAGGGCGGCATCACGCCGGAAGACGCGGTGGCGATCGCGCGCCTGTTCAAGGAAGCCGGCGCCGACATGATCGACTGTTCCTCTGGCCAGGTGAGCAAGCTCGAAAAGCCGGTGTTCGGCCGCATGTACCAGACCCCGTTCGCGGACCGCGTGCGCAACGAGGCCGGCATCCCGACCATTGCGGTGGGCGCCATCTTCGAAGCCGACCACGCCAACAGCATCATCGCCGCCGGACGCGCCGATTTGTGCGCGGTCGGCCGTCCACACCTGGCCGATCCGGCCTGGACCCTGCACGAAGCGGCGAAGCTCGGCTTCAGCGCCATCGCCTGGCCGAAGCAGTACCTGGCCGGCAAGGCCCAGCTGGAACGCAACCTGGCGCGCGAACGCCAGCTGGCCGCCTTGAATACAGGCTTGTCGCCGCAGCAGGTCGCGGCAAGGCTGCTGGAGGGCTGATGGCATCCTTGATCGGAAAACACGCGGTCGTGACGGGCGCCAGCCGCGGCATCGGACTGGCGATCGCGCGCAGCCTGCTGGCCGAGGGCGCGCGCGTGACCCTGATGGCGCGCGATGCGGAGCTGCTTGCCGCGGCGGCACGGGAACTGGGCGGCGGCACGGCATGGCAGGCGGTCGACGTCAGCGATGCAGACAGCGTGGCCGCCGCCTTCGCGCGCGCAGGCGCCGCCGAGATCCTCGTCAACAATGCCGGCCAGGCGGCCTCCAGCCCGTTTCTCCGCACCGATGCGGCGCTGTGGCAGCGCATGCTGGACGTGAACCTGAACGGCGCCTACCACTGCATCCAGGCGGCGTTGCCCGCCATGCTGGATGCCGGCTGGGGACGCATCGTCAACGTCGCCTCGACGGCCGGCCTGACCGGCTACCGTTACGTGGCGGCCTACTGCGCGGCCAAGCACGGCCTGGTCGGCCTGACGCGCGCACTGGCGCTGGAGCTGGCTGCCAAGGGCGTCACCGTGACCGCGGTCTGCCCCGGCTACACCGAAACCGGCATCGTGCAGGATGCGGTCGCCAACATCGTCCGCAAGACCGGCCGCACGGAAGAGCAGGCGCGCGCCGAACTCGCGGCCGGCAATCCGCAGGGACGGCTGGTGCAGCCCGACGAGGTCGCGCATGCCGTGGCGATGCTGTGCATGC
>CAJYXO010000260.1 GCA_913778765.1 uncultured Massilia sp. | reverse complement strand
GGCCAGCAGCTGCTGCTGGGCGCCCAGGCGGTTGCCGGCGGCGGCTGGTTCGGCGCCGACCACGCCTTCGGCCTGCTGGCGCTGGGCCAGGACGCCGGCGCCGTGCTGCGCATCCCCGCCGTGCAGGACGATTTCTCGCCCTCCTTCTTCCTGAACCGGCATGGCCTGGCCGCCGGGCTGCTGCTGTGGGGACTGCAGGCCCTGTTCCTAGCCGGGCTGCTGCAGGCGGCGCTGCGCTGCTGGCTGCTGGCTGCGCAAGCGCGCGATTTCCGCCTGGCCTGGCAGGGGCGCTTCCGCTGCTTCCTGCTGTGCGGCGGGGCCGCCTTCGTGTTCGGCCACTTCCTGCTGTCCTGGGGCACCAACCTGGCGATCTTCCCGATCATGGGGCAGCCGATGAGTTTCCTGTCGGCGGGCGGCTCGCACCTGCTGTTTTTCATCTGCCCCCTGCTAGCGGCATGCGTCGCCGGCGACCGCATCGACGCCCACGCGGCGCGCGCCTAACATCACAGGAGAAAGCATCATGCCCGTCTACGTACAGCACGAAACCCTTGCCAGGATCAACGACGTGTTCAGCCCCGAGGCGATCTGGCAGGCGCCCGGGCTGGCCCTGTTCTCGCGCCGCCCGCTGCTGCGCGACCTGCTCGAACGCGCGCCGCGCGAACAGCGCGGGCGCGCCGCCACGCGCTGCTTTTCGCACGTGACCCTGGCCCTGCCGCAGGAAGAAGTCGACGACGACCGCCACCTGACGCGCGGCGCCCGCGTGCGCGACCTGGCCCAGGGGCTGGCGGCCCTGCACCAGAAGGATTTCGGCGACCTGCTGGACGGCGACGACGTGCGCTACCACGTGGTCGGCGCCGAAGACCTGGCGCCGGGCGAAGTCGAGGTCCGCTTCGGCCATGCCGTCTACCTGCCGGCGCCGGGCGAAAAGGTCCAGTACACGGTCAGCGTGTCGCGCGACAGCGCGGTATGGAAGACCGTGTGCCCGATCTATCCGAACCAGCGCCTGACCCTGATCGGCAACGACGAGCACAACGCCACCTGCGCGGCGCCCGGCTGGCCCTTCGGCGCCGAGGGCGCGGTCCTGCTGATCAACGACGGCCCGGACGCGCCGCTCGAAGTCCAGGTGCGCCCGAAAGAAGCCTTCGAATGCAGCTTCGACCAGCCCGGCGGCTATTGGAGCATCCGCTCGCGCCGCGGCGGCGTCGATGCCGCCGGCGCGCCGCTGCGCCTGCTGCTGCGAGTGACGCCGGCGCCCGGCGCGCGCGCATCGATCCCCGCGCCGGCATCGGCAGCCGCGCCGATCCGCGCGTCCGTTACGCCGTCGGCCCGCCCGGCCGTGTGGAAGCCGCGCCGGGCCCAGGAAGCCGACATGACGGCGCTGCCGCTCGCCAGGCCGGCCCAGGCCCCGGCCCCTACCAACGCGGAAGCGGATGCCACCTACGCCCCGGTGGCGCGCCAGAAAGTCGCGCTGGCGGCGCTGGCCCTGCCGCGCCTGTCGCGCTACCGCGAGACCGGCGCCCAGGCGCTGGAGATCGGCCTGAACCGCGCGCTGCTGCCGTCCGCCCCTGGCGTCGACAGCCTGCTCGGCTTCGCGGTCGACGACGGCGATACCGTACACGCCGTGACCGCGGAGGGACGCGAGCCGGTGGCGGCGCCGGCCAGCTTCAGCCCCGTCGACGGCGCCCGCGTCGATCTGCTGGCGGTGGCGCCCGAGATGGCCGAGCGCTACCTGGCCCTGCTGCGCCTGCCAAATGCGCCGGCGCTGCCGGTGGCGCCGGGCGCGCGCTTCCTGTTCGGCCGGTCGGCGCCGATGCTGGCCGCGCTGCGGGTGCTCGATTCGCCGCGCTTCCTGCGCAGCGGCGGCGGCGCCGCGGAGACCAGCGCCGACCGTCTCGGCCTGTCGCGCAACGCCTTCAGCTTCGAGGCCGGCCCGGACGGCTACCGCATCGCCCGCGCCAGCGCCACCCAGGCCTTGTACCATCTCGACGAACAGCTGCGCTTCGTGGCGGCGATCGGCGAGGCGACGCCGGAGCAGCCTTACCGCCTGCCGCCCGGCCACCACCTCGTCGCCGGCCATTACGTGCTGCGCTTCGATGCCTGAGGCGCCATGATGCATGCACTGAACTGGTGGACGCTGGCCGCCTGCGGCCTGGGACTGGCGCTGACCCTGGTGCTGGCCGGCCTGCTGACGCCGCGCCACTGGTGGCGCCGCCCGACCGTCGGCAACCTGGCGCTGGTCGGCGGCGGCACGCTGGGCTTCGGCCTGCTGTTCGCCGCGCTGCTGCCGGCCCCGGCGCAGCAAGCGGCCAGCCACATCGCCCTGGCGGCCCCGCATATCGAACCGGTGGCGCTGCCGGCGCCGGCGCTGCGCTACCGCGTCATCGAGAAGCTGAACCTGCGCACGGCCAGGGCGACCGGTGCGCCGCGCCTGACGGTGCTGCCGGCCGGGACCCTGGTGACGCCCACCGGCGCCGTCGACGGCGACTGGTGGCAGGTGCGCGCGCGCCTGGCGGGCCGCGAGGTCGAAGGCTGGGCCAGCAGCCTGTGGCTACGCCGGGTCGACGAGCGCGCGGTCCAGGACTAGGACCATCGGGTTGTAGCCGACGATCCCGCTCTGCATCGGCGCGCTCGGCACGAAGCCCAGCGCCGCATAAAACGGCAAGGCGTGGTTCGAGGCGTTCACGGTGAATGCGCCAGGGTGGCCGGGCCCGAGGGCGGCGTCGCGCCCCGTCTCCCACAGGCGGCGGGCGATGCCGCGCCGGTGGAAGGCCTTGTCGACGTACAGGCTGTAGACGTGGCTGCGCTCGCGGATGGCGATGAAGCCGGCCAGCCTGCCATCCACCTCGGCGAGGTGATAGACGAAGCCCATGTCGACGAAGCCGCGCACCGCGTCCTCGCCCTGTTCGGCCAGGAATCTGGCGCCGTCTTCGAGCGTCGATTCGTGCAGGATGAATTCCTCGGCGGCGCGGCGCAGCAGCGCGGCGACGGCGGGAATATCGGCGGCGTCGAGGGATCGGATCAGCATGATTGGCTTAGTGTAATGGAAAATCCCGTCTAATCGTCGCTTGGCTTTTTGCTATTTGCGGTTACAGTAGGCGCATGCAGATGCCCGATGTCCTGAACCTCGCTTCCTCCCTGCGCTTCGGCGCCTTCGACGTGGCCGCCAGCTCGCGCCTGGGGGCCGGCCCGCGCCTGCGCGAAGAGAACCAGGACAACCTGGTGCTGATCGATGCCGGCGGCCAGGCCGTCTGGCTGCAGAACCAGCAGCCGCAGCGGCGCCGGCTGGCGCGCTGGCGCGAAGGCCATGCGCGCCTGGCCGTGCTGGACGGGATGGGCGGCCACGGCCACGGGCGCGAGACCGCCGAAGCGGTCGCCGTCGGCCTGCTGGCGATCCCGCCCTGCGACAGCGTCGGCGAGCTGGCGCGCCACCTGGACGCCCTGCACGCCCAGCTGCAGCGCCATTTCGCGCCGCTGGCCGCAAGCGGCCCGCGTCCCGGCACCACCCTGACCATGCTGGAGCTGCCGGCGGGCGGCGCGCCGCTGCTCTACCACGTCGGCGATTCGCGCCTGTACGAGATCGCGCGCGAGCGCGTGGCCCCGCTCAGCGTCGACCACGTGCCGGCCACCGCCTTCGCAATGGGCGGCCTGTTGAGCGAGCAGGAATGGTGGCAGCAGGTCCACGGCGAGCACCGGCCGCAGGTCTCGCAAGCCTTCATCCTCGGGAATGCCTTCGCCAACCCGGCCCAGCTGAACGATCCGCTGTTCGAGCTGACCCCGCTCAACCTGCCGCCGTGGCTATGCGCCCTGCCCGACCGCCGCGCCGTCCGGCTGCGCCCGGACGCAAGCTACCTGCTCGCCACCGACGGCCTGTGGTCCTGTTCCGATCCGTATGGCTGGGTCGGCCAGTGGCCGCAGCTGTTGCAAGGCCGGCTGGATGCAGCCGCCATGCTGGGAACTTTGCTGCGCGCCTACGAAGCCCATCCGCCGGTGTTCTTCTACCCGGACAACGTCACCGCGATCCTGCTGCGTACGACCGCCGGCGATCCGGACGGCGCAGGGCGCGACGAAACCGTCTTGCCGGGCGCATGATGCTTTTTGGCAAAAAATCTTGCTTGCTGATGAATACGGCGCGCCGCCCTGGATTAGAATCGCGTAAGCTCATCACGACGCAAGCCAGATCGATCCGCCATCCATGAAACGCTGCAGCAGCCCCGACCATCCGCATTGCACCGCCTGGGTTTCGCCCGGCGAGCCGGCCTGCGCGCATGGGCACGGCCAGCCCCTGCCCGCCACGGCGGTTGCAGGCGATGCGCTGGGCTCCAGTTTCGACATGCTGCAGTCGGTGCGCGCCCGCCGCGACGCAGCCGATGCGATCCGGCCCAACGCCATGCCGCCAGCGCGCCACACCGACAGCCGCCCGCGCCTGCACATCAGCGGCTTCGATCCGCGCGCGGCCGGCGGACGCCAGGCGATCCGGCTCGAGCTGCGCGGCATGCCGGACGACGCACCCGGCGAACTGACGATGCTGCTGCAATCGGCCCTGCTGCCCCAGGGCGGCGGCCGCCAGACCTTCACGCGCAGCCTGCGCGGCGGCTGGCGCCCGGTGGTGGTCGAATTCTCCTCGCGCGGCCGCGAGCACGGCCAGTACCGGGTCGACGTCGAGCTGCATGGCGATCCGCGGCAGCCAGGCGCGGCCCGCACCTGGGTCGCCACCGTGGTGCTCCCGGTGCCGCGCGCGGACGCCTCGCTGGCCGAGATCCACCAGACCTATCTGGCGGCGCGCAAGAACGTGCGCATCCACGCCGACGACGCCTCGATCGCTCGCCTGCAAGGCCTGGACGGCGCCGGCCCGCTCGATATCGCCATCGACGCCCGCAACGCATCGATCGCCCAGCTGAACTTCGCCCAGCCTGGTGGCGAACGCCAGGGCAAGATCGACCTGGCGCTGCCGAGCATCGCCTGGGATGAAGAGCTGATCGAAATCGATATCCCGGCCACGCGTCCGGCCCATCCCTGCCCGGCCTCGCGCGCCTGCCTGGTGCAGGCAGAACCGGAGCCCGGCCAGCAGCGCCACTTGCGCCTGTTCGCGCTCGACGAATGGGTGCTGGGCCGGATGGAGGCCGATACGGGATGCGCCGACGCCGACCTGGCGCTCTGCCATTACGGCGATCGCGGTCCGGCGCTGGACGGCCTGACGCGGCGCATTTCGGCGCGTCATGCAGTGATCCGCCAGGGCCGGCAAGGTTTCGAGATCGAGGACGTGTCGCGCTACGGCCTGTTGCTGGACGGCGTCTGGCCCGGCAAGCACAACCCGGCGCCGCTGCGGCTCGGCATGCGCATCGAATTGACGGCCAGCATCAAGGGCGTGGCCGTGCTGGTGGTGACGGCGCTGCTGCCGCATGCGGTGGTGCTGCACCGGGTCGACGCCGGCGGCGCGGCCGAGTGCTTCCTGCTGCTTGCACCCGACACCGCGCCTGGAACGGCGTCCGCTGAGGGCGCGGCCCTGCCGCAGGCGGCCGTGCTGCCGCAACTCTTCCACCGCGACGGCGGCTTCTGGCACCGCGATCCGGCCAGCGGGTTCGACACCGCCCTCGGTCCGGCGACGACGCTGGACCGCCTGGCCGGTTTCCACGGCCTGGTGCGTTTTACGGCGAATGCCTATCCGGAAATCCGGAGCGCACGCGGCGCCGACCGGCGTGCGCGGCTGCAACTGTCAGGCGCCTGATCAGCCGGGGCGCAGCACCAGAAACACCAGCGCGGCGCCCGTCAGCAGAACTGCCTGCAGGGCGAATACGGTCACGGGAATACGAATATCTTCCGGGATGCGCATGGCGACCTCCTGTCATCAGGCGAAAAATTATCCCACAAGGGTAAGGCGCCGCACCACCGTCTTTGGATCGTGTTCGTGTCGGCGGACTCGTACAGACTACATCAGCTCGCGAACGACCCGGAAGCCGACGATATCGTTCGACAAGGCGCTCGAAAAGCCGTTGCGCAGGGCCGAGCGCAGGTAGCGCGGGTTGTAGAGCCAGGAGCCGCCGCGCAGGATGCGGCGGGCCTGGTCGCCGCCGTCTTCCCAGGCGCTGCCGTCGAGCGGCGCACCGTCGTAATTGTCGTGGACCACGTCCTGCACCCATTCCCACACGTTGCCGTGCATGTCGTACAGGCCCCAGGGATTCGGCGGGAACATGCCGGCCGGGGTGGTGCCGCGCCGGTAGTCGCCGCGCACGCCGCCGTTGTAGGTGAAATTGCCGTCGTAGTTGGCCTGCCCGGTGGAGATGGTGTCGCCGAAGCTGAACGCCGTCTTGGTCCCGGCGCGGCAGGCATATTCCCACTCGGCTTCGCTCGGCAGCCGGTAGCGCCGGCCGGTCGCCTCGGACAGCCAGCGCAGATAGTCCTGGACGTCGTACCAGTTGACGCCGACCACCGGATGGGCGTCGGTCTGCGCGAAGCCCGGCGCTTCCCAGTTGACGTCGCCGCACTGGGTCCAGCCGGTAACGCGCGCGAAAACGCGCCATTCGCCCACCGTGACCGGATGGCGGCCCATCGCCACCGGCTTCTCGATCCCGACCCAGTGCTGGGGCAGTTCGCGCGCCAGCCAGGCTTTCTGCGAGCCGGCCGCCATCGCGATCTTGCGCTCATGTTCGGGTGAGCCCATCTGGAAGCGGCCGGTCGGCAGCAGCACCAGTTCCGGGCCCTGGCCTTCGCCATCCAGGAAGCTGTCGCGCAGGATGCCTTCGCCGTCGGCGACGGGACTGGCCGGGGTCGGGATCAGGACCTCGAGCTCGGCCTGGTTGCAGGCCGCCTGTTCCGCGCGGGCGCGCTGCTGCTGGGCGAGGTAGGCCGCAGCGGCCTTGGCCTGGGCCAGCTTGCGCTGCGCCTCCTCGCGTTCCTGGCGCGCCTTTTCCGCTTCGAGCGCGCGGCGTTCCGCCAGTTGGCGCCGTAGTTCTTCCTTGCGCACGCGGCGGGATTCCTCGGCCGCCAGGCGCGCCAGCTTTTCCTGCTGGATCTGCTGCTGGCGCTGCTGCAGGCGCTGGCGTTCCGCTGCCGCCAGCGCCGCTGCCCTGGCCTCCGCTTCGACGCGCCGGCGGGCGCCGTCCTCCGCCGGCTGGCGCTGGGCTCCGGCCTGCGCCGCCGCGCCTTCCGTCTCGGCCGGCTGCGCATCGTGGACAGGGGCTGCAGTTCCGCCGGATGCGCCGGCGCTCTCGATGCGGTCGAGCAGCGCGCCCACGCTGGCGGGACGGTCCGCCGGGTCGAGCGCGAAGCCGGCCTGCAGCGCCTGCCACTGGGCGTCGTTCAAGTCGGCGGGCCGCGCCGGCGCGGCCTCGCCGCCGCGGTCCGGGCCGAACGGCAGCCGGCCGCTCAGCATCTGGTACAGCATGACCGCCACCGCATGCACGTCGAGGGCGCGGGCGAAAGCCGGCTCGACTTGGGCGCGTCCCGCTTCCGGCGCGCGGTAGCCGGCCGTGCCGGACGTCGCCGGGGCTTCCAGCGCGGGGCCGCCGGCGCCGCCGCGCGCGCGCACGGCGATGCCGAAGTCGAGCAGCTTGACGTCGCCGGCACGCGTCAGGAAGACGTTGGCAGGCTTGATGTCGCGGTGCACCAGTTGGTGGCGCTCCCAGGCGTGATCGAGGGCTGCCGCCACCGGCCGCAGCAGCTGCAGCGCGCGCGCCATTCCGAGCCTGCCCTCGCGCGCCAGCAGGCCGTCGAGGTCCTCGCCTTCCAGGCATTCCATGATGATGAAGTAGCTCGACGTGGCCGGGTCCTGGGCCCAGTCGTAGACCCGCACGATGTGCTCGTGGGCCAGGCGCCGGGCGCGCGCCGCTTCCTCGATCAGCAGGCGCGCGTGCGCCGTCTGCTGGGTCAGTTGCGGCGGCAGGATCTTCAGCGCCACCTGGGCGCTGTGGCCCAGCTCCGCCTGGGTCGCGAGGTCGGTGGCCTGCCAGACCTGGCCCATGCCGCCGTGGGCGAGCAGGCGTTCCAGCCGGTAGCGGCGCTCGAAGGGACCGACTTCCTGGCCCGCCATCAGGCCCAGTTCGGTGCCGGCGCGGACCGCCGGCGCTGCGACGACCGGGCGCTCCTCGTCGTCGGCCGGCGCATAGGCGGCATCGAGGATGGCGTTCTTGCGGCTGTCAAATTCCTGGCGGCTCAGCAGGCCGTCTTCGTGCAGGGCGCGCAGCTCGCGCAGTTTGTCGATCGCGGTCTGCATCATCCCTTGATCGGCAACGCCGCACCGCAGGCCGCGCAGAAGCGGTCGCCCTGGTGCGCGCCGGCATGGCTGCAGCCCTTCACCGCCGCGGCCATGGCGCCCGCCATGGCGCCGGCGAAGCCGGCCCCGAGCTGGGCCTGGCTCGCCAGCGCCGTCTTGTTGACGTCGTTCTGCAGGGCCAGCAGCGCCAGCTGGTGGCGGCGTTCGCGCTCTTCCTGGACGTCGCGGCGGACGCGTTCCTGTTCCACCTGTTCCTGGGCCAGGCGCCAGGCGTCGACGTTCGCCGCGCCGACCACGCCGGCCAGCGCGGCCAGCTGCTCGCCGCTCATGTCGGCGTGCGTCCGGGTCTTCATCACGTCGGCCAGCAGGGCCGCATTGGCCGGCGCCACCACGGCCAGCTTGGCGCTGTCGTCGAGCGCGCCGAGCGCCTGGGCGCGTTCGATCTCGGCGCGCGCCAGCGCCAGCTCGTGGGCGCGTTGCTCGCGCAGGCCTTCGCGTTCGTAGTTTGCGGCCAGCGCATCCGCCTCGATCGTGCGCAGCAGCTTTTCGTGCTGGGCCAGCGCGTCCTTGCCGGCGCCGTCGCGGCGCAGGCTCTCGAGCTGCTGGCGTACCTGTTCGGCGTCGAGCGACAGGCGGCCGGCCGCCTGCGCCTCCTGCCATTCGAGCACGCGCGCCGCTTCGCGCCGGTACGCCTCGTTCTCGAGCTGCAGCAGCTTCAGGCGCGCCGCGTGTTCCTCGTCCTCGATCGCGCGCGCGTGCCGCGCCGCCGCCTGCTCGGCTTCGTGCAGCCGCGCCAGCTCGCTGCGCTGGCGGCTGGCATCCTCGATGCCGCGCGCCTGTTCGATCTTGTTGCGGATCTGCTGCTGCAGCAGCTGATGGGAAAAGCGCTGCCGGGCGATCGCGCGCGCCTGGGCCGCATCCTGCTGCGCGACCTCGACTTCGGTGCGCATGCGGATCGCCGCCAGCTCGCGCAGCTGCTGCCATTGCGCGGCTTCGTCCAGGCGCGCATTGCGCTTGCCGGCCAGTTCGTGTTCCAGCGCCTTCACCGCATCGACGGCGCCGCGCTCGAGCGCCTGCTTGCGGGTGCCCGATTCGACGATGCGGCCATACAGCTCGATCTGGCGCGCCCGGATCGCCTGCGCGCGCTCGGCATTCTTCAGCGACAGGCCGGCGCGCTCCAGGCTCTCGTCCTGGCGCAGCTCGGCGCGCCGGTGGCGCAGGCGGCCGTCCTGCTCTTCGCGGCGGATGCGGTTCCACTCGGCTTCGCCATACAGCTCGTCGAGGTGCTTCGCGTGCTCGATCCGCACGCGCTGCTCGTCGGCGGCCAGCCACAGGGAGCCGATGCGAGCCCGGTTGGCGTCGAACTTGTCGTGGCGCAGCGCAATCGTGTCGACCCGCGCCACGGCCAGCCCGTACTGGGCCAGCAGCAGCGCCAGGCCGCCCTGCAGGTGCTGGTCGAGTTCCAGGCGCAGGTCACGCCGGCCGGCCATCTCCTTCAG
>CAJYXO010000259.1 GCA_913778765.1 uncultured Massilia sp. | reverse complement strand
GCCGCCGGCGCCGCCTTCGACCTGCGCGAGATCCGCTCGCCGATCGTCCTGTTCGCCTCGATGGGCGACAACATCACGCCGCCCCAGCAGGCCTTCAACTGGGTCGCCGACCTGTACGGCAGCACCGAGGAGATCAAGGCGCACGGCCAGGTCATCGTCGGCCTGGTGCACCAGGACATCGGCCACCTCGGCATCTTCGTGTCCGGCAAGGTGGCGAAGAAGGAGCACACCCAGATCGTGTCGGTGCTGCAGACCATCGAACGCCTGCCGCCGGGGCTGTACGGCATGGAGATCAAGCAGCATGCCGGGCCCGACGGCAAGCTGGAGTACGAGGTCGCGTTCCGCGAGGTCGAGCTGGGGCAGGTGGCCGAGCGCCTGAACCGTTTCGAGCGCGAGGACGAGAAGCCCTTCGAGGCGGTCGAGGCGATCTCGGAATTCAACCAGCGCGCCTACGAGCTGTTCGCGCGGCCGGTCGTGCAGGCGATGTCGAACGAATTCTCGGCCGAGCTGCTGCGCCGCTTCCACCCGCTGCGGGTGCAGCACTGGGCCCTATCCGACCTGAATCCCTGGATGGCCTGGCTCAACCCGGCCGCCGAGTGGGTGCGCGGACACCGCCATGCGCTCGAACCCGACCATCCGCTGCAGCAGCTGGAACACGCCGGCGCCGAGATCCTCAGCGCCACGCTGGACCTGTACCGCGGCGTGCGCGACGCCGCCACCGAGGCCGGCTTCTTCAGCGTGTACGCCAACATGTACGCGGTCTACCTGGCCGGCCGGCCGAAAGCCGCGCCGCGTGCGCCGGTCGAGCCGCGCGAGCTGCCCTTCGTGAAGGAGGCGCTGGCCTCGGTGGCCGAGGGCGGCTATCCGGAAGCGGTGGCACGCATCGGCTACCTCTTGATGCGCAGGGACGAGCCGCTGCCGCTGGCCAGGCTGCAAACCAAGGACGAGCTGGCGCGCGATTACGCGGCCCTGCTGCCGGAGGTGGCGCCGGACCAGTTCCGCCGCATCCGCGGCGAGCAGGAGATCATCGCGCGCTATGAGCCGGAGCAGGCGCTGGCCTCGCTGCCGCAACTGCTGCGCGATCCCGCCGACCGCGCCCGGCTCCTGACCCTGCTCGACAAGCTGATGGCGGACCCGCGCGTGCAGGCCACCGCGCCGACCGCGCAGCAGCGCGAGATGCTGGGCCGGATCCGTGAAGTACTGGGGCCGATCCCCGCGGCGGGTTCGGTGCCCGAGCGCCGGCGCCAGGCGCCCGCATCCATGCGCCCGACCGGGGGCGAGCGGCGGCGCCAGGCCGCGGGCAGCCAGGCCGGGGCCAGGTGAGAGAGGAGGGCAAGATGGAGAACAAGCACGAGAAGTACCAGCGCCTGATCGACTACTGCAGGACGCTGCCGCCGCTGCCGACCGCCGTGGTCCACCCTTGCGACCAGAGCTCGCTGTCGGGCGCGGTCGAAGCGGCCCAGCTGGGCCTGATCGCGCCGATCCTGTGCGGCCCGGCCGCGCGCATCCAGGCGGTGGCGCAGCAGTACGGCATTCCGATCGGCGACTATCCGATCGTCGACGCGCCCTACAGCCAGGCGGCGGCCGAAGCGGCGGTCGGCCTGGTCCGCGAGGGCAAGGCCGAAGCCCTCATGAAGGGCAGCCTGCATACCGACGAACTGATGGGCGCCGTGGTCAAGCGCGATTCGGGCCTGCGTACCGGACGCCGCGTCAGCCACTGCTTCGTGATGGCGGTGCCGGACCACGAAGATCCGCTGATCATCACCGACGCCGCCGTCAACATCGCCCCGACGCTGGAGGAAAAACGCGACATCCTGCAGAACGCGATCGACCTCGCGCATGCCATGCTGTTCAAGGAAGTGCGGGTGGCGATCCTGTCCGCCATGGAGACCATCAATCCCAAGGTGCCGTCGACCATCGAAGCGGCGGCGCTGTGCAAGATGGTCGACCGCAAGCAGATCACCGGCGCCCTGGTCGACGGACCGCTGGCGCTGGACAATGCGATCGACCCGGAAGCGGCCCGGATCAAGGGCATCGAGTCGCCGGTGGCCGGGCGCGCCAACGTGCTGCTGGTGCCGGACCTGGAATCGGGCAACATGCTGGCGAAAAGCCTGTCCTTCCTGGCCGGCGCCGACGCCGCCGGCATCGTGCTGGGCGCACGGGTGCCGATCATCCTGACCAGCCGCGCCGATTCCGTGACGACGCGCCAGGCCTCGTGCGCGGTGGCGGTGCTGGTGGCCAAGGCGCGCCGCGAACAGCAGCCGATCGGGTGACGCCATGGCCGACCTGATCCTGGTGCTGAACGCCGGCTCGTCGAGCCTGAAATTCCGCGCCTACCAAGCGGGCGAGGCGGGCGGCGCGCTGCCGCTGCTGGTGCGAGGCCAGGTCGAGAGCCTGACCACCGAGCCGTATTTCAGCGCGTCCGACGCCAGCGGCGCGCGGCGCGACGAATACCGCTGGGCGAGCGGCACCCAGCTCGGGCACGAGGGCGCGATCGCCTACATCGGCGATTTCCTGCGCAGCCATGGCAGCGGCCACCGACTGGTGGCGGCCGGGCACCGCGTGGTCCATGGCGGGGTGCGCTTCACCCATCCTACCCTGGTCACGCCCGAGGTGATCGAGGAGCTGGCGACGCTGGTGCCGCTGGCGCCGCTGCACCAGCCGCACAACCTGGCGCCGATCCGGGCCCTGGCGCGGCTGCGGCCCGAGCTGCCCCAGGTGGCCTGTTTCGACACCGCCTTCCACCGAAGCCAGCCGGAAGAAGCCCAGGCCTTCGCGCTGCCGATCGAGATCACCTCGCGTGGCGTGCGCCGCTACGGCTTCCACGGCCTGTCCTACGAGTACATCGCGGGGCGGCTGCCGGACGTCGCGCCGGACGCGGCGCGCGGGCGCACCGTGGTGGCCCA
>CAJYXO010000258.1 GCA_913778765.1 uncultured Massilia sp. | reverse complement strand
GCCGAGCGAATTGAAAGCCTGGGTCAGCGACAGCCGGCTCGACGCCGTGCGCGGGTCGCCCAGCACCGTCACGTAGGGATTGGCCGCCACCTGCAGGATGGTGATGCCGGCCGCCAGCACGAAGAAGCCGAGCAGGAACAGCGCGTAGCCGCTCATCGAGGCCGGATAGAACAGGGCGCAGCCGCTCGCCGCGATGATCAGCCCGGTGACGGCGCCGCGCTGGTAGCCGATGCGCCGGATCAGGGCGCCGGCCGGCAGCGACACGATGGCGTAGGCGCCGAAGAAGCAGAACTGCACCAGCATGGCCTGCACGTAGTTCAGCGTGTACAGCGCTTTCAGGTGCGGGATCAGGACGTCGTTCAATGCGGTGAGCAGGCCCCACATGAAGAACAGGATGGTGACGATGACCAGCGGGCCGGTGTTGCCCGTGGCTGCGCCAGAGTGCGGCCGCAGCGCCGGTGTCGAGATGTGTTCCATGGTGTCTCCGTTTTATTTTGGCGCGGCGGGCAGGTCGGCCGCATGCGTGCCCCAGCCCGCGGTGTCCGGCTGCTGCGACAGGCGGTAGTTCAGGGCGCCGCCGGCCTGCAGCTGCTCCCAGTCCAGCCACACGCGCGACAACGGCTTGCCGGCCCAGCTCACCGACTGCACGAAGCGGCGCTCGCCGGGCCTGGCGTCCGGCGCTTCGATGCGCAGGGTGCGGCCGTTCGCCAGGTCGATCTCGGCGCGCGCGAAGCGCGGCGCATGCACGAGGAAGCGGCCGCTGCCCGGCGCGTCCGGATAGATGCCCAGTGCGCTGAACAGGTACCAGGCCGACATGGTGCCGAGGTCGTCGTTGCCGGTGACGCCGGCGGGGCCGTTGCCGAACAGGGTTTCCGCCGCGCGCAGCACGGTGGCGGTCTTCCAGGGCTGGCCCATCAGGGTGTACATCCACGGCGCGTGCAGGTCGGGCTCATTGTTCGGGTTGTAGCGGAACTGGCTGTAGTAGCTGTACGGCCCGACCACCCAGGACTTGCGCACCGCGGCCGGATCGGCCGCGACGGCATCGTAGTCGAAGAACTGGTCGAGGCGGCGCAGGGCCTGGGCCTGGCCGCCCATCGCCGCCGCCAGGCCAGGGATGTCCTGCTGCACCAGCCACTGGTACTGCCAGGCCGTGCCTTCGTGGAAGCCGTGGTCGCCGCGCGGATCGAAGCCGCTGCCGACGTCGGCGAACCAGCTGCCGTCGCTCAGGCGCGGACGCGGGAAGCCGCGCTGGCCGGTCGGCGCGTCGACCACCGACGGGTCCCACACCTTCTTCCAATTGAGGGCGCGCTGCGACAGCGTCAGGGCATCGTCCTCCTGTCCGAGCGCCCAGGCCATCTTCGCCAGCGCGCTGTCGGCCAGCGCATATTCCAGGGTGGCCGAGGCGCCGTGGTGCGGATCGGTGTCCATGCCCTTGGCCATGAAGGTGCGGTCGTACTGCACGAAGCCCTGCTGCAGGTAGCTGGGGTTGCCGGAACGTCCCTGCGGCCGGATATTGAAGGGCGGGACGCCGAAGGCGTTCTGGCGCAGCGCCTCGTAGGCTTCGCGCTCGCGGCCCTTCAGCGCGCCGAAGCGCCACAGGTCGACCAGGAAGGGCGTGACCGGGTCCCCGGTCATGACGTTGGTCTCGAAGTTGGCATAGCCCCAGCGCGGCAGCCAGCCGCCCTGCTCGCGGATCTTCAGCACGGAATTGGCGATGTCGCGGGCGCGCTGCGGGCGCAGCAGGGCCAATAACTGGTTCTGGGCGCGGTAGGTGTCCCACAGCGAGAAGTACTCGTAATAGGTCCAGCCCTTCGCCATGTGGACGCCGTTGTCGTAGCCGCGGTAGCGGCCGTCGGCATCGTTGCCGGTCATCGGCTGCAGCAGGGCGTGATACAGCGCGGTGTAGAACACGGTGCGGTCGTCCTTGCCGCCGCCGTCGATGCGCACGCTGCCCAGTTCGCGCTGCCAGGCCGCCTGCGCCTTCTCCTTCATCGCATCGAAGGCCAGCGGACGGCCGCCGGCCATGCCTTCGAGCTGCAGGTTGGTGCGCGCGCCTTCGATGTCCACATGTGAGATCGCGCTGACCGCGGTGACGGCCTGGCCGTTCTTCAGATCGAAACTCAGCCAGACGCCGTGCGGCCTGGCTTCGCCGGCCTGGCTCGGGCCCTTGGCGCCGGGCCAGCCGCCGCGGTCGTCCCAGATGCCGTGGGCGGCGACGGGACGGTCGAACACCATGCGGAACCAGGTGGTGTACTTGGCGCCGCCGCAGAAGCTGTTGGTGACGATCTTGCCTTCGACGCTGCGCTCGTCCACCACCCTCACCTCGCTGCCGACCACCGAATGGCGCTCGTTGGCCTGGCCCAGGTTCAGCAGCACGTGGCCGGTGGCGGTGCCGGGCGCGAAGGTATAGCGCTCGGCGGCGGCGCGGGTCAGCGCGGTCGCCTCGAACGTGATCCCGCCGTAGCTGGTGAGCTGGACCTTGTAGTAGCCGGCCTGGCCGACTTCGCCGTCGTGGCTGTATTCGGCGCCGTACTTCTTGTAGTCGAAGCTGTCCGGCTTGGCCGTGTCGAAATCGCCGCCCGGACCGATGCGGCCGGTCACCGGCAGCACCGACAGTTGTCCGCCCTGCTCCCAGCAGCCGGCGCCGGACACGAAAGAATGGCCGAAGCCGCGGATGCGCTTGTCGCTGTAGCGGTAGCCGGCGTAATGGTCGGTGGTCGGGCTGACCTGGATCATGCCGAACGGCGCCGAGGCGCCGGGGAAGGTATTGCCTTCGTCCTGGGTGCCGATGAAGGTGTTCACGGGCGTGGTGTTGGCGGCGAACGCGGCGCCGGTCATCAGTGCGAGAGTCAGCGAAAGGGCGAATCTGGTCGGGCGCATCACGAGGCATCTCCTTCGATCTGGTCGAACAATGCTTGCATGGCCGCCGGCGGCGGCGGGGTGGCGCCGGCCTGCAGGCAGGCGGCGGAACCGGCGGCCAGTGCGGCGTGCAAATGGGACTGCAGCGTGCGGTCCGGATGGCGCGCGAGGCTGTGCAGCAGGCCGGCCACGCTGGCGTCGCCGGCGCCGACCGTGTCCACCACCGCTACCCGGGGCGCACGCGCGTCGACGCTTTCCGCGCCGCGCAACAGGCTGGCGCCCTGGCCGCCGCGCGTCAGCAGGCAGAGCGCATCGGGATTGAAGCTGCGCAGCCGCAGCAGGGCGTCGTCGAGATCGAGATCGGGGAACAGGCCGCGCAGATCGTCGTCCGAGACCTTGATCACGTCGGCCAGCGCCGCCATGCGCTCCAGGGTCGGGCGGTAGCGCTCGTCCATCAGGTTGCGGTAGTTCGGATCGTAGCTGATCGCCACACCCTTGGACTTCAGCAGCCCGGCCAGCGCCACCAGCCGCGCAGCCAGCGGCTCGCGCGCCAGGCTGATGCCGCCGAAGTGCGCCCAGCGCAGCGCATCGGCCCAGCCCTCCGGCAGCGCCGCCGGATCGAAGTGCAGGTCGGCGCTGTCGTCGCCGATGAAGAAGTAGCGCGGCGGCTCGCATTTTTCCACGATCGCCAGCAGCGGCGAGCGCGGCACGCGCTGCGTCAGGCGCAGGTCGAGGCCGACGGCTTCGCTGGCCACCCACAAGGCGTCGCCGAAACGGTCACGGCTGATGGCGCCCGCAAAGGCGGTCGGTTCGCCCAGCACCGCCAGCGCACGCGCCACGTTCCAGGTCGAACCGCCGACGCGGCTCACCCACTGTTCCCCGCCCTGGTCGATCATGTCGGTCAGCGCCTCGCCGGCGCACAGCATTTGTGGGGCCTCAGGCATGGTCGGCCTCCGCCAGCACGGTCAGGATGTCGTAGCAGGCGCCCATGGTGTGGTAGTCCACTTTGCCGGCCGGGCTCTTTTCGTCGCTGAGCTTGCGGTTCTCGCGGTCGAGGATGCGGAACCAGGCGCCGTACTCGTGATCGACGAAATGGGTCCAGCTGTAGGCCCACAGGCGCTGGTACCAGTCCCAGTATGCGTTCTTGCCGGTGCGCCGGGCCAGCATGGCGGCGGCGGCCGCGCTCTCGGCCTGGACCCAGAAATACTTGTGCCAGTCGCAGATCGTCAGGTCGGGCGCCAGCGAGTAGCACAGGCCGCCGTTCTCCGCATCCCAGCCCTTCTCCACCGCCACGCCGAACAGCTTTTCGGCGGTCGGCAGCAGCCAGCCGAGGTCCACGTCCAGCACGCCCTGCGCGCGCGCTTCGAGCTGCACCAGCAGCTTGGCCCACTCCGTGAAGTGGCCGGGCTGGTAGCCCCAGGGACGGAACAGGTTTTCCGGATCGTCGATATTGAATTTCCAGTCCGGCTGCCACTGGGCGTCGTAGTGCTCCCAGACCAGGCCGCCGCAGCGTTCCGCCTGGCGCCGGGTGATGTTGAAGGCGACCTGATAGGCGCGCTCCAGGTAGCGGCGTTCGCCGGTGGCCTGGTACGCCGCCTGCAGCGCTTCGCAGGCGTGCATGTTGGCGTTCTGGCCGCGGTAGCTGGAAAGCAGGCGCCAGTCCTGGCTGGCTTCATCGGCATACAGGCCGTCCGCATCGCTCCAGAAGCGCTTCTCCATCAGCTCGAAGGTTTCGGCGATCCAGGGGCGGGCTTCCTCCAGCCCCGCCATCGCGGCGTGCGCATAGGCCAGCAGCACGAAGGCCTGGCCGTAGGCGTGCTGGGCGCCGTCCTCGATCGTGCGCCCGTCCAGCATCCAGGCGTAGCCGCTGCCGTCCGGGGCGCGGTGTGCCTCGCGCAGGAAGCGCAGGGCGTGCTTCAAGCCGTCCAGGTAAGCCGGATCCTGGAAATGGCGCCAGGCCATCGCGTAGGTGAAGACGAAACGGGTGCTGCTGACCAGGTGCCGGTGGCGGGTGTCGTAGACGCTGCCGTCGTCCTTGAAGTAGTGATACATGCCGCCGGCCGGGTCGATGGCGCGCGGATGATAGAAGCGCATGGTGTGGCGGGCATGGTCCAGCAGGACCGCGGGGCTGCGGAAATTCGGGAGATCGGACATATCGGCTTCAGGTTTGGGTGGGACATGGGTCGCCGCAGCTGCTCTCGCGCACGATCATCTCGACGGGCACGGTGAGCTGGGACGGGTTTTCTTCCGGTTTCTGGAACAGCAGTTGGACGCGCCGGCAGGCTGTGCAGCAGGAAGGCGATGCGGCGGATGCGGCCCTGCTTCAGCTGTCCGAAATCGAAGCCCAGGCCGATGGCGGCCTTGCGCACCCGGCTGCGGGTCGCCTCGGTCATCCCGGTGCGTTCGGCGATGTCGCGCAAGGTCACCTGGCTCATCGCAGCACCCCGGCCAGCGACTGCAGGCGCAACGCGGCGCGCAGGGTTTCCGGGCCCTGCTTCGAGGCCACGTGCACGCGCACCGTTTCGCCCGGCAGCAGGGTCAGGGCGTTGTCGGCGAGTTCGGCGTCGGCGCCGGCGTCGATCCACACGGCGCGCGCCAGCTTCGCGGCCCGCAGCTCGAGCGTATAAGCGCCTTTGCCCTCGCTGCGCCAGACCGCCTTCAGGCCGGGATCCGGCCAGGCCATGTCCTTCGCCGCCCTGAAGTACACCACGCCGCGCGAAGCCGGCTCGCCTTCCGCCGCCAGCTCGAACACGGCGACGGTGGAAGCCGGATCGGCGCCGCCGAGCAGGTCGGCATCCGCGAAATCCGCAGCCTTCGCCGCCGACAGCGGCGCCAGTTCGACCTGTTTGCGTTCGTCGCGCAGCAGCGTGCCGTCCAGGCGCATCACGCGCAGGCGCAGCTCGCCGCGCACGGCTTGGGTGCGGTCGTTGAGCAGGGACACCGAGGTGTGGCCGGCGGCATCGCGCAGCGCAGCCACCGCCACCGGCGCGTAGAAGCGGCGCGCGTGGAAGTGCAGCGCCTTCCAGCGCCCGAACCAGTCCACGCTCGACCACGAGGCGCCCGGCCAGACGTCGTTGAGCTGCCAGTACAGCGATCCCATCGTGAACGGCCGGCTGGCGCGGTGGTGCAGCGCGGCCAGCTCGATGCCTTCGGCCTGGGCCGCCTGGCTCAGGTAGACGAAGGTCGAAAAATCCCTGGTTTCGCCGAATTCGTAGCCGACGTACTGCATCAGCCTGTCGTTGCCCTTCCCCGCCAGGAACTTCTGGTGCGCCTCGATCGCCGGGGTGGCGATGCCCTGCCCGGCGCGCGGGACGATGGCGTCGATCGTGGCCTGCACCGGCCAGGCCTGCAGGCCATACTCCGACATGAAGCGCGGCGTGATCTCCAGGTATTTCACCGGCGGGTGGGCCGGATTGCCCCACACTTCCCAGTAATGCATGTCGCCGCCGGCGGGGGTGTTCGCCACGTCGGCCAGGTCGTCGCCGGGGGAACTGGCCCAGTAGGCGATGCCGCCGCCCTCATCGAGCACCACCTTCCGCAGGTCGGCGCCGAACAGCTGCACATAGCCCTTCCATACCTTGTCCGCAAACGCCGGATCGGCGGCCTTCATCTCCTTGCCCTGCCCCCAGTACTTCCACGCGATCTCTTCCTCGTTGTTGCCGCACCAGAGGGCGATGCTGGGGTGGTTGCGCAGCCGCCGCACGTTGTCGCGGGCCTCGGCGATGACGTTGGCGCGGAAAGCGTCGTCGAAGGCCGGCTGCATGCCGCCGCCGAACATGAAGTCCTGCCAGACCAGCAGGCCCAGTTCGTCGGCCAGGTCGAAGAAGTCTTCGCTCTCGTAATAGCCGCCGCCCCAGCTGCGCAGGAAGTTCATGTTGGCGTCCCGCGCCGACTGCAGCACGCGGCGCAACCGGGCCTTGCTGACGCGCGGCTGGAACATGTCGAAGGGGATGGTGTTCGCGCCCTTGGCGAACACGGGGATGCCGTTGACGGCGAAATAGAAGCTGCGGCCTTTGGCGTCCGGCTCGCGGCGCAGTTCGATGCTGCGCAGGCCGGTCCGCGCGCCGGCACTGGCCAGGATCGCCTTGCCGTCGCCGACTTCCAGCTCGTAGCGGTACAGGGGCTGCGGCCCGTAACCGTTCGGGAACCAGCGCTGGGGACGGTCGACATGGACCGGCAGTTCGATGCGGTTGGCGCCCGCCCGCAGCGTCACCTGCTGCTGCGCCGCCAGCGCGCGCTTGCCGCCGGGCGTGGTCTGCCACAGGCGCAGCTGGGCGCTGCCGCTGCGCACCGCATCGAGCGAGGCCACCGCGGCGAGGTCGGCGCGGGAGGCATTGACGTGGTCCTGGCGCAGCTGCAGGTCGGCGATGCGCACCGTGTCCCAGCTCTGCAGCACCACCGGCTTCCAGATGCCGGCGGTGACGTAGCGCGGGCCCCAGTCCCAGCCATAGTGGTAGCCGGGCTTGCGCACGAAGTTGCCGGTCATCGCCTCTTTCGGCTCGTCGCCGTAGGGAGAAGGATAATTCCCGGCCAGCTTGACCGGCATGGCCTGGACCCGGGGCAGCAGCGTCGCGATGGGCGAATGCAGCACGATGCGCAGCTCGTTGCCGCGCGCGCGCAGCTTGCCCTGGACCGGCACACGCCAGCTGCGGAAGGCATTGTCGGCGGTGAGCAGCCGGGCACCGTTCAGCCAGACTTCGGCAAAGGTGTCCAGGCCCTCGAACACCAGGTCGCTGCGGGCATTGGTCAGCGCGGCGCGCGGCGCGTCGAAGCGGGTGCGGTATTCCCAGTCGGCCAGGCCGATCCATTGCAGGCCGGCTTCCGGCGCCCCCACGTAGGGGTCGGGAATGCGTTTGTTCGCCAGCAGGTCGGTGTGCACGGTGCCCGGCACCGTGGCCGCCTGCCATGCCGCCGCTTCCGGGTGCCCAGCCGCCTGGCTGCTCGCCGGGAGGACACGGAAGGACCAGCCGTTCTTGATGACGACCCGTTCGGGCGATGCCGCGGCAGCCGGCAAGGCGGCCAGCGTGAAGCAGCATCCCAGCAGAAGCCCAGCCACGAGACGCGCCCTCATGCCGCCGGCGCCTTCCAGTAGCGTTCGATCCACTCGCGATGCGCCGGCATCGCCTCGACCGCCTGCGCCAGCATGGCGCGCACGCTGTCGACGTGATCGAACAAGCGTTGTTCCGGCATCTCGTCGACGATCGGGTGGTAGCCGCGCGGGACGATGCCCTGCCCCAGCATCACCTGGACCCAGCTCGGCAGCGCGAAGAAATCCTCGCCGTTGCGGAAGTAGCGCCCGTCGATGCGGAACAGTTCCATGGTCTCGCGCAGGGTCTCCGGCACGTCCATCGTGCGGCAATGTTCCCAGAACGGCGTGTCGCTGCGTTCGGTCGCGTGGTAGTGCAGGATCAGGAAATCGCGGATGCGCTCGAATTCGAAGGCGGCTTCGCGGTTGTAGCGCTCGGTCAGCAGAGGATCGAAATCGCGCGTGGGGAACATCGCCAGCAGCCGGGTGATGCCGGATTGGACGGCATAGATGCTGGTCGACTCGAGCGGCTCCAGGAAGCCGCTGGCCAGTCCCAGCGCCACCACGTTCTTGTTCCACAGCTTCTTGCGCATGCCGGTGGCGAAGCGCAGCGGACGCGGCTCGGCCAGGGGCTTGCCGTCCAGGTTCGCCAGCAGGGTCGCGCAAGCTTCGTCGTCGCTGAGGTGGCGGCTCGAATACACATAGCCGTTGCCGGTGCGGTGCTGCAGCGGAATGCGCCACTGCCAGCCGGCCGCGCGCGCGGTGGAGCGGGTGTAGGGCGTGTCCAGGCCGATGCTTTCGCTGGGCACCGCCAGCGCCCGGTCGCAGGGCAGCCAATGCGACCAGTCGACATGGCCGGTCTGCAGCGTCTGCTCGATCAGCAGGCCGCAAAAGCCCGAGCAGTCGATGAACAGTTCGCCGGCCACGCTTTCTCCGCTTTCCAGCGTCACCGATTCGATGAAGCCGTCGCCGGCGCGCTGGTTCACCTTGACGACCCTGCCCTCGATGCGGCGCACGCCGCGCTGCTCGGCCAGTTCGCGCAGGAAGCGCGCATACAGGGTGGCGTCGAAGTGGTAGGCGTAGGCGATGTCGGCCAGCGGCGAATTCGGCGCGGCATTGCGGTCGCCGGGCGCGAATTTTCCTTTCGGCGCCATCACGGTCTGCGCCGAGTATTCGCCGATCGGTGCGGCGCGGCCGGCCTGGCGCAGCTTCAGCCAGAACTGGTGGAAGGGCAAGGGGCCGAGCGAGCGGCCGATGGTGCCGAAACCGTGGAGGTAGCTGTCGCCGATGCGGCCCCAGTCATTGAACTGGATTCCCAGCTTGACCGTGGCCTGGGTACGTTTGACGAAGTCGGCTTCATCGATGCCCAGCCACTGGCCGTTGAACAGCCGGATGTGCGGGACGCTGGCCTCGCCGACGCCGACGATGCCGATCTCCTCGGACTCGACCAGGCGGATCGATGCGCCCTTGCCCAGGTAGGTGGCCAGGGCCGCGGCGGCCATCCAGCCGGCGCTGCCGCCGCCGACGACGACGATGCTTTCGATGCGATTCTGCGCGTTCATTGCAGCCTCAAAAAAAGATCCCCCCGGCGCCGGCAGCCGGGGAGCAAGGGGCAAACTCAGAACTTGTAGTTCAGGCCAACGTAGGCGATGCGGCCCGCGTAACCGTTCGAATAGAAGCGGTTCCTGGTGTCGTTGCCCAGGTGCGCACGGGTCTCCTGGCGGGTCAGGTTCAGCACCGACGCGGTCAGGCTCAGCTCCTTCGTGATGTTCCAGGCCGCGTTCAGGTCGATCTGGCTGTACGGGTCCTCATACACGTTCAGGCCGTTCTCCAGCCCGTCCACCACTTCGCCGCGGCGGTTGTACGAAGCGCGCAGCAGCAGCTTGTCGGTTTCGTAGAACACCGTCAGGTTGGCCTGGTTGCGGGCGCTGCCGACCAGCGGCGAGGAGCCGATGTCGGTGCCGTCCTCCAGCGTGATGGCGGCCTGGTTGGTCTTGTTGTAGGTGTAGTTGAACTGGAAGCCGATGCCGCTCGACAGCGTGTGCTGGAAATACAGCTCGGCGCCCTGCGACACGCCGTTGCGGCCGCCGGCGCTGGTCGCGTAGTTCTGCACCGTCACGGTCTGGCCACCGACGCTCATCGCCACGTCCATCACCACCGGCACCGAGAAGTTGCTGACGTTCTTGCGGAACAGGTCGATGCCGGCCACCGAGCCGCGCTTGAAGTACCACTCCAGGCCGAGGTCGAACTGCGTCGCCTTGTACGGCTCCAGGTTCTTGTTACTGCCCGACCCGAACCAGCCCGGATTGCCGCCGCCGCCGATCAGGCGCCGGTCGTTGACGTATTCCTGGCTGAAGTTCTGCAGGCCGCCCGGCGAGGCGATGTCGCTGTAGCTCGGACGCGAGATCACCTTCGATGCGGCGGCGCGCAGCAGCAGGTTGTCGGTCAGGTCGTAGGCCAGGTTCAGGCTCGGCAGCACGTCGTTGTAGGTGCGGTCGAGCGAGCTGACGACGAAGGTCTGGGTACGTGCGATGCTGTCCGGCAGGGTCGTGAAGCCGCTGACGCAGCCCGAACCGCTCGGCGCGCCGGCCGCCGGCGCGCCGCCCGCCAGGCAGGGCGCCGGGGCGCCGTTGACGTTGTAGAAGTAGTCGTTGTAGTTCTCGACCTGGTCGGTCGAATCGGCATGCTGCCTGGTGCGCACCAGGCGCACGCCGAAGTTGCCGCGCAGGCGGTCGGTCTTGATGTTGGCCTGCAGGTAAGCCGAGGTGATCTTCTCGCCGACGTTGTACACGAAGTTGTCTTCGTTACGGGTCTGCATCTGGCCGTAGGTCTTGTTCAGGTAATTGACGTAGGTCGCGTAGTCGATCGCCGGGAAGGCGCTGGCCTGGATGCCGCCGGCGATGTTGTCCAGCGACTGCCCGTACAGGAAGGACGGCTGGAACTTGCTGGCGGTCGGGTCGCAGCCGGCCTGGTAGCGGTTGTCGTAGTTGGACGGATCCTTGCCCTGGCAGACCCAGTAATTGTTGCCGGTGTTGCGGTGGGTGCCGCCGTCGCGGTACTTGGCGCCGAACTGCAGCGAGTCGAGCCACTGGCTGCCGTCGTTGTGCCAGGTGAAGTCGCCCTGGGCGTAGTTCTGCTTGGTGTTGTTGCGGGTCCAGGACGACGAGGTCGAACCGAGGTCGATCTCGCCGATGCCCTTGCCCAGGTTGGCCATCAGCTCCGGCGAGAAGTTCATGGTCGGGGTGCCGCTCAGGTTCCAGCTGGAGGCATAGTTACCGAGGGTCCAGCTGCCGTCGGCGTTCTGCACGCGCGGCTTGATCGGCATGGTGAACTGCAGCGACGGACCGCCGCTGGCCCAGGTGCGGCCGGCCTTGAAGTCGGCGTCCAGCGACTGGCCGCGCCATTCGGCGCCGATGTCGAAGGTCTGCGAACGGGCTTTTTCGCGGTTGTAGCTGCCGGTGATCTGCGGGGTCGGGATCGTGCAGTCGTCCGGTCCCCAGCCGCCCGGCTTCTGGCCGGCGGCGGCGGCCTGCGCTTCGCTGCAGTAATAGGTCTTGCCCGGATGCGCGCTGTAGTTGGCGCCGGTGACGATCGTGCCGCTCGGGTCGAACGTCAGGCCGTCGAGCATGCGGCCGCCCGGCCAGTTGCCGTCGCCGGCATAGCGCGCCAGGTTCCACTCCGGGATCTTCAGCGTGTTGGTCTGCGAGTTCTGCGACAGGTCGAAGCGGAAGTAGTTGGCGGTCAGGTTCAGGTTGCGCACCGGCTTGAACTGCAGGGTCAACTGGCCGCCCTTGCGCTCGCGCTGCTCCTCCTTCACGTTGAAGTTGACCGAGGTCGGCATCATGAAGTTCGTGTAGTACTTGCCGCTCTGGTCATAGAAGCCGGATTCGCCCCACCAGTAGCTGGTCATGTCGGAAGGCTTGCCGTTGACGTCGGTGGCCGGGTGCGCGTCGTAGTCGTCGCCGTACCAGCTCCAGTTCTCGGTGCTGGTGCCCATGGTGCGGGTGGTGCGCTTCTGCTGGGTATAGCCGACCAGCACGCCGAAGCGGTTGCTGTCGTCATGCCAGGCATACTGGCCGGAGAACTGGCCGTCGCCCTTCTTGGTCGTGTCGGCCCAGGTGCCTTCGGCGTTGACGAAGCCGGAGTTCGACTTCACGTCCAGCGGACGGCGCGTGTGCAGGATCACGGTGCCGCCGATGCCGCCTTCGTCGATGCGCGCTTCCGGCGTCTTGAACAGCTCCGCGCTGGACAGCATGTTCGAGGGCATCAGCATGTAGTTGAAGGAACGCGAAGGATCGCCGTTCGATTCGGCGGTGGCGACGTAGTTGCCGTTCAGCTGGGTCAGGGTCAGTTCCGACGACAGGCCGCGCACGCTGACGTTCTTGCCTTCGCCGCCGCTGCGGTCGATGATCACGCCCGGCACGCGCTGCAGCGCGTCGGCCACGTTCTTGTCGGGGAATTTGCCGATGTCTTCGGCGGTGACCACGTCGACGATGGCGTTGGCGTTGCGCTTCTGGTCGAGGCTCTTCTCGATCGAATAGCGGTAGCCGGTGACGACCACCTGCTTGGCTGGGGCCGCGCCGGCCTGTGGATCGGCCACCGGCTCGGCGCCGGTGGTCTGGGCATGCGCGCCGGCCATGCTCAGCATCGCCAGGGCTACCGCCGTGGCCATCGGGGTCGCGCACAGGCGCACGCCCCGTCCCGAAGCAAGAACGTTCCTGAACATCATGTGAAGTCTCCTTGTTGCCCCTATGGATGGGCTTCTTTTAATGGCTGGATCGAGAACATTTACTAAACGGGGGTACCAGCGTCCCTGCACCGTCGGGCGTTGCATTTGCCCTAGTGGAGTTATACAAAGCTTGTGAATACGGGCTCAACAGAATTTGCAAAACGCGCCGCAGTTTAGCCGTGTTTTCGTAAACACGAATCTGGCCGACCCGCGGCGCGCATGCACTGCGGGTGGAAAGGAAGGATGCCGCGAAGGCGGCGGATTACACTTTCTTGAGCGCCGAAGGCTTGTGCGCCGCTTCGGCCCCGGTCTCGTCGCTGACGACCAGGTATTCCGGATTCTCTGCGGACGCGGCCACGTGGTGGCCCTTGACGTCCGTCGGCGAGGTCAGCTTCTTCTTGACCGTGCCGCGCACCGCGCCCTGCGATGCATGCCATTCCACCTTGTCGCCCGCCTTGAACGTCTGGGTCATGTTGCCTCCTTTGTCCTGGACAGGCATTTGACCATGGCGGCCCGCGCCGGCTGCGCACCTTACCATCCGGATACGTGACGCCAGCCATTTGCGACCTTGGCTATACTGAATCCAAGCCATGATCGGCGTGCAAGTCGGGTATTCCCCGCGTGCAATCGCCGGTCCATCCTTCATGCTTCATAGACTCACAGGGGGTAATATGCAGACGACCTGGATTGTGTCGGCCAACGCGGGCCGGGCGAGGATTTTTTCGGAAGCCGATCCATCGGAACCGCTGGAAGAAATCGAGGACATGGTCAGTACCGCGGCGCGCCTGCGTGACGTGGACATCAATACCGACGAAGTCGGGCGCACGGCCGCCGGCAGCAGCCGCCATGGCATCGGCGGCAACGAGGCGGCGGGCTTCGCCCACAACGCCAAGGCCGGCGCGCCGAACAAGTCTTACCAGCCGGCCCAGACGCCGCAGGAACACGAAGCCGAGCAGTTTGCCAAGGAAATCTCGAAATACCTGATGGATGCCCACCAGGAGGGCCGTTTCCAGCAACTGGTGATTTCGGCCTCGCCGCAATTCCTCGGCGCCCTGCGCAATTATCTCGATTCGCACATCAAGCCGCTGATCAAGCTCGAGGTCAACAAGGACTATACCCACTCGAACGCGCAGCAGCTGCGCGAACAGATCCGCGAGCAGATGCAGGCCCAGCGCGCGAACCGGCTCCAGTAAGCCGCCGCGGTTTTCCCGCCAGACGCCAGCCCCCAAGGCTGGCGTTTTTTATATCTTTTCCTTCGCTTTTCGATGGCTGTGGTAATTACAGCACGGCGATCGGGCTTTATCAGCGAAAGGCATATCTAGTTTCCCATCCCGCTGGTATCCTTCAAAATTTCCACGAGACAACAAAAAATTGTCATGGTGATCACGCTCGACGTGCTCTGTCGACAACATTGGCTGCTGGATCTGGTTCGCAAATAAGCAAGAATAAGCAATAAACCATCAGATAACATGAAGAA
Source organism: uncultured Massilia sp. (assembly GCA_913778765.1). GTDB lineage: Bacteria > Pseudomonadota > Gammaproteobacteria > Burkholderiales > Burkholderiaceae_D > Telluria. The sequence goes on along the minus strand of CAJYXO010000258.1, from coordinate 23,710 downwards.
TCTCGGCACGCGCTGGATCAACCGCTATATCACGGCCATCCATTGGTTCATTCCCGCTGAAGCCCAGCAGAATGCGGCCCAGCTCACGCGGGCGCAGAACGTCGTCAATGCCGTCGTCCTGGCCGCGCTGTCCGGCCCCTTCTATTCGTTGGCCTACTACCTGCTCGGTTTCCCGGTCGCCGCCCAGGAAATCCTGGCCTGCTGCGCCTTCATGTTCGTTTCGCCTTTCCTGTTGCGCGCCACGCGCAGCATCGCGATCGCGCGCGAGGTCTTCCTGTGCGCCGTGTTCTTCAATTTCACCTGGCTGACCTTCAACCTGGGCGGCGTCAACGCGCCGACCGCCGGCTGGCTGATCACGGCGCCGGTGGTGGCCATGTTCCTCGGCGGGGTCGGCACCGCCGTGTTCTGGCTGACCATGAGCTGCGGCGCGGTGGCCGCGATCTACATCCTGCCGCTGATGGGCGTGGCGCTGCCGCCCCATCCGGTCAAGGACATGGACCTGCTGTACCTGCTGTGCGACCTCGGCCTCTACCTCGTCATCGTCGTCTTCGTGCTGCTGTTCGAGCTGACCAAGACCCAGGGCTTCATCAAGCTCGAGCAGGCGCTGAACGTCATCAACGAGCTGGCGATCCGCGACGAACTGACCGGCAGCCACAACCGCCGCCACCTGATCGGCCTGATCGAACAGGAGCGCGAACGGGTCGTGAAGGGCGCGCCGTCCTTCTGCATCTGCCTGCTCGACATCGACTTTTTCAAGCGCATCAACGATACCTACGGCCATGCCGCCGGCGACGCGGTCCTGCGCAGCTTCGCGGTCACGGTGCAAAAGCAGATCCGCGAAACCGATGCCTTCGGCCGCTACGGCGGCGAGGAATTCCTGCTGATGCTGCCCGAAACCACGCTCGAAGACGCCATGCAGTTCGCCGAGCGCGTCCGCATGGGCATCGAGCGCCTCAGCTTCCGCGACGTCTCCAGCGACCTGAAGGTCTCGGTGTCGATCGGCGTGGCCCAGTTCCGCTTCGGCGAAACCATCGGCCAGACCGTCACCCGCGCCGACGAAGCGCTGTACACCGCCAAGTCGAGCGGCCGCAATCGCGTCGTCAACTACGGCCAGACGGTCGAACTGCTGCGCGAGAACACGGACGACGCGCCGGCCGCCCTGCCGCTGGAACTGACCGACACCAGCCAGTGCGACCCGCTCACCGGCCTGCTCGGCCGGCGCGTGCTGCGCGACCGCCTCAACCACGCGATGGCGCGCTCGATCCGCAACGAACGCCTGGTCGGGCTGATGCTGCTGAACGTGAACAAGTTCAAGGACATCAACGAAGCCCTCGGCTACGAAGCCGGCGACGCGATCCTCGCGCAGATCGCGGCCAACGTGCGCGACTGCCTGCGCGATTCCGACACCGTGGTGCGCTGGGGCGGCGACGAATTCATCGTGATCCTGGAAGACCTGGCGCAGGCGGGCGACGCCCAGCAGGTGGCCGAAAAGATCCTCGACCGCTTCGCCCTGCCGCTGCGCGCGGGCGAGCGCGAATCCTTCGTCAGCCTGAGCGTCGGCATCGCCACCTTCCCGGCGCCGGGCTGCGACATCGACACCCTGCTCAAGCGCGCGGATACGGCGATGACCCGGGCCAAGATGTGGGGCGAGAACAGCGTGCAGGTGTTCTCGTCGGACGCGCCGCTGCCGCCAAGCGAACGCCTGATCCTGAAGAACCACCTGCGCGAAGCGCTGGCCCAGAACCAGCTGCTGCTGGAATACCAGCCGCAGGTCGACATCGCGACCCGCCGCATCGTCGGCGTCGAGGCGCTGATCCGCTGGAACCATCCGCAATACGGCCGCATCGAGCCGGGCCGCTTCATCACGCTGGCCGAGGAGACCGGCCTGATCGTCCCGATCGGCGAATGGGTGCTGCGCAGCGCCTGCGCCCAGAACAGCGCCTGGGTCGAGGCCGGCCTGCCGCCGCTGAAGACCGCGGTCAACCTGTCGGCGCGCCAGCTCAAGCATCCGGAACTGGTCGGCCGCATCCTCGAAATCATCGGCGAGACCGGCATCGCGCCGTCCTGCCTCGACCTCGAGATCACCGAAGGCATCCTGATCGACAACATGGAAATGAACCGCCAGGGACTGCAGACGCTGCGCCAGGCCGGGGTCCAGGTGTCGATCGACGATTTCGGCACCGGCTACTCGAGCCTCAGCTACCTGACCGAACTGCCGGCCGACATCCTCAAGATGGACCGCAGCTTCGTCACCCGCCTCGGCCAGGGCGACCCGGCCGGACGCGCCTACGCGCTGGCCGAATCGATCATCCACATGGCGCACCGGCTGCAGCTGTCGGTGATCGCCGAAGCGGTCGAAACCGACGCCCAGCTGGCCGACCTGACGGCCATGGGCTGCGACTGCGCCCAGGGCTATTTCTTCCACCGTCCGCTCAGCGCCGACAAGGTTGCCGAGCTGCTGCGCCAGCAAGCCGCGTCCGACCAGCACGGCGCGCTGCAGGTCGCTTAACCCGAGAACCGCCATGTCACTTCCATCGATGCAGGACCCCGCAGCGCCCGAACCGGACGAGGATCCGGCGGTGACGGCCGCGCGCGCGCTCGCGCGCCAGGTCGACGCCATGCTCGACAACGGCTCGCTCGGCGGCACCGCCGCCCAGTTCGCGCAGCCGCGCGGCGCCGACCTGCTGCGCCGCACCGAGGCGGTCGAAGCCTGGCACGACGCGCGCAGCGCGGACGGCCTGTGGCAGTACGCCCGCTCGCTCGACGGCGCGCCGCATCCGATCGCCAGCATCCGCGACGAGAGCGGCGCCGGCGCACGCGGCATCAATTTCGCGTCCCAGGACTACCTGTCGCTGGCCTCGCACCCGGAGGTGCTCGATGCCGCCGCGCGCGCCCTGCGCGAAGCCGGCCCGCACAGCGCCGGCTCGGCGGTCCTGCTCGGCAATACCCGCACCTCGCTGGCGCTCGAGGAAGCCATCGCCGCCCTGGTCGCGACCGAGCACGTGGCGCTGTTCCCGACCGGCTGGGGCGCGGCCTTCGGCGCCATCACGGCGCTGGTGCAGGCCCAGGACCACATCGTCATCGACCAGTTCGCCCACGCCTCGCTGCGCCAGGGCGCCAGCGCCGCCACGCCGAACGTCAGCATCAACCGCCACCTCGACGTCGGCCACGTGCGCGAACTGCTGGGCGCGATCCGCGCGCGCGACACCGACCACGGCATCCTGGTCGTGACCGAAGGCCTGTTCAGCATGGATTCGGACACGCCCGACCTGGCCGCGCTGCAGGCGCTGTGCCACGAATTCGGCGCCACCCTGCTGGTGGACGTCGCCCACGACCTCGGCGCCATGGGCCCGGGCGGCGGCGGCTGCATCGCCCAGCAGGGCATGCTGGGCCGGATCGACCTGGTGATGGGCGCGTTCTCGAAGTCCTTCGCCTCGAACGGCGGCTTCGTCGCCACCGCCTCGCGTTCGGTCAAGCGCCACCTGCAGCTGTACGCCGGGCCGCACATGTTCTCGAATGCGCTGTCGCCGGTGCAGGCGGCCGTGATCCTCGAGTGCATCCGGATCATCCGCTCGGACGAAGGCGACACCCTGCGCGCCGATTTGATGCGCAACGTTGACGGCCTGCGCGCCCAGCTGGCGGCCGAAGGCCTGCACTGCATGGGCATCCCGTCGGCCATCGTGCCGGTGCTGATCGGCAGCGAAAAAGTCTCGCGCCTGACCGGCAAGCTGCTGTTCGAACAGTCGGTGTTCGTGAACCAGGTCGAGTTCCCCGGGGTGCCGGTCGGCGCTTCGCGCTTGCGCCTGCAGCTCATGTCCAACCATAATATGCAGCAAATCAAACGCGCGGCGCCGATCATCGGCCAGACGGTCGCCCGGGCGCGCGACGCGATCGCCGCCGCGGAGGCAAGGCGCCGCCAGTAAAACAGGGGATTATATTGGGACAAATGCAGGAAGAGATCGACACGGTGGACCACAGCTCCGTCCTGCTGCCTGAGCGGCTGCGCCGGCATGCGCGCGCGACGCCCGACCGCCTGGCCTATACCTTCCTGCGCGACGACGGCAAGATCGACGAGCTGACCTACGCCCAGCTCGAACGGCGCGCGAGCGCGCTGGCCGGCGCCCTTGCGGCGCATGCGGCGCCCGGCGCGCGCGCGCTGCTGCTCTACCCGGCCGGCCTCGAATTCATCACCGTCTACTTCGCCTGCCTGCTGTCCGGCATCGTTGCGGTGCCGGCCACGATTCCGCACAAGAGCCGCGCCTCGCGCCGCCTGAAGGCCTTGCTGGACGATGCCGACCCGGCGCTGATCCTGACCCACAGCGACGTCGAGCCAGCCGTCAAGGCCAGCCTGTCGCTGGTGGACGCCTCGAACCGCGAATGCATGTGCACCGACCTGCTGGCGCAGGACGGCGCCGCCGTCGATCCGGCCGGCCTGCCGGCCATCACGGCGGACATGACCGCCTTCCTGCAGTACACCTCCGGCTCGACCTCGCTGCCGAAGGGCGTGCGCATCACCCATGGCAACATCGCCGCCAACGTCGAGTCGATCCGCGAAGGCTTCGGCTTCCATCCCGATACCGTGATGGTGAGCTGGCTGCCGCTGTTCCACGACATGGGCCTGATCGGCAGCGTGGTCTCGCCGATGCACGTGGGCTTCCATTGCGTGCTGATGGCGCCGGCCGCCTTCCTGAAGAACCCGATGATCTGGCTGGAAGCGATCACGCGCTACCGCGGCACCTGCGCCGGCGCGCCCAACTTCGGCTGGGATTATTGCGCCAACAAGGTCAAGGACGAGCAGAAAGCGCAGCTCGACCTGTCCAGCCTCGAAGTCGCCTACAACGGCTCGGAGCCGGTGCGCGCCAGCACCCTGCGCGCCTTCGTCGATGCCTTCGCGGCCCGCGGCATGCGTGAAACGGCGCTGTTCCCCTGCTACGGCATGGCCGAGACCACGCTGTTCGTGACCGGCGGCCCGCGCGGCCGCGGCCCGCTGGTGCGCACCGTCAGCAAGTCGCTGCTGGAAGGGAACCAGATCCGCGACGCCGAACCGGGCGACCCGGACGCACGCGAGATCGTCAGCTCCGGCCGGGTCGGCGCCGGCAGCAAGGTGCTGGTGGTCGATCCCGAGACCTGCCTGCCGGTCTCCAGCCACCGCGTCGGCGAGGTCTGGGTCAGCGGCCCGAGCGTGGCGCACGGCTACTGGAACCGCCCGCTCGAGACCGAAGCGACCTTCGGCGCGCGCCTGGCGAAGACCGGCGAAGGTCCCTTCCTGCGCACCGGCGACCTGGCCTTCATGCGCGACGGCGAGCTGTTCATCACCGGCCGCCTGAAGGACCTCATCATCATCAACGGCCGCAACGTCTACCCGCAAGACATCGAGGAGGTGATCGAGCACACGATCGACTTCATCGAGCCGAACATGTGCGCCGCTTTCTCCGTCGAGATCGGCGGCCAGGAACGGCTGGCGATCGTGGCCGAAGCCAACCGCAGCCTGGTGCGCGCCGCGCAGCAGCTGGAAAAGGAGCTGGCCCAGAGCGGCGAGCAGCAGAAAGCCAAGGACGACTACCTGGCGCGCATCGAAGCGATGGCGCAGAGCATCGTCAAGGCGGTCGCCCAGCAGTTCGACGTGTCGGTATCCTCGATCGTGTTCGTCAAGCCCGGCGCCTTCCCGCGCACCACCAGCGGCAAGGTGCAGCGTTCGCGCTGCAAGGAGCTGGCGCTGACGGGCCAGCTCGAGCTGGTCTACGTCATGCCGGGCAGTATCTTCGACCGCCGTTCGCGCGGCGCCACGGCCACGCCGGCGGCGCCCGCGCCGGCCGCCGCACCGGCGCCTGCGCCCCAGCCGGCCGCGCCGCGGACCGAGGCGCCCGCCGGTTCGAACCCGATGGCGCCGCTGGCCAGCGCCGATGCCGCGCGCGCCCTGTCGCGCAGCACGGCCGACCAGATGATCAACTGGCTGCGCCGCTATGCGCAGCGGCGCCTGAATTCGCGCGTGATCGACGAGCGCCGCACGATTCCGCCTTACGTGGTGCTCGATCTCGGCAACGCCGGCTTCTTCGGCCTGCAGGCGCCGCGCCGCTTCGGCGGCAAGGAACTGGCCACGGTCGACCTGATGCGCGTGCTCGAGCAGCTGGCGGCGGTCGACATGACGGTCGCCACCATGGTCGGCGTGCACAATGGCCTCGGCCTGCGCCCTCTGCTGCGCTTCGGCAGCGACGCCCAGCGCGAACGCCTGCTGCCGCAGCTGGCCGCCGGACGCCAGCTGGCCGCCTTCGCGCTGACCGAACCGGGCGCCGGTTCGAACCCGATGGCGCTGCGCGCGAGTGCCGTCAAGGTCCCGGGCGGCTGGCGCGTCAACGCGGAAAAGCAGTGGATCGGCCTGGCCTCCTGGGCCGGCCTGACCACCGTGTTCGCCAAGGCCAGCGCGGCCGACGGCACGCCGCTGGGCATGATTTCGCTGCTGGTGGACGCCGACAACGACGGCCTGGTGCAGGGCCCGGAATCGCTGACCATGGGCATGCGCGGCATGGTCCAGAACACCCTGTTCCTCGACGATGCCTTCGTGCCCGACGACACGGTGCTGCTGGCGCCGGGCGAAGGCATGGAGGCCGCCCACGACGCGATGCTGTTCTCGCGCCTGGGCATCGGCGCGATCTGCGTCGGCGCCATGAAGCGCTGCGCCCAGCTGATCGCGCGCTACGCCGCGCGCCGCCAAGTCGCCACCGGCCTGCTGGCCGAGAACGCCGTCAGCCGGGTGCGCCTGCAGGAACTGAGCGCCGCGATCCAGGCCAGCGAAGCGCTGGTCTATGCGATCGCGGAACAGGTCGACGCCGGCGCCCCGCCCGGCGCCGAAGCCTACATCGCCTGCAAGGCCGCCGCCACCGAAGCCCTCGGCGAAGCCGCCGACCTGCTGGTGCAGATGCTGGGCGGGCGCGGCTACATCGAATCCAACGGCGCGCCGCAGATCCTGCGCGACGCGCGCGTGCTGCGCATCCTCGAAGGTCCCACCGAAACCCTGTATGCCCACCTCGGCGCGGCGCTGGCCAAGCCGGGCGGCGCCGCCCATGTCTTCCTGGGGCAGACACTGGCGCGGCCGGCCCTGTGCGCCGAGCTGGATGCGGCGCTGGCGCGCGTGGCCGCGCTGGCCGACGGCGCGCAGCGCCTGTTCGGTTCGAAGATCGCCGCGCGCCAGTGGACCGACTACAAGCTCGGCGAACTGGCGGCCAGCGCCTTCCTGCTGGGCGCGGCCGAGCGCCATCAGCAATCGCAGCCGGGCAACGCCCAGGCGGCCAGCAATGCCGTCGTGTGGGCGCGGCGCCGCTTCAACCACCAGCTGCAGGCGCTGCTGGCGGAACTGGCCGGCCAGCGCCCGTACAGCGGCGCCACCGACCTGCTCGACCTGGTGGCCGGCTACGCCCAGGACATCGGCGACATCGACCAGCAGCTCGCCGGCGAAGACCGCGAGCCGGACGCCCTGCTGCTGCGCAGCGGCGCGCAGGCGGCGCCGGCGCCGGCCCGGCGGCCGCGCGCCGCCGCTGAGCCGGCCGTGGCCGCCGGCGTGGCCACAAGCGGCGCGGACGCGCCGGCCGAGCGCGCCGACGGCGGCGCCGGTGAAATCCACGCGATCGTCCACGATTGCGTCCTTGCCTGGCTGCGCACCGAAAGCCGCCAGAACCTCGACCGCATCGACCCCGACACCCCGTTCGCGGCGCTGGGCATGGATTCGCTGGCGACCGCCTCGATCGCGGTCGAACTCGAACACCGCCTCGGCATGCCCATCGTGCCGGAACTGCTGTTCGACTATCAGAGCGTCAATGAACTGGCAGCCTTCCTCGAGCGTCACCGGAGAACCGCATGATCACCCACCCGCCCCATGACATGGCCAAGCTGTTCGACAGCATTCTTCCGGCGTCCCTGCGCGCCGATACGCGCCAATGGCAGGCGGCGCGCAACCTGACGGTGCTGGCGGCGGTCACCGCGCTCAGCGTGCCCCTGCTGACGACGATGTACCATCTGCTCGGCCTGGATGCGGTCGGGATGGTCGTGCTGACCGCCGGCATCGTCATGATGGTGACCCCGTTCACGCTCGCCGCCGGGCTGCCGGTCGCCGCCGCACGCGACCTGTTCATCGGCGCCCTGTTCCTGCTGAAGGTCTGGATGGCGGTGTATCTTGGCGGCCTGGCTGCGCCGACCACGCCCTGGTTCGTGCTGTGCCCGGCGGTCGCCATGCTGCTGGGCGGCCTGCGTCCGGCGCTGCTGTGGAGCGCGGTGGTCGGCGTGACGCTGGCCCTGCTGTTCGCGGCCGACCGTGCCGGCCTGACCGGCGCGCCGCCAGGCGGCCCTGCCGCCGGCGTGCTCGCGCTGGCCAGCGTGATCGGCCTGATGGCGCTGGTGGTGCTGATCCTGGCGCTCGCCACTGGCGCCGCCGCGGTCGAGCAGCGCAGAAAATAAGTTCACTCAGCACGCAAGTAATTAAGCCTGTCTCAACTCAGCGTTGAACGCAGCGCTGAGGCTTATCGTGCGCGCAGCCTCGCGGGCACACAATGGTCCCATTCGTGTCGTCCGTGGAGGCCATCATGCAGACCGACCGGGTGCGGACCGTGCTGGTCATCCTGTTCCTCGCGTCACTGTTTCTCGGCTCGCTTGCCGGCTGCGGCGGCGGTGGCGGCAGTCCGGGCAATCCGGACAGTCCGGTGCAACTGCAGAGTGCCCTCACCGGCAACCTGACCGTGACGGTCGGCAGCCTGCCGCCGAACACCGGCGCCGCGCTGCACGTCGCCGGTCCCAATCACTACGCCGCCGACCTGACCGGATCGCAGACCCTGGGCGGCATCGAACCGGGCGACTACACCGTCACCGCCCTGCCGGTATCGAGCGGCGCCACGACCTGGATACCCACGCCGCCGTCCCAGACCGTGAGCGTGGCCGCCGGCGCCAGCACCACGGCCAGCGTCAACTATGCGGCCTCGCCGTCGCAGCCCGGACTGGCCGGTCCGCCTGCCTGACGACGCCCTGTCCGCGCCGCGGCGGCTCGGCGGCGCTGCCGTGGCCCCTGTCCTGCTAGCATGGCGGTTCGACCTGCAACCCGACCGTTCATACCGCCTATGCCCATCTCCCGCCTCGCCCTCATCGCCCTCGGCCTGCTGGGCGCCACCATCACCGTCATGGCCGCCGCGCGCGAGCGCGAGGAGCGCCCCGAGCTGCAGCCGATCGCCAGCCTCGACGTGCCGCGCTACCTGGGCACCTGGTACGAGATCGCGAAATACCCGAACCGCTTCCAGAAACAGTGCGACGGCTATACCACCGCCCACTACAGCCTGCTGCCGGACCGCGGTGTGCAGGTGATCAACCGCTGCCGGCGCGCCGACGGCCGCATCGACGAGATCGTGGGCAAGGCGCGCCAGATCGGCCCGGCCGACTCGGCGAAGCTCGAAGTGCGCTTCGCGCCCGGCTGGCTGTCCTTCCTGCCGATGGTGTGGGGCGACTACTGGGTGATCGACCTCGATGCCGATTACCAGTTGGCGGCGGTGAGCGAACCGAAGCGGGAATACCTGTGGATCCTGTCGCGTACGCCCACGGTGCCGCGCCAGGCCATGGCCAAGCTGCTCGACCGCCTGGCGCGCCAGGGATTCGACCTGGACAGGCTGGAGCCCACCAGGCAGGCACGTTGACAACACTTGGAGGATGCATACGCGGCAAATACTTGCCAAACAGGGCTTATTTACGGAATATTGTTATTTCATATTTGTAACTATTCCGTCGACAAGCCCGCATGAAGCCGCCCTCGCGCGTATCGCGCCTGTACGAAGTGATGGACCTGATGCTGGACTCGGTCGGCGATCCGCTCGCGCTCAAGAGCCTGGCGGCTTCGGCCAGCTATTCGTCCTTCCACTTCGACCGCATCTTCCGCGAGCTGACCGGCTTCTCGGCCGTCGAATACCAGCGCAAGCGGCGCCTGCGCCGCGCCGCCCACCTGCTGCGCCACGAGCCCGACGTGGCGATCGTGCGCATCGCCCAGGATTGCGGCTTTCCTTCCAACGCGGCCTTCGCCAAGGCCTTCAAGCAGCAGTTCTCGATGTCGGCCAAGGCCTGGCGCGAAGGCGGCTGGCGCGCCTACATGGACCAGCAGGTCGGCCGCGAGAGCGACGTCAGCTTCTTCGTGGCCGAGCCGGACAACCTGGAGGCGCTGCTGGCGCCCTATTGTCCGCCGGCGCCGGGCAGCATCGCCGCGCGCATCGCCGTGCGCCTGCTGCCGGCCGTGACCCTGCGCTACCAGCGCTTCTTCGGCCAGTCCGGCGCGGCCCTGTCGATCGCCTGCAATGGCGTGATCCGCGAGCGCGAACGGCTGGATGCGGATGCGGGCGGACCGGCGGCGCGGCCCTGGTACGGCGTGTTCGACGAGGATCCCGGCTTTACCGGCGAAAGCGAATACTGCTACGACTTCGGCTACGCCGACGACGAAGGCATCGACCCGGGCATGGGCCTGCGCGTGCTGCCGGCCGGCAGCTACGCCTGCCTCGACTTCCACAACGAATGGCCGCGCTTCCGCTCGATGTACGAGGACTGGCTCGACAAGCAGTCGCTGTGGCGGCTGGACAGCACCCGGCCGCACATCCAGATGGTGGAGCGCGATGCGGCCGGCCGCTGGCGCGGCTGGCTCGCGCTGCCCATCAAGAAGCGCTAAGAGCGCGTAACAGGGCCCGCAGGGCAAGGCGCATCGTCGAAGACAGTACATTAGTACGGCGAGACGATGCAACGCCGCCATGCGGGTTCTGTTACGCGCTCTTACCAGGTGAAGTCGTCGGGGATCTTGAAATCCGCGTAAGGATCGTCCTCCTCCACCGCCTGCGGCGCGGCTTTCGTCGTGCGCACCACGATGTCGGGCGCACGCTCGGCGATCTTGTCGGCGATCACGCGCGGCACCAGCTCGAAGCCGCCGCCGTGGGCGACGATGGCGAGGCGCCCCGCCACCAGGTGGTCGCGCACCTTTTCCGAGACGTGGATGCGCTCGATCTTGGTGCCGATCGTGAAGTGATAGGCGATGTCGCCATTGCCCTTGGGCTGGCGGTTGGTCTGCACCATCTGCGCGATCTGCGCGGCGACGGCTTTCTGGGCCGCGGCCGCATCGCGCTGGGCGTTCAGTTCGCGGGCGCGCTCGGCCTGCTTGCGCTGGACTTCCAGCGCGGCTTCGCGCGACTCGTTCTGCTTCTTGTCGCCGGTGCGCAGCTCGATCTTGTGCTGCTTGCTCTTTTCCTGGTTGGCCAGCTTGACCTTTTTCTTGTCGACCAGGCCGGCCTTCAGCAGCTGCTCTTGCAGGGAAACCATCTTGTGACTCCATGTACGTGAAGCCGCAAGCATAGCAAACCCGCTTCCTACTGCGAGAGAAAAAACCGCAACATCTCGGCCGAGGCATTCGGGCCGGACGCCACCGCATGCGAACCGGCCGCGCTGCCGCCCGACCAGGCGTGGCCGGCGCCGTGCAGCAGCCAGTGTTCGGCCAGCACGCGTCCGTGCGGGTCCAGCAGCATGCTGCGGGTATGGGCCGCGCCCGGCTCTTCGATCTCGGTCCCCTGCGCGCCGAACTGGCGGTACACGGCCTGGCCGTTGGACGGATGCACGACCGCGTCGCCGTCGCCGTGGAAGACGATGGCCGGCACCGGGCGGCCCGGCCTTGCGTGCCTGCCCTTGTGCTTGCCCTTCATGGCCTGCAGGCCGGACATCAGGTCGCGCGCGCTGCCCACCGCCAGTCCGGAGTGCACGCCCACCGCCGCATACAGCTCGGGATAGGCGGCTGCCATCACGGCCGCCATCGCGCCGCCCGCCGACAGGCCGGCCACGTACACGCGCTGCGGGTCGGCGCCCTGTTCGCGCGCCACCTGCTGCGTCATGCCGGCGATGAGGGCCGGTTCGCCGGCGCCGCGCTGCTGGTGCGTTTGCTCGAACCAGTTCCAGCATTTGTTGTGGTTGGCGTCCAGCGGCTGTTCCGGATACAGCACCAGGCAGCCGGCCTGCTCGGCGGCCAGGTTCATGCTGGTGCCGGCGGCGAAATCTCCCGGATCCTGGGTGCAGCCGTGCAGCATCACCACCAGCGGGCGCGGCCCTTCGCTCGGGCGCGACGGCACGTACAGGCGGTAGCGGCGGGTGCCGGCCTCGTTCGTGTAGCTGCCTTGCAGGAAGGCGCCTGGGCCGAATACCGTGGCGTCGCCGGTCTGGCGGTGCTGCCCGGGCCCCTGCGGCTTGAAGCGCGCCATCCAGTCCGGGGCCGGCGCGTTCGCGCCCATCAGCCCGGCCTTCTGCAGCGCTTCCTGGATCAGCGCGGTGGTGGCGGCCGGGTCCTTGCCCTGGCCGGCGCGCACGGCGCCGAGGATGTTCTCGACAAATTGTTCATAAGGTTTCATGACCGGCTCCTTCATGGTTCGATACGGTCGGCCAGCGCCGCCTTGACGGCACTGGATGCGAGAAAGGCGCCCAGCACGTGGAGCGAAGCGATGGCTTCGCGTGCCAGTTCGGGGGAGACGTCGTCGTCGATGGCAGCGAGGCCGAGCACGTGGATCTCGAGCCGTTCGCCGGCGGCGACCGTCTTTTCCAGCTCGGCTTTCGAATAGCGCTGCAAGCCCATCACGTAGCGCTTGCGGACGACGGTCTGGCGGATCGCCTCGCCATGCAGCTCGAGCTGCTTGCGGATCGCCATGCGCACGAAGTCGGTGCGGTTGGTATAAAAGCCTTCCTCGACCAGCAGGTCCATCTGGGCCAGATCGACCAGGCCGAGGTTGATCGTCACCTTGTCGGTGTCGGGGAACCTGGGTTTCGTTTCAACAAGTTTCATGAAATATCCTCCTTCTATACTCCATGTGGAGTATAGGAGGAGGATTTCAAGCCCTGTCTATGGATTTTCCGGTTCGAGACGCACGAAGCGGGTCAGCAACAGCACCGGCAGCGCCGACAGCACCACCCACAGGAAAAAATGCCGGTAGCCCAGCGCCTGCTGGATATCGCCGCTGACCACTTTCGACAGCACGAAGCCGAGCTGCATGAAGCCGGAGCCGAGCGCATAGTGGGCAGTCTGATAAGGTCCGCTGGCGATCACCTGCATGATGAACAGGATCATGCCGACGAAGCCGAAGCCGTAGCCGAACATCTCGGCCGCCAGCGAGGCCGTCACCGCGCCCAGCGATTCGGGCTGGGCCATGCTGAGGTAATAGAACACCAGGTTCGGCACGTTCATCGCCAGGATCAGCCAGGGCATGGCGCGCTTCAGGCCGATCCAGGAAGTGAAATAACCGCCCAGGATGCTGCCGACCAGGAAGGCGGCGGTGCCGGCGGTGCCGTAGATGGCGCCCACTTCCTGGGTCGACAGGCCCATGCCGCCGAGGGCCCTGGCGTCGCGCAGGAACAGCGGGCCGATGGTCTGCACTTGCCCTTCGGCGGTGCGGAACAGCAGGATGAACAGGATGCCGAGCCAGATGCCGGGCTTGGCGAAGAAGGCGCGGATGACGTCCACCAGGACGTCGACGGTGGCGCGCACGCTGGCCGCCTGCCCTGCCGCCTGCGCGGGAGCAGAAGCGAATTGCGGTCCTGGCAACGCCCAGGCGTGATACAACCCGAGCGCCGCCATCAGGGCGCCCAGCAGGCCGAACACGGTGGCCCAGGCGGCCTGCGGACCGATGCGCTGCTCCAGGTGGCCGGCCAGGATCACCAGCCCGCCCAGCGACAGGAACTTGGCGCCGTTGAAAAAGGCGCCCTGCCAGCCCGCATACGCCGCCTGCTGTCTGGCCGACAGGCTGGCGATGTACAGCCCGTCCGCGGCGATGTCGTGGGTGCTGGACGCCAGCGACACCACGGCCAGCAGCGCGATCGCCAGCGCGAACCAGGCCGGCAGCTGCAGCGCCATGGCCAGTGCGCCGAGCGCGATCCCGCCCGTCACCTGCAGCACCACGACGATGCGCTTCTTGCTGCGGAAGAGTTCCAGGAAAGGACTCCACAGCGCCTTGAAGACCCAGGCCAGGCCGAGCACGCCGGTCCAGCGCGCGATCTGCTCGTTGGGCACGCCCATGCTCTTGAACATCAGGCCGGCCACCAGCGCCACGCTGTAGAACGGCAGGCCCTGCGCCAGGTAGAGGCTGGGCACCCAGGCCAGCGGATGGCGCGTGGTGGCGCTTGCGAGAACGACCGGGTCTGCTTTATCCATTTACGCTTCCAGGGCGATGGTGACGGTGCGGCTGGCGCGCCCGCGGGTGTCGAAACTGGCCACCCTGAACACCCGGTCCTGCGCGCCGGCTTCCAGCTTGCCCGTGTAACGCGGGCTGCTTGCAGTGGGCTCGCCGCCGTCGAGAGTGTAATGCAGGGCCAGGCCCGGCAGGGCGATATTCGCGTGGACGGTCCGGCCTTCGCACAGCACGCCGGGCGGCGGCAGGCGGTAGCCGTAGGCCAGCGGCGCGCGGTCGAGGCGCGGCAGCTCGCGCTGGCCGAGGCGGTTGGCGAACTCGTTCCAGTCGGCTTCGATCGCCGCGGCGCGCGCCGACGGGTCGTCGATCCCGCACCAGCCGGGATCCGGCGCCCAGGCCCGCTCCGCCAGCGCCAGCATGCGCGGCGCGGCCAGGTATTCGACGCGGGCGCGGGTGCGGGCGTTCTCGCCCCACAATTGGCCCTGCAGGCCCATGACGCGCGTGCGCCCCTCCGGAGACAGGGTTGCCATCGCGGCCAGGCGCTCGCGCGGCAGCGCGCGCCCCATCGGATCGCCGGTGGCGCTGGCAACCATGTCCAGCGGGCAGAACACGAAGGCATGACGGGTCTCGACGAAGCCGGCCCAGTAATAGCCCGGTTCCTGCGGATCCTTGGCATAGGCCAGGTCGAAGTAGAGGTTGGCGGCATTCGCCAGCACCACGTCGTAGCCGGCGTTCGCCAGGCGGTAGGCCACGTCCTCCTTGCCCGAGCCCCAGGCATTGTTCCAGGCGTAGACCTGGAAGCCGGGGCCGTCGAAGGCCGGCTTCGGCAGCGGCAGCGGGGCGCCCTCCACCGCCTGCGTATTCTCGTGCTGCGCCGGCGCACAGCCCTCGGCGGTGGCGGCGCCGTGCTTCAGCGCCGTCTCTTCCCAGCCGGCGAAGGCCAGGCCATGCTTGGCCAGGATCGCCACGCAGCGCTCGACGAAGTCGGCGTGCAGCTGGCCGACGTCAAGCCAGCCGCGTTCGCGCATCAGCTTGCGGCACAGGGGCGAGCCGAGCCAGGCGCCGAGCGGCACCTCGTCGCCGCCCGTGTGCACGGCGCGCAGCGGCACGCCGGCCTCGCGGTAGAGGGCCGCCACGTGGGCCACCACGGTATCGAAAAAGCGGTCGACGGAAGGCAGCGCGATGCACATCACGTTGTCGCGCCACATCTGCACCGATTCGTAGACCGAGGCATCGTCCGGGTCGCTCAGCAGATAGCGCTGCGCGCCTTCGATGTCTCCCTGCGCGCGCAGGCGGTCGTGGCGTGCGCGCATCGCCAGCACCGCGGCCCGCGCATGGCCCGGCATATTGAATTCCGGGATCACCTCGATGTGGCGTGCATGCGCATAGCGCAGGATGGCGATGAAATCGGCAGCGTCGTAGTAGCCGGTGCCGGCCGAGCCGTCGATGGTCGCGCCGGAACCGAAGGACGGCGGCAAACCCTGGTCGTCGGTCGCCCGCCCCCGTTTCGAACCGATCTCGGTCAGCTCCGGCAGCGCATCGATCTGCAAGCGCCAGCCTTCGTCGTCGGTCAGGTGCAGGTGCAGCTTGTTCAGCTTGTAGCAGGCCATGCAGTCGAGCAGGCGCAGCACCGTTTCCTTGGACGAGAAGTGGCGCGCCACGTCCAGCATCATGCCGCGGTAGCCGAAGCGCG
Source organism: uncultured Massilia sp. (assembly GCA_913778765.1). GTDB lineage: Bacteria > Pseudomonadota > Gammaproteobacteria > Burkholderiales > Burkholderiaceae_D > Telluria. Next base: position 7,855 of record CAJYXO010000258.1, on the reverse strand, counting down.
GCGCATCCAGCACCCGGCCGCAGGGCAGCGAACCGTCGGGCTCCAGCAGCTGGGCCAGGGTCTGGATGCCGTTGAAGACCCCGTGGGCGCTGGCGCCGCGCAGGCGCACCGAGTTCGGTCCGATGTCGAGCGCATATGCTTCCGGCCCTTCGGCATCGACCACGCCGATGTCGAGGACGATACGCGCTTCCTCGCGCACCGCCGGCAGATCCGCCAGCAGGGTACGCAGGAAGGCTGCTTCGCCCGCCAGCGCCGGACCGGCGATCACATCGGCGGCGCTCGAGATGGCGCAACGTCCGTCACCGAATTCCGCCTGCAGCGGCTGCGGCGTGACGCGGCCGACTTCCCCGGCGGGCAGCAGGCGCAGGCCGGCGTTCTCCAGGTAGCGGCGCTTGGCATCGCAAGGCGGCAGCAGGTCGCGCGCATGCCGGTGCAGCTGCTCGGCGCGTTCGAAGGGCCGGATCTCGGGGTCGCCGAGGTCGGTCACCTTGCCGCTGGCTTCGACCAGGTAGAAACCGAGAGGCGCATCGGTCACGCTGATGGCCCAGAACTGCGCCACGTAGTGGATCTCGAGCGCCTGGCCGGGCAACCAGTCCGCATCGCTCAGGGAGCGCAAGCGGAACAGGTCGCCGTTGATGTGGTCGATGCGGTAACCCGCTTCGACCGTGTTCGCCAGCACGCGGCGGCAGGTGTTGAACCAGATCTCCCACCCCGCCGCGATCGGCCCGTTCGACAGGTTGCGCAGCGCCATCCTGGCGGAGAAGGCTTCTTCTCCCACCAGGTTGGACAGGCATTCCCAGGTGATACCCACGACTTCCATGGAATTACAGCTTGCCGCGCAGGCCGAGGTAGAAGGTGCGGCCGTTCGAGTAGAAGGCGCGCGGGCGGTCCTTGTTCTCCGCGTACATCTTGATCGTCTCGTTGGTGAGATTCAGCGCGTCGAAGGTCAGCGTCAGGTGCTCGGTCAGCTTGACGTTCACCGAAGCCGCCAGCGAAGGCATGCTGTCGACGTGCTGGCTGGCGCCGCGGTCCACGCCGGCCTTGTACGCCGAGCGGTAGCTGTAGGCCAGGCGCGCGCTGAAGCGTTCGTTCTCGTAGAAGCCGGTCAGGTTGTACGTGTTCTTCGAGGAGTTCAGCATCTCGCCGCCGTCATCCAGTTCGCCGTCGGCGTAGGTGTAGTTGGCCAGGAAGCCGAAGTTGTTCATCAGCGGCTGCTGCCAGCTCAGTTCCACGCCCTTGTTCTTGGCGCCGGTGTTGTACGGCGACGTGATCTGGTAGTCGGTAAACACGCCGCGCTTGTTGTTGTAATAGCTGCCGGTGCTGGTGCCCTGGGCCACGATGGAGCCGAAGTCCATGTAGAACAGGCCGGCCGACAGCATCGCCTTGGGCGCGAAATACCATTCGGCCGAGAGGTCGTAGTTGGTCGAACGCACCGGGTCCAGGTTGACGTTGCCGCCGCTGCCGGACAGGGCGTCGTCGTTCAGCGAGACCGAGCCGCCCAGCGCGCTGTAGTCCGGACGCGCGACGGTCTTGGCGATCGCGCCGCGCACCACCAGGTCGGGGCGCACGTCGAACTTCAGGTTCACGCTCGGCAGGTAGTCGCGGTAGGTACGCTCGAAGGTGGTCGGGGTGTAGGGACCGAAGGCCGAACCGGTGATCGGATTCGCGCCGCCCGGCAGGTTCACGACCGTGGTCTGGCGGGTCTGGACCGCGCGCAGGCCGGCGTTGCCGCTCCAGCCGTCGCCGCCGAATTCCGCCATGCCGTACAGGGCCGCGGTCTTCTCGCCGACCTTGAATTCGTCCAGCCAGTTGTGGCGCAGCGTGTAGTCGAGCAGGCGGTTGCCCGGCACCGCGCCCCAGGCGCCGAGGGCCGAACCGTCGTACTTGAAGTAGCCGTTGAAGACGCTGCCGCCCAGGTCGTTGCCGAAGTCGCCCGGATACATCGTGCCGTTCCACACCGGCCCCGGGTTGCTGAAGCCGTTCGGACCCGGACGGGTTTCGAGCGGGTGCTCGGCGGTGCGCTTGTGGTCCGTGAAGCGGGCGCCGAAGCGGATCGCGCTCATCCAGTGATTGTCGCGGACGCGGAATTCGCCGTCGATCTGGCCGTACTTTTCCTGGTCCACCGACTGCGCCTCGCCGCCGCCGGCCCAGGCCGTGGAGCCGGGCTTCGCGGTGTTCCCGCCGGGGTAGCTGACGGTGGCCGGGGTCAGGCCGTTCAGGGCGTACACCATGCCGCCGTCGACGTTGTTCTGGTAATAGACGTCGTCGCGGTCGTAGCCGACGCCGTGGGTCTTGCCGACGCGGCCCGTGAAGCTCAGGTCTTCGGTGGCGCGCAAGCGCCCGTTCAGGTCGAGGTACCAGGACTCGCCGCCGGCGTTCGGGCGGTAGATGTTGTCGACCTCACCGGAATTGCTGACGAAGCCGGCGCCGACCAGCGTGCCGTTGCGGATCACCGGGTTTTGCGGAATCAGGCCGCTGCTGTTGATCGAGTTGGCCGGCGCCGCCAGCCAGTTGGTGTTCTGGTGCGGCGCCTGGAGTTTCGAATAGAAGCCGTTCAGGTCGATGCCGACGTCGCGCGAGGGTTTCGCTTCGATGTCGAAGGCGCCGCCTTCGCGCTTCTTCTTCTGTTCGAACAGCGCGGCGCCGATGAAGGTCGGCACGGCCACGCCGGCCAGCGAGGGATTGGCGATGGCGGCGGCGCTGGTCGCGCTGATCGGCGTGTAGCCCAGCACTTCCTGGCCGTCGCGGCGCACGCTCTGCTTCTCGCTGAAGCCTTGCAGCAGCACGCCGAAGTTGTTCTGCGCGTTCTTCCAGCTCACCAGCGCCGACAGTTGCGGCTCGGTCTTCTTCGACAGGTCGTTGTAGTTGGCCTGCACCGAGGCTTCGACGGTGAGCGGCTGCCTGAAGTCGAGCGGACGGCGGGTGATCACGTTGATCGCGCCGGAGACGCCGCCTTCGACCAGGTCGGCGGTGGCGCTCTTCTGCACGACGATCGAGCCGACCAGCTCCGACGGCAGCAGCGAGAAGCTGCTGGAACGGCCGACGTTGCCGCCGATCTGGTTCAGCACGAACCAGTCGCCGGTGCTGATCGCGTGGCCGTTGAACAGGGTCTGCTGCAGGCTGGGGCTGGTGCCGCGCAGGCTGACGCGGTCGTTCTCGCCGAAGCCGCCCTCGCCGCCCGCCGACGACTGCGTGTTCACGCCCGGCAGGCGCTGGATCGCATCGGCCACGTTCTTGTCGGGCATCTTGCCGATGTCCTCGGCGGTCACCACTTCGACCACCGAATCGGCGTTGCGCTTCTGGCGCAGCGACTGCTCGAGCGCGGCGCGCACGCCGGTCACGATCACCGTCTGCGCCTCAATCACCGGCGCCTCCTGCGCCTGCGCCATGCCCATCACCAGTACCGATACCGCGCTTGCGATCGCGGTGCGCGCGACCGCCTTGCCTGCCTTAGCCTCGTTCATGTCATCTCCCATAAATTGTGGATCAACCTCTTCTTCGTATGGGGCGCATTGTGTCGTTGATTTCCTGGCCATGTTTGTCAAATCTTGCTATCGCGAACACGCGCGTCATTTTTTTGACACGCGCGTGCGCCAGCAGGATTCAGCGGCGGAACAGCCAGAGGATGAGCGAGACGACCACCGAGATGACGAGGCAGGTGACGATGGGGAAGTTGAAGGAGAAACCTTCGCGAACGATATGGATGTCGCCGGGCAGGCGGCCCAGCGCCAGGCGGCGCAGCCAGGGCCAGGCCAGGCCGGCGGCGAGCAGGATGAGGCCGAGGAGGATGAGGCGTTTTTGCATATGCACGCGAACGCGGCACCAGAACGTCGTTCCCGCGGAGGCGGGAACCCAAGTTTGCGTGCCTGGCCCGTAGCATACGCCAACCGGTGCGCGACGAACCTGGATTCCCGCCTGCGCGCGAAGTCATTCAGGCGATCAGTGCCGGCAGCCGCGACGTCCCTTGCCCGGGCCTGAACACGCTGCCCACGACGTCGCGCATGGTTGCGCCGGCCTGTTCGACCAGGCGGCTGCCGTCGGCGACGCTCGACGCGGCTTGCGCCAGCAGGTTGGCCTGACGCGCGTTGTCGGCATTCTGCTTGACCGTCGAGGTCAGTTCTTCCATCGAGGCGGCGGTTTCTTCGAGCGAGCTGGCCTGCTGCTCGGTGCGGCTCGACAGGTCCTGGTTGCCCGTCGCGATGCGCGCATGTTCGTAGCGGGTCAGCGCCGCGGCGTATTCCCTTTTGGCGACGTCGATCTGCAGCTGGATCAGGGTCTGCATGTTCTTTTGGGCCGGCGCGCAGGGCCGCGATGGTCGGCTTCAGTCCCAGTTCGACGAACTGGGTGCTGCTGTCGATGAAGGCTGGAAATCTGCTGGATGCGGCCTTCGACGTCCGTGACCGCGGCGCTGCTGTCGCCGCCCTCCAGCGCCGCGCGCAGCAGCGTGCTCTGGTTCTGCTGCATCAGGGTCGGCACGCGGCTGAGATCGGCCAGCGCCACCAGGCGTTCGTTGTGGACGGTCTGCAGCGAGGCGTTGGTGGCGCCGAGCTTGGCCAGGCCGGTCACGCCGACGACGATGGCCACGCCGCTCAGCAGCGCGGTGAGGAAGCTGAGGCAATACTTTTTCTCCCTCTGCTGGGATATTTCTTATTGTCAATAAACCGTGTGCATGCCACAAAAAAGTTACAATGCGTGATTATCTTCATAGCGATTTCAGCCAGTGAGTCCGCCAGCCCCGCAGCACCGTTTACTCCACCGCCTGCGTGCCGCAGGCGCCTGCCTGCTCCTGCTCGGCGGACTGGCGCGGGCAGCCGCGCCCCAGCCCGTCCTGCTCGGACTCGACGGCGAATTCGGGCTGGACAACAGCACCTCGGCGCAGGCGGTCGAACTGGGCATGCGCACCGCCATCGCTGAAATCAATGCCGCTGGCGGCGTGCTGGGCGGGCGGCCGCTCGCGCTGGTGACGAAGGATCACCGCTCGATTCCGGCGCGCGGCATCCGCAACATCCAGGAATTCGCGCGCACGCCCGGACTGGTGGCCGTGTTCGGCGGGCGCTTCAGCCCCGTCGTCATCGAGGAGCTGCCGGTCCTGAAGTCGACCCGCACCCTGTTCATGGCGCCATGGTCGTCGGCCGACGCCATCGTCGACAACGGCATGCGGCCGAACTACGTCTATCGCCTGTCGCTGCGCGATTCGCTGGCGATGCCGCGGCTGCTGCAGTCGGCGCACCGACGCCATCTCGACCGGGTCGGCCTGCTGCTGACCAACACCTCCTGGGGCCGCAGCAACGCCGAGGCGGCGGAACAGGCGGTGACCCTCGGTTCCGGCATGCGGATCGTCGGCACCTCCTGGTACAACTGGCGCGACACCTCGCTGATCGCCAAATACCGCCAGCTGCGCGCGGCCGGCGCCCAGGCCATCGTGCTGGTCGCGAACGACGACGAAGCCGCGGTGCTGGTGCGCGAGGTAGCGGCGCTGCCCAGGGCCGAGCGGCTGCCGATCCTCAGCCACTGGGGCGTGACCGGCGGCGAATTCGTCAAGCAGGCCGGGCCTGCGCTGCAGCAGGTCGACTTTTCCGTGATCCAGACCTTCAGCTTCTGGCAGGCCGACCCGGCGCGGGTGCGACGCTTCCTGGCCAGCGCCGCGAAAGTCTCGAAGGTCAGGCGCATCGAAGACATCGACGGCCCGGTGGGCGTGGCCCACGCCTATGACCTGACCCACATCCTGGCGCAGGCCATCGAGCGCGCCGGCAGCACCGACCGCCGCCAGGTCCGCGACGCGTTGGAGAAGCTGCCCGCCTGGCAGGGCCTGATCAAGCGCTATGCGCCGCCGTTCACCCCGGCCCGCCACGAGGCGCTGGGTCCTGGCGAGCTGCTGATGGCGCGCTACCGCGCCGACGGCGCGCTGGTGCCGGCGCCGGAGTGAGGATGGCGCCCGCTTCTCCTTCCGCCACCGCGCACACCGGCCTGTCGCGTCGCTTCGCGATCGCCGCCGCGATCCTGACCGCGGCCGCCATGCTGCTGATCTCGATCGTCTCGTTCTGGCTGATAGACCGCCAGCGCGAACGCGCCAACGACCTGCTGCAGCAGCGCGAGGTGAGCTTCCACGCCACCACCGTCGGCCGCAACCTCGAGGCGCTGACGGGCCGCCTGGCGGAAGTCGCGGCCAGCCCGATCCTGGCGAATGCCCTGGTCGACAGCGCCGGCAAGGAAACCTACCTGGCGCCTTTCCTGCACGGCTTGCGCCAGATGAACGGCATTCCGGTGCAGGTGCTGTTCACCGACTTCGAGGGCGCGGCGATCGCCGACAACGGCGCCGCCTTCGGCGAACGCGAGCTGGCCTGGCTGCGCACGCGGCTCGCCAGCGGCGTGGAAGGCGCCACGCTGCAGGACGGCCAACTGCTCGGCGTCTATCTGCTGCGCTACTCGCGCACCCGCACGCCCGAAGGGGCGCTGATGTACAAGATCCGGCTGGCCGACCTGAAGCCGGCGCCCTGGGCCGTGCTCGGCCCGGCCGGCACGCAGCCGGCGCAGGCGCACGAGATCGGCGCGCGCGTGCCGCTGCCGCCCAGCCTGGCCCGCCTGGGCCTGGTGCTGCGCGAGGACGAACGCCGGCTGTCCGCGCCGCTCGGCACGACGGCGCCGCAATACCTGCCGATCGCAGCCGCCACGGCGCTGCTTGCGCTGCTGGTGTTCCTGCTGGCGCAGCGCCTGGCGCTGAACCTGACGCGCGAACTGCGCGGCCTGGAAGCCTTTTCCGCCAGCCTGGGCAATGCCGGCATCAGCGAGCGCCGCGCGCCGCTGGCCGGCAGCCGCGAAGTGGTCAGCCTGGCCGGCGCCATCAACCGCATGCTCGACCGGCTGTACGAACAGCACGTCCACCTGGAGGCGGAACGGCGCCGCTTCCTCCAGCTCTCGAATAATATTCCGCAGATGGTGTGGATGGCCGACCCGGAAGGCAACATCGTCTGGTTCAACGACCGCTGGTACGAATTCGCCGGCGCGGCGCCGGGCGAAGTCTCGGTGGAGGACTGGAAGAAGCTGCACGACCCGGCCAGCCTGCCCGAGGTGATGCGGCGCTGGCAGCAGGCCGTGGTCAGCGGCCTGCCCGACCAGATGACCTTCCCGCTGCGCGATGCGAGCGGGCAGTACCGCAGCTTCTTCTGCTCGATCGCGCCGCTGCGCGACGCCGGCGGCCGCATCATCCAGTGGTTCGGCACCTGCACCGACGTCAGCCAGTTGGAGGAGGCCGAGCGCGCGGTGCGCTACAGCGAGGAGCGCCTCCAGCAAGGCCTGGTGGCGGCGCGCATGGCGGTGTGGGAGCGCGATCCGGTGCAGGGCACGGTCAGCTTTTCGGCCAACCTGCACAGCGTGTTCGGCAAGCAGTGGAACAACGTCGCCGAGCTGTGGGAGCTGGTCCACCCCGACGACAGCGCGGCGCTGCGGGAGACCGTCGCCCAGGCCATCAGCCAGGACGGCGCCGGCGGCGCCTACCACGCCACCTTGCGCATCCGCCGTGCCGACGACGGCCGCTGGATCTGGATCGACATCCGCGGCCGCCTCGGCCTGGGCCCGGACGGCCGCAGGACCGTGGTGCATGCCATCGCCATCGACATCACCGAGCGCAAGCACGCCGAGGAAGCGCTGCAGCTGGCCGACCGCCGCAAGGACGAGTTCCTGGCGATGCTGGCGCACGAGCTGCGCAACCCGCTGGCGCCGATCGGCAGTGCCGCCGACATGCTGCGCATCGCCTATGCGGGCGAGCCGCGCGTGAAGCAGATCAGCGAGATCGTCGCGCGCCAGGTCGCCCACATGCGCCACCTGGTCGACGACCTGCTGGACGTCTCGCGGGTCA
>CAJYXO010000257.1 GCA_913778765.1 uncultured Massilia sp. | reverse complement strand
CAGGTCGAGCTGGCCCTGTTCACGCGCCAGCTGGCCAGCCTGCTGGAAGCCGGACTACCGCTCGAGCAGGCCTTCACGGCCCTGCTGGAACAGGCCGAGCGCGCCTACATGCGCGACCTGATCGCCTCGATCCGTTCCGAAGTGATGGGCGGCTCGTCCTTCTCCAGCGCGCTGTCGCGCCATCCGCGCGATTTCGCCGACATCTACCGGGCGCTGGTCTCGTCCGGCGAACAGATCGGCCAGCTGGCGCGGGTGCTGGCGCGCCTGGCCGACTACATCGAGCGCCGCAACGCGCTGGTGTCGCGGGTGCGCCTGGCGTTCACCTATCCGGCCATCGTCACCGTGGTCGCGTTCGCCATCGTGATCTTCCTGCTGACCTACGTGGTGCCGCAGATCGTCTCGGTGTTCGCGAATACCAAGCAGAAGCTGCCTTTCCTGACCATCATGATGCTCGGCGTGTCGAACTTTACGCGCGCTTATGGCATCTATGTCGGATTGGCGATCGTCGGCGCCTGGATCATGTGGCGGCGGGCGCTGCGCAATCACGCGCTGAAACTGCGCTGGCATGCCTGGCTGCTGGATGCGCCGGTCTACGGCCGCTTCGAACGCAGCCTGAACACGGCGCGCTTCGCCAGCACGCTGGCGATCACCACCGGTTCCGGCGTGCCGATCCTGCGCGCACTGGAAACCAGCCGCGATACGCTGTCGAACGTCGCCATGAAGGGGCTGGTCGAGGATGCGACCGCCAGCGTGCGCGAGGGCGCGAGCCTGGCGCGGGCGCTGTCGGTGCAAAAATATTTTCCGCCGATGCTGGTGCACATGATCCGCGCCGGCGAGATCACCGGCGAACTGCCGGCCATGCTGGAGCGCGCCGCCGATGCCCAGCAGGCCGACCTGGAGCGCCGTGCGCTAACCATCGCCGGCCTGCTCGAGCCGGTGCTGATCCTGGCCATGGGCCTGGTCGTGCTGCTGATCGTGCTGGCGGTGCTGATGCCGATCATTGAAATCAACCAGTTGGTGCGCTGAAGGACACTGATGAACAAGCGTTTGCCCATATTAATGAGTTTGCTCGGCGTGATCCTGCTGGCGGCCTCGCTCGCGTACTGGATCCTGCAGCTCTACCAGCCGCCGCAGCGTCCGCTCGCCGCGGTGCCGCATACCAGCATGCCCGACCCGTCGATCGATGCCGCCGCGACTCTGTTCGGCGGTCAGATCTCCACGGCCAGCGCCACCAATTACCAGCTGACCGGCATCGTCGCCGCCGGCGGCGAGAGCGTGGCGATCATCGTGGCCGAGGGTTCGCCGCCGAAGGCGCTGCGGGTAGGCAAGGAACTGGTGCCGGGCATTACCCTGGCCGAAGTGCATCCGCGCTACGTGATGCTGTCCGACGGCGGCGTCATGAAACGGCTCGATCTGGCGGCGGACACCAAGCCGGCCGCGCCGATGGGCGGCGCCATGCAGAACAACCCGGCCGCGGCCGCGATGCCGGCCAACCTGGCGCCGGGCGCCACGGTGCCGGAGCCGCCGATGTCGCCGGGCGCGGTGCCGCAGCAGCCGCAGCAGCCTCAGGAATTCGCCTCGCCGGGCGACGTCGGCCAGCATGACGCGCCGCCGCCGGCCACGCCGAACATCGCCGTGCCGAGCAACGTCAATCCCAACAACCAGAACAACCCGAACAATCCTTCCGCCAACAACCCGGCGCCGCCGCCGGTGCAAATGCCGCCGGCAACGCGCGCAGTCGGCAGCCCGGTCAGCGGCCAGGCGCCAAGCACCCAGTAAGCTTTCTCAGCGGCGCAATGCCGTGAACGCCGAAAATTCCCAGGACCGGAACCCGACCAGCAGGGTAAAACCGTCGCGGTCACCCGGCGGCAAACGGCGGTCGTTGCGGTGCAGCCGCGCCAGTTCCGCGGCCAGCTGGTAGATCTTCTCCGTCAATTCTCCGGCACTCGCCAGGGACAGCCGCGCCGGCAGGCACATCAGCGCTTCTCCCGGGCCGTCGAAGCGGCCGTCGAAATAATCCCCCACCACGTTTTCGCGGAAGAAGCGCTGCACCGGACCGTCCGGCAGCCAGCGGAAGGCGTTCGACACGCGCAGGGTGTAGCGGTTCAGCGGCTTGAGCTCGATCAGGCCGAGCCGGTCCAGTTCTGCCAGCAGGCCGATGCATTCCGGTTCCGTCAGGCGGTAGGTTTCGACGATCTGTTCCAGGCTCCAGTGCCCGAGGCAGCAGATCGCGATCAGCAGCAGGCGCGGATTCGCGACCAGCGAGGTTTCCTGGGGCAAGGTGAGGGTATCGGCCTGGGGGCGGGCGTCGGCCGCGCGGCGCAGCACGTCTTCCAGGTTGACGCCGGCCGCCTGGCAGATCTGCGCCAGGCGCGACAGGGTCATGTCCTTCTGGCCAAACATGCGCTTGATGCTGGATTCGCTCATGGCGATGCGGTCGGCCAGCATCTTGTAGGTAATGCCGGCGGCGCGCAGCTCGGCGCGCAGGACGTCCAGCACCATGTCCGGGGAGCTCATGGGTTCGTGTGCCTCGTTGACTCGACAGTAAGAAATGTACCGAAGAAGAGGGCGGCGTTCAATGAAAAAAGCGTGAAAAAAAACGCCGGCATGGGCCGGCGTCGATGGAGGTGCTGCCGCTTACTCGTCGTCCGGCGTCAGCTTGGCCTTCTTCAGCGCACGCTTGGCGGCTTGCCGCTCGCTGGCGACCGGCTTGGTGTGCGAGCCGGCGGCGCGCGCCTTGGCGAAGCCGGCGAAGGGATTGCGCGGCTTGAGCGGCGGCGCCGGTTCGACGCGCAGCATCATCTTCTGCCGGGTTGCCAATGCCTTGTTCGCCATCTTCGCCTCCTTTTGCTCAGTTACAGGACATAGCGCGACAGGTCTTCGTTGACCGCCAGCGCATCCAGCCGCTCGTTGACGTAGGCCGCATCGATGACCAGGGTCTGGCCCGACTTGTCGGTGGCCGAGTACGAGATCTCTTCGAGCAGCTTTTCCATCACCGTGTACAGGCGGCGCGCGCCGATGTTCTCGGTGCGCTCGTTGACAGAGTATGCGATCTCGGCCAGGCGATGAATGCCTTCCGGCGCGAATTCCAGCTTCACGCCCTCGGTTTCCAGCAAGGCCTCGTACTGCTTGGTCAGGCTGGCGTCGGTCGAGGTCAGGATGCTCTTAAAATCTTCCACCGACAGCGCTTCCAGTTCGACGCGGATCGGGAAGCGGCCCTGCAGTTCCGGGATCAGGTCCGACGGCTTCGACAGGTGAAACGCGCCCGAGGCGATGAACAGGATGTGGTCGGTCTTGATCATGCCGTATTTCGTGTTCACGGTGGTGCCCTCGACCAGCGGCAGCAGGTCGCGCTGCACGCCGGCGCGCGAAACCTCGGCGCCGCCGTGTTCGGAACGCGAGGCGATCTTGTCGACCTCGTCCAGGAACACGATGCCGTTCTGCTCGACGTTCTGGATCGCCTTCTGCTTCATTTCGTCTTCGTTGACGAGTTTCGCCGCTTCCTCGTCGATCAGGATCTTCATCGCATCCTTGATCTTCATCTTGCGCGGCTTCTTGCGGGCCGCGCCGACGCCGGCGAACATCGACTTGATCTGCTCCGTCATTTCTTCCATGCCCGGCGGCGCCATGATGTCGACCTGGGGCGCTGCCTCGGCCACCTCGATCTCGACTTCCTTGTCGTCGAGCGCGCCTTCGCGCAGGCGCTTGCGGAAGGTCTGGCGGGTGGTGTCGCCGTCCTTGGCATCGGTGCTGGCGACGTTGAAGCCGAAATCGCGCGCCGGCGGCACCAGGATGTCGATCACGCGGTCCTCGGCGGCGTCCTCGGCGCGCTGGCGGTTCTTCTGCATCTCGCTGGCGCGGGTCTGCTTGACGCCGATGTCGATCAGGTCGCGGATGATGGTGTCGACGTCGCGGCCGACGTAGCCGACCTCGGTGAACTTGGTCGCCTCGACCTTGATGAAGGGCGCATCGGCCAGCCTGGCCAGGCGGCGTGCGATCTCGGTTTTACCGACGCCGGTCGGGCCGATCATGAGGATGTTCTTCGGCGTGATCTCGTGGCGCAGGGGCTCTCCCACCTGCTGGCGGCGCCAGCGGTTACGCAGGGCGATCGCCACCGCGCGCTTGGCCTTGCCCTGGCCGACCACGTGCTTGTCGAGTTCCGAAACGATCTCGGAAGGGGTCATGCTCATGTTCGTGTTCAAGTGATTGTTCATTACAGCGTCTCGACGATGTGGGACATGTTCGTATAGATGCACAGCTCGCCGGCGATGGTGAGCGCCTTCTTGACGACTTCCGCCGGCGGCATATCGGTGTTTTCCTGCAGGGCCTTGGCGGCCGACTGCGCGTACACGCCGCCCGAGCCGATCGCGCCGATGCCGTCCTCGGGTTCGAGCACGTCGCCGTTGCCGGTGATGATCAGGGTCTTTTCGCGGTCCGCCACCAGCAGCATCGCTTCCAGGCGGCGCAGGATGCGGTCGGTGCGCCAGTCCTTGGCCAGCTCGACCGAGGCGCGCAGCAGGTTGCCCTGGTGTTTTTCCAGTTTGGCCTCGAAGCGGTCGAGCAGGGTGAAGGCGTCCGCGGTGCCGCCGGCAAAGCCGCACAACACCTTGCCCTGGTACAGCTTGCGCACCTTGCGTGCCGAGCCCTTCATGACGACATTGCCCAGGGTGACCTGGCCGTCGCCGCCGAGCGCGACCTGTTCGCCGCGCCGCACGCTCACAATGGTTGTGCCGTGAAATTGTTCCATAGTTGCCTCGTGGTTTGATTGCTCACCGAACTTGGGGACCATTCACGATATTGCAAGAACAAACAGCAGAGTCTCGCAAACCTGCTGCGCGCCGGATCTTTGGCCTGCGATGCGCGCTACGGTTTTCGAGGCTTCCGGCGATTAATACTTGTGTGCGTACAGACGGGCGTGCTCGCCGGCGCCCAGCAGTCGCAGGAGGGCGGCGGCGAGGTGGTTCAGGTCGCGCAGTTCGATGCTGCGCTTGTCTTCTTCGAGGTCGGCGCCATCGGCATTGGCCAGCTGGCGCAATTTGCCGCCCAGCGCCATCGCCGCCGCATAGTCGATGCGCGCCAGGCGCGAGCAGTCCAGCACCAGGGCGGCGTGCTGGCCCGCATAGGCGTCGATCGCGTTCAACAGCGCCGTGCTGTCGCCCTCGATCACCCCCGGCAGCAGGAAGCGGTCGCCGGCGGCGGCATCCAGGCCCGCGCTGGCGCCGACGCTGAGGGCGGCCCGCGCCGGCGCCTCGAACGAAGGCGGCGAAACCTCGAAGGTGACGCAATAGTCCATCGCGGTCTCTTCGAAATCCTTCTCGCGGTTCATCAGGAGCAGCAGTTCGAGCAGCAGCAGCCAGGGCGCCTCGCCGGCGTTGCGGTCGCCGATCGCCAGCATCGGGCGCAGCACCGCCACCAGGTGGTCGGCGCCGGCCACCACCAGTTCGCGCCCGCCGCGGCGCAGGGTCTGCAGCGCTGCCAGCAAGGCCGCGCAGCCGTCCGGCGCGGCGGAGGCGATGGTGCTGAATTCCAGTCGCACGATCGGCAGGTTGGCGGCCAGCACACGCGCCAACTGGGTGCTTGCGCTGGCGTCGAGCCGGCCGGACAGGGTGGCGGTCGGAGTCACGCCGGAGAAGGGGCGATGGGCCGACTGCGCGGCGAGCGGGGCATAGGCCGGCGGCGAGGTTTCGAAGTGGCTGGCGTAGTCGATCGCAATGCTCTCGAAGGCCGCTTCGTTGCCGGCGGCCTGGTACAGGTCGAACAGCATCCACCAGGGCTGGCGCTCGCTGCGGCACTCGCTGTCCAGACAGGCGCGCAGCGCCGCCTCGGCCGCGTCAAGCTGGCCGTTGGCGTAGAGGATGGCGGCTTCCTCGACCGCCGGCGCGCTGGACGGCGCCGCGGCGGCGTCGGGCATGCCTTCCTCGACCAGCAGGTCGGCCGTGTTCAGGTCGAGCAGCGGGGCGCCGGCGGCGCCCGCAGCGACGCTGGACGCGGCGGCCGGCGCGCGCCGGTTGCCGGCCCAGCCCTCGTCGTCGAAGATGTCGGAGGTCATTTGCAGCTCGATCTCGTCGATCTTGGCGGCGGTGGCGCGCGCGATCTCGCGCTGGCGCTCGCGTTCCGCCTCGGTGTCGAGCGGCATGCGGGTGGTCGGCGCGAACGCGCTGGCGGGGTCCGGCATCGTGGGGCGCAAGGCGGCGCGTGGGCGTGCGCCGGCCCGCGCCTCGGGCGCATCGTTCTTCTTCTTGAGGAAAGAAAAGAGTCCCACGTCGGTCCTTGTCTACCGTTTTCACCGGTCGAGACAGTAGCACGGCGGCCCGCGCTGCGAGGCGCGCACGCCTGAGCTGCGTCAATCGACAGGCAGGCCGACGCTAGTGTATCCCATGGGCAATTTATTTGGCGCCCAAATAAAAAAAGCATGCGGGGAACGCATGCTTTTTTCGGTGACACTTACCACGGTTCAGTCGCCGTAGAGTTTCTGCTTCAGCTCGCGGCGTTGCTGGGCTTCCAGCGACAGCGTCGCGGTCGGACGGGCGATCAGGCGGGCAACGCCGATCGGCTCGCCGGTTTCGTCGCACCAGCCGTATTCGCCGGCTTCGATGGCGGCCAGCGACTGCTGCACTTTCTTCAGCAGCTTGCGTTCGCGGTCGCGGGTGCGCAGTTCGAGGGCGTGCTCTTCCTCGATGGTCGCACGGTCGGCCGGATCCGGCACCAGGACGGTTTCGCGCAGGTGCTCGGTCGTCTCGCCGGCGTTCTTCAGCAATTCCTTCTCGAGCTCCTGCAGACGGTTCTTGAAGAACGCCAGCTGGGCCGGGTTCATGTAATCGTCGTCGCTCATCGCCCGAATCTCTTCTTCCGTCAGGAGACGTTCTTCGGGCTGCGCCGCGGTGTTCGGTTTCGTTGTTTTAGTCATGATACCTTTGATACGACAGAGTTTCCATTTTATCAGCTTACTCAGCGCCTACTCTTGTTGCCGTGTGCGCGCTGATTCGCTGCCGTGACGGCGGGCCCGGAGCCCCGCCTTGTTCAGTCGTTCAACTACCGGTTTGCACGCTCGCGCTGCCTGACGTGCAATATAGAACCGGAGTAGTTTATACCAAACATTGTTCTAATCCGCGGATAAACACATCTTTTGGTAAATTTTTACCAATAAACACCATTTTGCTTGCGCGCGCTTCCTGATCGCCCCACTTTGCACCCAGGTCGCTGCCCATGATTTGATGCACGCCTTGGAATACGACCTTGCGCTCCGCGCCGGCCATCGACAGCACGCCCTTGTAACGCAGCATGTTCGGGCCGAACACCTGCACCATGCTGCCGAGGAACTGGTCGAGGCGTTCCGGATCGAAGGCGCGCTCGCTCTTGAACACGAAAGCGGCGATGTCGTCGCTGTGGTGGCCATGGTGGTGGTCATGGCTGTGATCGCAGGCTTCGGTGTGCACGTGCTCGTGATCGTGGTCATGGCCGTGATCGTGATCGTGGGCCTCGTCGGCGGTCAGGAAGGCCGGGTCGAGCTCGAGCTTGTCGTTCAGGTTGAAGCCGCGCAGGTCCAGCACCTCCTGAATCGGGGCACGGCCGAAGTCGGAGGTCGAGATCGGTGCGCGCGGGTTGATGCGGCGGATGCGCGCCTTCAGTTCCTCGAGCGCCGCGGCGTCGACGAGGTCGGTCTTGGACATCAGGATCTTGTCGGCAAAGCCCACCTGGCGCTGGGCTTCCTCGTGACGGTCCAGCTGGTCCATGCCATGGCGCGCGTCGACCACCGTGACCACGGCGTCAAGGAGATAGTGAGCGCCAACTTCTTCGTCGACGAAGAAGGTCTGGGCCACCGGGCCCGGATTCGCCAGGCCGGTGGTTTCGATGACCACGCGGTCGAACTGCAGCTCGCCGGCTTCGCGCTTGCGGGCCAGGTTACCCAGGGCCACGATCAGGTCGCCACGCACGGTGCAGCAGATGCAGCCATTGTTCATTTCGACGATCTGCTCGCCCGAATCCTGGACCAGGATCTCGTTGTCGATGTTTTCCTGGCCAAACTCGTTTTCGATGACGGCAATGCGCAGACCGTGGTTTTCCTGCAGGATGCGGTTGAGCAGCGTGGTTTTGCCGGCGCCGAGAAAGCCGGTGAGGATGGTGCTGGGAATCAATTCCATATTTCGCTATCCGATCAATGTGGGCCGGTCGCCCGCCGAGAATCGGGGGATTATGCCGGAATTTACGGATTGTCACCACCGACCGCAATCGCGTGCGCTGCTGTTCATTTGATCTATGACTTGGTCTTGGCGCGCGGATGGGCTTTGTCGTACACGGCGGCCAAATGCTGGAAGTCGAGCGAGGTGTAGATCTGGGTCGAGGTGATGCTGGCGTGGCCCAGCAGTTCCTGGACCGCGCGCAGGTCGCCCGAGGACTGCAGCAGGTGCGAGGCGAAGGAATGGCGCAGCACGTGCGGGTGGACGTGGACCGGCAGCCCGGCCTTGATCGCATGCGCCTTCAGGCGGTGCTGCACCACGCGCGCGCTGACGCGGGCGCCGCGCGCCGACAGGAACAGTGCATGGCTGCCGTCGCTGCTGGGCGGACGCACCGCCAGCCAGGCCTGGATCGCTTCCAGCGCCGGCCCGCCCACCGGCACCCGGCGCATCTTGTTGCCCTTGCCGGTGACGACCACTTCGCGGGCCGCCAGTTCCAGCCAGCCGAGCGAGGCGGGGGCGCCATCCCTGGCCGGCACGAAGCCGGTGTCGAGGCCGGTCAGTTCGGACACCCGCAGGCCGCTCGAGTACAGCAGTTCGAACATGGCGCGGTCGCACAGCTCGGCCGGCTCCGGATGGCCGCCGCGGTTCGCTTCCATCAGGCGCACGGCATCGTCGACGGCGAGGGCTTTCGGCAGGCGCTTGGCGCGGCGCGGCGCGCGCACGCCGTCGGCCGGATTGGCGGCCAGCGCCGTCTGCTGGGCCAGCCAGCCATAAAAACCGCGCCAGCCGGACAGCTTGCGCGCGATCGAGGTCGGGCTCTGGCCGTCGGCGTGCAGCCGGGCGGCAAAGCGGCGGATGTCGAAGTGGGTCAGTGTTGGCCAGTCGCTGTGACCGGCCAGGCGGGATAAATCGCCGAGGTCGCGCGCATAGGCGGCGATGGTGTGGCTGGAGAGCTTGCGCTGGGTGCGCAGCTCGTCCAGGTAGCGGCCGGTCCAGTGGTCGGCGGCCGGGGTGTCCATCCGCGTCCTCGCTGCCTCAGGCGGTGCGCAGCGGCACCAGGGCGGCGCTGGCGGTTTCGCCGATGTGGACCAGGAAATCGGTGCCCATGCCGGCGCTGAAACGCGCCGGATCCGGCGAGCCGAGCACCAGCAGGCCGAAGGCCGCGCCGCCGGCGCGCAGCGGCACCAGCACGGTCGAACGCACCTCGGCCGCGTCGTCGAGCCAGTGTACGGCTTCGAAATCGCGGTTCGGGCCGCAGTAGGGCGCGCGCAGGCTGTTGGCGAACAGGCGGACGTCGTCGGACACGCCGCGCGCATACCACTCCTCCGCATGCGCCGGCGCCAGGTCCCACAGGCGCAGGGTGGCCTGCGGCACCACGAAGTGCTGGATCAGGCCGTCGACCACGGCGCGCGGCATCGCGGCCGGCGCTTCGTCGGGCGCGCCGGCTTCCAGCAGTTGCCGGGTCCAGCCATGGAAGCGGTTGGCGATCGCCGCGTTTTCCTCGGCATGGCGTACCAGTTCGGCCATGCGCAATTCCAGCGCCTTGTATTTGTCGCGCATCACTTCCATCTGGCGTTCCTGCAGCGAGACGGCGCGTCCGGTCAGCGGGCTCGACAGTTTCACCTCGCCCAGCAGGCCGGCGTACTCTTCAAAAAACTGCGGATGGTCGACCAGGTATTGGGCGATGGCAGCGGAATCCAGTGTGACGGTCATTGCACGGTCTTGCAAAAAAGGGGACCGCTAATTTTACCCGACTGCAACCGCCCCAAGCAGATAAACATTGTCATTCCGCCCGCCACCGTGGCGCCGGCGTCAGAAGCGGTAGCGCATCCCGAGCTGGAACGCGCGTCCGTTCTCGCCCGGCGCCGGCGTGAAGCCGCCCGGCGAGCCCGCCGTCGACGGACTGTACTGGGCTTCGTTGTCGTTCTTGATATACGAGGCGACGGCATAGAGGTCGGTGCGCTTCGACAGGTAGTAGTTGTAGCCGAGCGCGAACAGGGTGGCGTCGCTGTTGGACGGGGTACGGTCGTTCTGGCGCGCGATCGAGGCCAGGAAGCGGCTGGCGCCGACCCGGTATTGGAAGCCGGCCTGGTAGCCCACCGCGTCCTGCTGGGTGTTGTTGTCGATGTTGGTGACGAACACGTTGCGCAGGGCGGCCGCGGTGGCCGGTCCCAGCGGCGCGAGCTGGGGCGCGATCAGCGCATCCCAGCCGGCGATGTAGGTCGGCAGCAGGGTCGAGTGCTGGTTGCGCTGGTCGTGCCAGCCGGCGAAGAACTTCCAGTCGTTCCAGGTGTACGAGCCGCCGATGGTGGTGGTGCGCAGGCTGGGCGCGCCGGACGGATCGTAGCCGTGGTTGTGGCCGATGCCGACGTCCCAGCCGCGCGCTTTATAGGTGATCGCCACGCCCCAGAACTTGTTGTACAGGCCGTAGTAGCCCGAGCCGCGTCCCGCCACCATGACCGAGCCGCCGAGCCCGGACGGCAGGGCGATCCGGTATTGCGCGGCGCGCTGGGAGCGGATGTCGGCGCCCAGCGCCTGGAAGCCGGCGGTGCCGCCGGTGATGCTGCCCCAGGTGCCGCCGGTGCCGACCTCGAAGGTATCGGCGGCGGCGAACACTTCGTAGCCCGGGGTGTACATGCGGCCGACCAGGAAGGCGCCGATCGGGGTGATCAGGCCGACCATGGAAGTGCGGTCGAACAGCGCGTTTTCGGGATTGACGGCGGGGCCGCCGGGCGGCTGCAGGGCGGTGCGCACGGCGGCCAGCAAGGGCGGCGGCAGGGCGTCCATGCCGCGCGTCAGGTAATAACCCTGGTTTTCGTTGATCAGGACCGGCTGCTGCTTGCCGGTATCGAGCTCGACCCGCGCCTCGAGGTTGAACACGGCCTTCAAGCCGCGCCCGAGGTCTTCGCTGCCCTTGAAGCCGAGCCGCGAGCCGTCCTCGCCGCCGCTGATGATCTTCGGCGAGGAGCCGTGCTGCCACATCACGCCGGCGTCGGCGATGCCGTAGAGCTGGACGCTGGACTGGGCCAGCGCGAGGGTCGGGACACAGGCGCCGGCGAGCGCGCCCAGTAAAATCTTCTTCATCGCATCTCCCATGAAAGTGGACCATTCGCATCGGGTGATACTGCTGAGCCGCATAAGCGTTGCACAAATCGCACAGGGCCCAGATGCGGCAAGGGCGGACCTGGTTGCCCAGGCCCGCCCTTGCGGACTTGCTGCGGAAGCGGGGTTACCCCCGCATCAGCTTAGAACGAGTGGTTCACGCCGACGTCGAAGTGGTTGACGGTCGGGGTAGCGGCCGCGTTGCCGGTCGCCTGGCTGAAGATGTTCTTCTTGCGCGACGCGTCGACGTACAGGTAGGTACGCTTCGACAGGCTGTACTCGTAGCCCAGCGAGTACTGGCGGGTGAACAGGTCGTGCTGGCGGACGTTCTCTTCCTGCTGCTTCAGACCGAAGCCGGCCAGGATCTTGCCCGGGCCCATGGCGTAGGTTGCGCCCAGCACGGCGCCCTTGATGGTCGGACGCTGGGTGTTGGTGTGCTCCTGATCCTGGTGCGAGTAGGTCGCCATCAGTTTCAGTTCCGGGGTCACGGCGAACGAGCCGGCGACCGACCACACTTTGCTTTCGACGGCGTTACGCTCGTAAGCCAGCATGGCAGCGGCCGGGCCGTTGTTGTAGGTGGCAGCCACCGAGAACGGGTTCACCGACGCTTCCGAGTTGGCAGCGTAGGTCGCGGCACCGGTGCCGACGCCGGCCAGGCCGCCGCCGGTGGCTTCCTTGGTTGCCCAGGCAGCGTTCACCTGGAAGCCGCTGAACACCGGCGAGTTGTAGAACACGGCGTTCGAGTAACGGTTGTTGCTCGGCGAGCCGCCGCTGCTGTTGGTGTCCAGCGGGGTCGAGTTGAAGCCGGCGATCGAGATGTCGGTGTAGAAGCCGGCCGGGGTCGGCAGGCCGTGCCACGGTTCGAACGAGCCGACGACTTCCTGGAACGGGGTCAGGCCACGGCCCAGGCGGACCATACCGAAATCACCCTGCAGGCCGACGCGCGACTGGCCCTGGAACAGCGGACGGCCGTTGTTTTCGGTCGTACCGGTGTCCGGCTCGTAACGCATTTCGATCTGGAACAGCGCTTTCAGGCCGTTACCCAGGTCTTCGGTGCCCTTGAAGCCCAGGGTATTCGAAGCACGCTTGCCGATGTTCAGGGTCTGATCGGTACGCTTGATGAAGCCGGCGTCGATGTTACCGTAGATCTGAACGGCGGTTTGTGCTTGCGCCACACTGGCGAATGCGCCCAGCAGAGCGACTGCCACGAGTGATTTTTTCATCTATTTGTATCCTTATAAAGTAATCGCAGGAATCCAGTGAGCATTGAGACTTTTTCTTGTTGCTGAATACTCGACTGTATGAACCTTAAATGCTCAATGCGTAAAGGTTGTCGGATTAGTCAATTATGACGGGTCCACTTGGTGGAAAGCCAATAAATCCAATCGTGCTGTTGTATTTTCGAAACGGCTGTGGGCCTACAGTCAGCGAAGCTTAAGCATTGATTAAGTTTCCGTACGACATCATACCAGCCTCTCGCGATTCACGAGATTTGTGCAGGCTCAAATGCACATGGAATCGCAAACGAATCGCCCCTGAGCCGGCTATAGACTCTGCCCCATCCGATATGCGCACGCCCGGCTTTCATGGTCTAGCGACCTGATCCATCACGTATCCAGTGTGATCTGCGTGCTTCTGCACGCATCCGCGGCGGCGTCCTTACAACCGACAACAAGTCGACAACGAGCGATGGCAAACCGTGAAGAGTTAGCAATCATCCGCGGGGCGCGCGCCGGCCGGGCCGAGTCCCAGCTGGCGCTGGGCCGGCTCTACCTGTTCGGCAGCGCCGGCCTGCCAAAGAGCCTGCCCACGGCCCTGCACTGGCTGGACCGCGCCGCGCGCCAGGGCTGTGCCGAAGCCTGGCAGCTGATCGGCAACCACATTCCCCTCGAGCTGGCCCGGCAAAGTCCGGACGTCGTCACCGGCTGGTACGAGCGCGCCTACGACAGCGGCCTGGCCCGGGCCGGCCTGGTGTACGCGCAGCTGGTGCTTTGCGGCGAACGGGTGGCGCCGGGGCAGCGCGCCAAGGCCCTGCGCGCGCTCGAGGACGCCGGCCGCGGCGGCTTTCCGGAAGCGCAGTGGCTGCTGGCGCGCGAGCACGGCGCCGGACCAGCCCGCAGCGCGGCGCCGGCGGCCGTGGCGCCGGAGCGGGCCGTCCCGGTTGCCGCCGGCGTCGCCCGCCCGCCCGCGCCGCCCGCCGGCGCAGTCGACCGCGCCGGCCAACGCTGGCTGCGGCGCGCCGCCGAGAGCGGCGTCACGCCGGCCCAGTTCGCGCTGCTCGAACAGGACTGGGAGGCCGGCAAGTGGCAGGCCTACCTCGAGCGCGGATTGCCGCTGGCGCGTGCCCTGGCCCGCTCGCTCGCCCATTCGCAGGCGGCGCAGGGCCGGGCCTGCGCGCGCCTGGCGCCCGATGAGGCGACCCTGCTGTCGCGCTGCGCCCGGCTGGTGGACGAGGGCGCCGCCGAGCACGACGTCGGCGCCGACGAGCTGCATGCGTTCTGGGAACTGGCCGCCGTCGAGCAGGACCGGCATGCCCAGTTCGCCCTCGGCCTGTGGTGCGCGCGCATGCGCATCGACGGCCGCCGCGTGGCCGGCATCGGCGCGGGCGGCGGCGCGGCCAATTTCAAGAAGGCCGTGCGCTGGCTGCAGCAGGCCGGCGAGCAGGGGCTGGCCGAGGCCTGGTATGCGCTGTCGCGTATCTATGTGAAGCCGGAATTTTCACAGCGAAATGTGGTGGAAGCCCAGCGCTACCTCGAGCGGGCCGCCGACATGGGCTACCGGGATGCCCAGCTGGAGTGCGGCAACGCGGCCTGGCGCGCCCGCCGCGAGAACGAGGGCAACGACGTGCGCGCCGTGTTCTGGCTGCAGAAGGCGGCCCAGCAGGGCTGCGCGAAGGCGGCGGCCATGCTGCGCAAGATTGCGCCGCGCAGCCGCGGCGGCTGGCCGGATCCGGCGCTGCTGTCCGGGCGCGACCTGTCCGACTATCCTTTGCTGGCGGCGCGCCTCGAACTGGCCCTGGCGTTCGGCCTGAGCCGGGCCGAAGCGCTGCTGCTGGATGTGCGCAACGCCGACCGCGGCCATTGCCTGGTGATCGACATCCGCGCCAGTTACGGACGCAGCCGGCGCCGCCTGATTGCGGTGGAAACGGCGCAGGAGCGCCAGCTGCTCGACCGCATCGTGCGCCTGTTCGAGACGGTCGATTGCGGGCCGGGTGGCCCGGAAGGGAATTACCGCCAGCGCCTGTACCGGCTGCGTACCCTGCTGCCCGAGATGGGTGGGCCGGAGTCGCCGCTGGATCTGGACCTGGCGGCCTGAGCCCGCTATTTATATTAGAAGTCGATTTCGCCTTCGAACACGGTCTCGGCCGGGCCGCTCAGGTAGACCGGCTGGCCTTCGCCGGCCCAGGCGATGCTCAGGCGGCCGCCGCGCGCGTCGACCGTCACAGGCGAATCGAGCAGGCCGCGGCGGATGCCGGCCACCACCGCCGCGCAGGCGCCGGTGCCGCAGGCCAGGGTCTCGCCGGCGCCGCGTTCGAACACGCGCAGCCTGACGTGGCCGCGGTCCAGCACCTGCAGGTAGCCGGCGTTGACCCGCTTCGGGAAGCGCGGGTGGTGTTCGATCTGCGGACCGGTCTCCGCGACCGGGGCGGTGTCGACGTCGTCGACCACCTGCACCGCGTGCGGATTGCCCATCGAGACCGTCGACACCAGCACGGTCTGCTCGGCGCCGCGCGCGCGGACCGTCAGCGGCCACAGGGTGTCGCGGCCTTCCGGCACACCAGTCAGGCCCTGGCTGTCGAAGGGCACCTGGCCAGGCTCCAGCCGGGGAGCGCCCATGTCGACGGTGACGCTGCCGTCGTCTTCGAGGCGCGGCGCGATGATGCCGGCCATCGTCTGCACGCGGATGCTGCGTTTGCTTGTCAAGCCCTTGTCGCTGACGAAGCGCACGAAGGCGCGCGAACCGTTGCCGCACTGTTCGACCTCGCCGCCGTCGCTGTTGAAGATGCGGTAGCGGAAATCACAGCCATCTTCAGTCGGGCGCTCGACGATCAGGATCTGGTCGGCGCCGATGCCGAAGCGGCGGTCGGCCAGGCGGGCCCATTGTTCCGGGCTCAGGTCGACCTGCTGGTTGACGGCGTCGACGACGATGAAATCGTTGCCGGCGCCATGCATCTTGGTGAACTTCAGTTTCATGGGGCTTCCTTGCTTAGAACCTACTGATAGAACGAAGGCTCGCCGTCCGGCCGGGTCTTGAAGCGCTTGTGCGTCCAGAAGTACTCGGCCGGGTTCTCGCGCACCCGCTCTTCGATGAATGCATTCATCCGGCGCGTGGCCTCTACCATGTCGTCGCCCGGGTAATCGTCCCAGGCAGGATAGAACACCACGCGGTAACCCTGGTAATTCGGCAGGAAGGTGGCGACCACCGGGATCACCTTGGCCTTGGTGGCGGCCGCCAGCCGCGGCAGGGCGGTCAGGGTCGCGGCCGGGATGCCGAAGAAGGGCACGAAGGCGGCATCCTTCTCGCCGAAATCCATGTCCGGCAGCATGAAGTAGGGCAGGCCGTCGCGCAACGCGCGCAGGATCGGCTTGATGCCGTCTTCGCGGGTGAACAGGCGCACCGGCCCGAAGCGTTCGCGGCCATGCCGCAACAAATCGTCGAAGGGCTGGTTCTTCTGCGGCGAATAGATCGTCGACAGCGGCATCACGCGCGCCGCGACCCCGGCCACGTCGAGGCAGACGAAGTGCGGGCACAGGAGGATGGTCGGGCCGCTTTCCATCTCGGCCTGGGGCACGCCTGGCTCGATGTGGATCAGCTTGCGCAGGCGCGGGATCGGCGCCCACCAGATCAGCGAGCGTTCCAGGATGCTGCGCGAATAGCCCATGAAATGGCGCTTGGCGATGGCGACCCGCTCCGTTTCGCTCAGTTCGGGCATGCACAGGCGCAGGTTGGTCAAGGCGATCTTGCGGCGTTTCGGGATCGCGTAATACATCAGCCAGCCGACGGCGTTGCCGATGCGTCCCAAGAGCGGCAGCGGCAGCCAGTGCAGCAGCCAGAGGAAGGCAATCAGGATCCTCATGCGACCGCCTCGGTGTCCGGGGCTGCCACGCCCTGCGGACGCTTGTAGCGGTTATAACTCCAGAAATACTGGGACGGGCAGCGTGCGATCAGTTGCTCCATCGCGCGGTTGATACTGGCCGCCTGTTCGGGCGCGGCGCCGGACAGGTCGCCTTCGAAGGGGACGAAGCGGATCACGTAACCGCGGCCGCGCGACAGGCGCTCGGCATAGGTCAGCAGGATGTCGGCCTTGCCCAGCTGGGCCAGCTTGGCCGGCAGCGTCATCGTGTAGGCCTGGCGGCCGAAGAAGGACGCCCAGACGCCTTCGCCTTCCTGCGGTACCTGGTCCGGCAGCACGCCGACCGGCTGGCCGCCGCGCAGCGCCTTGACCAGCATGCGCACGCCCGACAGGTTGGCCGGGGCCAGGTGCATGTTCTGGCGCGCGCGGGCGCCTTCGACCAGGGGTTTCAGCGCACTCTTGCGCGGCGGACGGTACATGACCGTCAGCTCCTCGCGCAGCGATACCTGCTGGGCGGTCAGCTCGAAGCAGCCGAGGTGGGGCGTCAGGAACACGATCCCGCGGCCGGAGTCGAGCTGGCGCTGGACCAGCTCCCAGTTTTCCATCGTGACGTGGCGGGTGACGCGTTCCTGTTGCGCGCACCATACAAAAGGCAGTTCGACGATGGCCTTGCCGGATTCGGCGACGGCGGCGCGCCATTGGGACCCGAAACCGGCCAGCGCGAGATTGCTGCGCAGCCGGCGGCGATACGAAGGGGAAACAAGATAGACCAGCCAGCCGAGCGCCGTGCCCAGCGCGTGTAGCACGGGTAGTGGGAAGATGGCCAGGAGGCGGAACAAGAGAACAAGCATCTATTGATTTAGGGTAGAAGTGAGACGGCTTGCCTCACCAAAATTTTTTAAGGAGCGTAAAATACCACTTTGGAGCAGGATCCGCGGAGTTAATGACAACTTGCGAAGCGGAATATAAATATCGCTAAAGCGTCGCAGGCATCGGTACTGCGGCATTTATCTCAACAGTATCAGGAGCCTCAATGTCTTCCAACGACTACCTTTTTACTTCCGAGTCCGTCTCGGAGGGCCATCCGGACAAAGTCGCCGACCAGATTTCCGACGCCATCCTCGACGCCATCCTCGAGCAGGATCCGCGTGCGCGCGTGGCCGCTGAAACCCTGTGCAACACGGGTCTGGTGGTGCTGGCCGGAGAGATCACGACGCACGCCAACGTCGATTATATTCAAGTTGCCCGCAATACTATCAAGCGCATCGGTTACGACAACACCGACTTCGGTATCGACTACAAGGGCTGCGCCGTGCTGGTGGCCTACGACAAGCAGTCGCCGGACATCGCCCAGGGCGTCGACGAAGGCGCCGGACTCGACCTCGACCAGGGCGCCGGCGACCAGGGCCTGATGTTCGGCTACGCCTGCGACGAGACCCCGGAACTGATGCCGGCCGCGATCTATTACGCGCACCGCCTGGTCGAGCGCCAGTCGCAGCTGCGCAAGGACGGCCGCCTGCCGTGGCTGCGTCCGGATGCGAAATCCCAGGTCACCCTGCGCTATGTGAACGGCCGTCCGGTGTCGGTGAACACCGTGGTGCTGTCGACCCAGCACGCGCCGGAAGTCAGCCACAGCCAGATCGAAGAAGCCGTCATCGAAGAGATCATCAAGCCGGTGCTGCCGAAGGAATGGCTGCAGGACACCCGTTACCTGGTCAACCCGACCGGCCGCTTCGTCATCGGCGGCCCGCAGGGCGACTGCGGCCTGACCGGCCGCAAGATCATCGTCGACACCTACGGCGGCGCTGCGCCGCACGGCGGTGGCGCGTTCTCGGGCAAGGATCCGTCCAAGGTCGACCGCTCGGCCGCCTACGCCGCCCGCTACGTGGCCAAGAACGTGGTCGCCGCCGGCCTCGCGCGCCAGTGCCAGGTGCAGGTCAGCTACGCGATCGGCGTGGCCAAGCCGATCAACATCACCGTCTACACCGAAGGCACCGGCGTGATCTCCGACGAGAAGATCGCCGAACTGGTGATGGAACACTTCGACCTGCGCCCGAAAGGCATCGTGCAGATGCTGGACCTGCTGCGCCCGAT
This sequence comes from uncultured Massilia sp., assembly GCA_913778765.1. GTDB lineage: Bacteria > Pseudomonadota > Gammaproteobacteria > Burkholderiales > Burkholderiaceae_D > Telluria. The sequence continues at coordinate 19,826 of CAJYXO010000257.1, read as the reverse complement.
CTACCAGAAGTCTGCCGCCTACGGCCACTTCGGCCGCGAAGAGCCGGAGTTCAGCTGGGAGCGCACCGACAAGGCGGCGCTGCTGCGCGCTGAAGCCGGCCTGTCGTAATCGGCTGCTTGCAGAAACTTGGGTCCCCGCCTGCGCGGGGACGACGGCGCATCGTCATGTGGTTACGGATGCACGTCATTCCCGCGAAGGCGGGAATCCAAGTTCAGCCAGCACACCGGCTGCATCACCCATGCTAAACTAACGAATTCCGAGGAGCGTTGCGACGAAAGAATCCTCTTTCGCCAGGCTCGGATCATCAACACCGCGCTCACGTTACTTTTTTCTTAACTTGAAAGGAGGGCGTGATGAGCGCCGTACTCAAAGACACTTCCCGGGACTACCTCGTTGCCGACATCGGCCTCGCCTCGTGGGGCGAGAAGGAAATCCGCATCGCCGAAACCGAAATGCCGGGCCTGATGGCCATCCGCGAAGAATACGCGGCCGCGCAGCCGCTGAAGGGCGCGCGCATTGCCGGTTCGCTGCACATGATGATCCAGACCGCCGTGCTGATCCGCACGCTGGAAGCCCTCGGCGCGCAGGTGCGCTGGGCATCGTGCAACATCTACTCGACCCAGGACCACGCCGCCGCCGCCATTGCCTCGGTCGGCACCCCGGTGTTCGCCATCAAGGGCGAAACCCTGGACGAGTACTGGGAATACACCCACCGCATCTTCGAATGGCCGGGTGACCAGCACGCCAACATGATCCTGGACGACGGCGGCGACGCCACCCTGCTGCTGCACCTGGGCGTGCGCGCCGAGAAGGACATCTCGGTGCTGGACAAGCCGGGTTCTGAAGAAGAGATCTGCCTGTTCAACGCAATCAAGGGCCGCCTGGCCGTCGATCCGACCTGGTACTCGAAGCGCCTGCCGGAAATCAAGGGCGTGACCGAAGAGACCACCACCGGCGTGCACCGCCTGTACCAGATGCACCAGGAAGGCAAGCTGGCCTTCCCGGCAATCAACGTCAACGACTCCGTCACCAAGTCGAAGTTCGACAACCTGTACGGCTGCCGCGAATCGCTGGTCGACGGCATCAAGCGCGCGACCGACGTGATGGTCGCCGGCAAGATCGCCGTCATCGCCGGCTACGGCGACGTGGGTAAAGGTTCCGCACAAGCCATGCGCGCGCTGTCGGCCCAGGTCTGGGTCACCGAGATCGACCCGATCTGCGCCCTGCAGGCCGCGATGGAAGGCTACCGCGTCGTGACCATGGACTACGCTGCCGAACACGGCGACATCTTCGTCACCTGCACCGGCAACTACCACGTCATCACCGAAGCGCACATGCTGCGCATGAAGGACCAGGCGATCGTCTGCAACATCGGCCACTTCGACAACGAAATCGAAGTCGCCGCGCTGAAGAAGTACCAGTGGGAGAACATCAAGCCGCAGGTCGACCACGTGATCTTCCCGGATGGCAAGCGCATCATCCTGCTGGCCGAAGGCCGCCTGGTGAACCTGGGCTGCGGCACCGGTCACCCGTCCTACGTGATGAGCTCGTCGTTCGCGAACCAGACCATCGCCCAGATCGAGCTGTTCGCCAACACCGACAAGTACCCGGTGGGCGTGTACACGCTGCCGAAGCACCTGGACGAGAAGGTCGCGCGCCTGCAGCTCAAGAAGCTGAATGCGCAGCTGACCACGCTGACCGACGAGCAGGCCGCCTACATCTCGGTAACGAAAGAAGGCCCGTACAAGCCGGCCCACTATCGTTATTGATGGGACCTCGATAAACCTACTGCGCGTCGGATCTTTGGCCTGCGATGCTCGCCGTACCGTAAGTACGGCTGCGCTTCTCGGCCAAACCTCCTTCCGCTCGCTACGGTTTCTCGAGGCCCTGTTGCGCTAACACTAACCACGGACCAGCCTGGTCCGTCGGCTCGCCCTCACGAAAGATACGATGCGCCTGCTCCTGACCTGGTTAATCAACGCCGCCGCCCTGATGGCGCTGCCTTACCTGATGCACTCCGTGACCGTCACCCACATCGGCGCCGCCCTCGTGGCTGCGCTGGTGCTGGGGCTGGTCAACACCGTGATCCGTCCTGTGCTGGTCGTCTTGACCTTGCCCGTGACGCTGGTGTCCCTCGGACTGTTCATTCTGGTGATCAATGCGCTGCTGTTCTGGCTGGTGGCGAATCTGGTCGAGGGCTTCCATGTCGCCGGATTCGGCTCGGCGTTCCTGGCGGCCATCCTGTACAGCGTGATTTCGTGGGCGCTTTCTACCTTACTCCTGAATAAAGATGGAAACCCCTAATATCAGCATCGAGTTTTTCCCGCCCAAGACCCCCGAGGGCGCGGAAAAACTGCGCGCGGCGCGCCAGAAGCTGGCGGCGCTGCAGCCGAAATACTTTTCGGTGACCTTCGGCGCCGGCGGCAGCACCCAGCAGGGCACCCTCGATGCCGTGCTGGAAATCCAGTCCGAAGGCCATGTCGGTGCGCCGCACCTGTCCTGCGTCGGCGGCACCCGCGAGTCGATCCGCGGGATCCTGCGCGAGTTCCAGTCGCACGGCATCCGTCGCCTGGTGGCCCTGCGCGGCGATCTGCCGAGCGGCTACGGCGGCGCCGGCGAGCTGCGCTATGCCAGCGACCTGGTCGAGTTCATCCGCCAGGAAACCGGCGACTGGTTCCACATCGAAGTGGCGGCCTATCCGGAAATGCACCCGCAGGCGAAGTCGCCGCAGGACGACCTGCAGAACTTCGCGCGCAAGGTGCAGGCCGGCGCCAACGCGGCCATTACCCAGTATTTCTACAACCCGGACGCCTATTTCCAGTTCGTCGACAACGTCGGCAAACTGGGCGTGGATATCCCTATCGTGGCCGGCATCATGCCGATCACGAACACCACGCAGCTGTTGCGTTTCTCGGAGATGTGCGGCGCCGAGATTCCGCGCTGGATCCGCCTGAAACTGCAAAGCTTCGGTGACGACGGCGCCTCGATCAAGGCCTTCGGCCTCGACGTGGTCAGCCAGCTATGCGAAAAGTTGCTCGCGGGCGGCGCGCCCGGCCTGCACTTCTACAGCATGAACCAGGCCGTGGCCACCACCGCGATCTGGCAACGCCTGCAAGGGACGCGTAGCGCGGCCTAAAAGGTGCAACGAATAAAAAGCCCGCGCGCCACAAGCCCGCGGGCTTTTTCACGGCCGAACGATTTGTGACTGCGAATCACAAATCGCCCACGAAATCATCGCACCTGACTGCGCTCCGTCACGATCACATCCAGCGGCACATCGTGTGACCCATGCCCGAACTGGGCTTCCTGGTTGCTGTAGGCAATGCCCAGGGTGAGGGGGCGCGGCGCCAGCTCGAGCGTGCGGTCGTAGTAGCCGCCGCCATAGCCCAGCCGGTAATTTTCCGCATTGAAGCCCAGGCAGGGAATCAGCAGGGCGGACGGACGTTCGACGAAACGCAGGGTGGCCGGCACCGCGACGCCCATCTCGTCGGCCAGCATCGGCTCGTCGAGTTTCCATTCCGTGAAGGCGAGCGGGGCATTTCTCTCCATGACCACCGGCAGCGCCAGGCGCACGCCGGCCAGCGCCAGCTCGGCATAGGCGGCGCGCAGATCGGGTTCGCCGGCCAGCGGCCAGTAGACGCCGATGGTGTCCATCTGGCGCAGCCGCCACCAGGCGACGACCTGGGCGCCGATGTGGGCATCCCACTGGACCTTGATGGCGGGGTCGAGCGCCCCACGTGCCGACCTGAGGGCCTTGCGCAGCGCGGCCTTAGCGGCGCCGGCCGCCGTGGCCGTGTTGTTGCCCGGCACGCTTGTGCTAGCGTCCGGCAGGGGCGGGAAGGGGCGTGGTATTCTTAAATCGCCGGTCATGGATGAATTGAAGCGTACATTGAAGGTTGGTTTGATGTTCCAATTGAAATTGTTAGCCGGCGCAAGTCTTGCCGCCACGACCCTGTTGTCCTCCGCGCTAGCCGCCCAGCCGGCGCCGCAAGCCGTGCCCGCAGCGCCTGCTACGGCGCCTGCCGCCGTGCCGGCCACAGCGCCCGCCGCAGCGGCGCCCGCCGTGCTATCCCAGGCCGCGCTCGACGCTGCCCGCGAGCAGGACACGCTCTTCCTGCAGTTGCGCGACGCCGCGCGCCAGAACGATGCCGCCAGGGCGGCCGAGCTGGCGGCCCGCCTGCCGAACTACGCAATTCCCTCGTATGTCGACTATTATCGTCTCAAACCGCGTTTGAAGGACGCGTCGAACGAGGAAGTGCTGGATTTCCTGAAGCGCTGGGAAGGCAGCGCCATCGCCGACCGCCTCCGTAACGACTGGCTGCTCGAGCTGGGCCGCAAGCGCGACTGGTTCAACTTCGACCGCGAGCTGCCCCTGTTCGTCAAGAACGACGATTACCAGGTCAAGTGCTATGCGCTGCTGTCGCGCGCCGTGAAGGGGCAGAACGTGGCGCGCGAAGCCCGCGCCCTGCTCGACAATCCGCCGCTCTATGGCGAAGCCTGCGCCGCCCTGGTCGGCCAGCTGGCCCAGTCCGGCCAGTTTACGAAGGACGATCTGCTGGCCCAGCTGCGCCTGGCCGGCGAGATGCACGCCACCGGCCCCTCGCGCCGCACCGCCCTCCTGCTGGGCGCCTCCGACACCCGCGCCGCCCAGGCGGTCGACGTTCCGGCGCTGGCGATGGCGCGCGGCATCGGCGGCTCGCGTGCCGAACACGAAATCTACCTGGTCGCCGTCGGCCGCATGGCGCGCACCAGCCTGAAGCTGGCGACGGTGGCGCTGAACAAGAATGCGCCCAAGCTCAACGCCGAGGAGAAGGCGATCGGCTGGTCGAACATCGCGCTGGCCGCCTCGCTGGTGCTGGCGCCGGAGGCCTACGACTACTGGCAGCGCGCCGCCGGGGCGCCGCTGTCGGAATTCCAGGCCGAATGGAAGACCCGCATCGCGCTGCGCCGCGGCGACTGGAAAATGGTGCGCGCCACGATCGAGGCGATGCCCGAGGACCAGCGCGCCTGGCCGGGATGGGTCTATTGGTTGGGCCGCGCCGACATGGCGCAGGGCAAGAAGGAGGATGCGCAGGCGCTGTTCCGCCGCATCGCCGACCAGAACAGTTTTTACGGACAACTGGCGCTCGAGGAAATCGGCCAGCAGATCTCGATTCCGCCCAGCGCCGGCGGACCGACCGCGCCCACCGCGGCCGAGCTGGCGCAGGTGGCCGCGAATCCCGGCTTCCGGCGCGCCCTGAAATTCTTCAGCCTGCGCCTGCGCTTCGAGGGCACGCGTGAATGGAACTGGACGCTGCAGAATATGTCCGACCGCCAGTTGCTGGTGGCCGCCGAGTACGCACGCCAGAACGAGATCCTCGACCGCATGGTGAACACCTCGGAGCGTACCCGCACCGAATTCGACTACACGCAGCGCTTCCCGGCGCCGCACAACGACATCCTGCATCCCACCGCGCAGGGCCTGGGCCTGGACCAGGCCTGGGTGTACGGCCTGATCCGCCAGGAATCGCGCTTCATCTCGGACGCCCAGTCCGGCGTCGGCGCCTCCGGCCTGATGCAGGTGATGCCGTCGACCGCCAAGTGGGTGGCGGGCAAGATCGGCATGGACGATTACGGCCACGGCATGCTGAGCGACATCCGCACCAACATCCTGCTCGGCACCAATTACCTGAACATGGTGCTGAACAATGCCGAAGGCTCGCAGGTGCTGGCCACCGCCTCTTACAACGCCGGGCCGGGCCGCACCCGCACCTGGCGCGGGCTGTTGAGCGCGCCGATGGAAGGCGCGGTCTTCGTCGAGACGATTCCTTTCGAGGAAACGCGCAACTACGTGCGCAACGTGATGTCGAACGCAACGAACTATGCCGCATTGTTCGACAAGCGTCCGCAGTCGCTCAAGGCCCGCCTGGGGACGATCGCACCGCGCGGCAGCGGGATTGGCCTGCCCTAGGAGCCATCGCCATGCGCGAGCTGTCGGTAGTGTTGTTCGGAGCAACAGGATTCATCGGCAGCCACCTCGCAGCGAGGCTGACCGAGCACGAAGTGAGCATCGTCGCGCCGACCCGGCACGAAGCGCGTGCCATGCACCTGATGCCGCTGGGCGTCGACATCGTCCAGGCCGACATGGGGGACGAAGCCACCCTGCGCCGCCTGGTGGCCGGCAAGGATGCCGTCATCAACCTGGTCGGCATCCTGCATTCGCGCCGCGGCCATCCCTACGGGCCGGATTTCCGTCACGTCCACGTCGAGCTGCCGCGCCGCATCGTCGCCGCCTGCGCGGCCGGGGGCGTGCCGCGCTACCTGCACATGAGCGCGCTCGGCGCCCTGCGCGACGGCCCCTCGATGTACCAGCGTTCGAAGGCCGACGGCGAACTGGCCGCCATCAGCGATGCCTCGGTCGCAGCGACGATCTTCCGCCCTTCGGTCGTGTTCGGGCCGGAAGACAAGTTCCTGAATACCTTTGCGCGACTGCAGCGCCACCTGCCCGTGGTGCCGCTGGCCTGCGCCGATGCGCGCTTCCAGCCGGTGTATGTCGGCGACGTTGCCGATGCCTTCGTGCATGCGCTGCGCACGCCGGACAGCCGCCGCCGCATTGTCGAACTGGGCGGCCCCGGCATCTACACCCTGGCCGAGCTGGTGCGCCTGGCGGGACGCTACTCGGGCCACCCGCGGCCGATCGTCGCCTTGCCGGACACGCTGGCGCGGCTGCAGGCGATGTTCTTCGAGCTGTTGCCGGGCACGCCGCTGGTCACGCGCGACAACCTGGACGCCATGAAAGTCGATAATGTTGTCAAACCGTCCAATGAGGTCTTGACAGCGGAAGCGCTCGATATCAAGCTCACGGCGCTCGAGTCCGTCGCGCCGCAGTATCTGGCGCCGGCCGGGCAACTCGACGAGCTGCGCTCCCGCGCGCGGCATGCTCATGCGGAACACCCCCATCCGAAATAGAAAGAGACCATGCAGACCATCGAACTCGACCCGACGCTTTCGCAAACCCTCGACCAGGCGCGCCAGGCGGGCCTGACCCTCGTCATCGGCAACAAGAATTACTCGTCGTGGTCGATGCGCCCGTGGGTGGCGGCGGTGGCGGCCGGGATCCCGTTCACCGAAGTCCGCGTGCTGCTCGACCAGGCCGATACGGCCGCCAACATCGCGCGCTTTTCGCACGCCGGCCGCGTGCCGGTGCTGCTGGCCGGCGAAATGACGATCTGGGACAGCCTCGCGATCTGCGAATACCTGGCCGAGCAGTTCCCGGAAAAACACATGTGGCCGCAGGACGTGGCGGCGCGCGCGATGGCGCGTTCCGTGGTCGCCGAGATGCACTCCGGCTTCCCCGACCTGCGCAGCGCGATGTCGATGAACATCAAGGCACGCTTGCCGGGCCGCGGCCGCACGCCGGGCGCCCAGGCCGACATCGGGCGCATCTGCGAGATCTGGGAGGAGTGCCTGGCGCGCTTCGGCCATCACCGCTTCCTGTTCGGCGATTTCTCCATCGCCGACGCCTTTTATGCCCCGGTGGTGATGCGTTTCAAAACCTATGGAGTGGCGCTGGCGCCGGCCCTGCAGGCCTATTGCGACCGCATGCTGGCCCATCCGGCCGTCGCGCGCTGGGTCGAGGAAGCGATGGCGGAAACCGAAATCGCCACCGCCCACGAAGACGAGCTGCCGGACTGATGGGCATGCAGGCTTTCGTCGTCGGCGGCGCCGTGCGCGATGAACTGCTGGGGCTGCCGGTGCAGGACCACGACTGGGTCGTGGTCGGCGCCACGCCCGAAGACATGGTCGCCAAGGGATTCCGGCCGGTCGGCAAGGATTTCCCGGTCTTCCTGCATCCTCAAACGCACGAGGAATACGCGCTGGCGCGCACCGAGCGCAAGACTGCGCCGGGCTACCACGGCTTCGTGTTCCATACCTCGCCGGATGTGAAACTGGAAGACGACCTGATCCGGCGCGACCTGACCATCAATGCGATGGCGCGCGCCGAGGATGGCGGCATCGTCGACCCCTACGGCGGCCGGCAGGACCTGCGCGACCGCATCTTCCGCCACGTCTCCGATGCCTTTGCCGAAGACCCGGTAAGGATCCTGCGGCTGGCCCGCTTTGCCGCGCGGTTTGCGGATTTCCGGGTGGCCCAGTCGACGAATGCCCTGATGCAAAGGATGGTCGAGGAGGGCGAGGCCGATGCGCTGGTGCCGGAGCGGGTCTGGCAGGAATTGTCGCGAGGATTGATGGAGCGGACGCCGTCGCGCATGTTCGCCGTGCTGGCTGACTGCGGGGCCTTGGCGCGCATCTTGCCGGAACTCGCCGCGGACGCCGGGCTGATGCGGCAGATCGACGCCGCCGCCGGGCGCCGGCTCGACCTGCCCGTCCGCTTTGCGGTGTTGATGCATGGCCTGGGTCAGGCGATCGGCGACATCGCCAAACGCCTGCGCGTGCCCGTCGATTGCCGCGACCTGGCCGTCATGACGGCGCGCGAGCAGGGGATGCTTGGACAGGCGCTGGACCCGGAAGCCGCCGTTACCCTGTTCGAACGCTGCGACGCCTTCCGCAAGCCGGAGCGGTTTGCGCAGATGCTGCTGGCGGCGGCATGTTTCGCGCCCGGGGCCGAGACCCAGGCGCCGCGCCTGTTGCAGGCGCTGGAGGCGGCGCGCGGGGTGAACGCCGGGGAGATCGCGGGACGCTTCGTGGAGAACAAGGCGGAAATTCCGGCGGCAGTACATGCGGCGCGGGTGGCGGCGGTGGCCTCCTAGCCGTCATTCCCGCGCAGGCGGGAATCCAAGTTTGCGTGAACAGCCGTTAGCACATGCAAGCGTTACACGAGGAACTTGGGTTCCCGCCTGCGCGGGAACGACCATGTGCGGCTCAATCCGCTACAATGCCACCCCATGCAGGACAACCCCCTCCGCCGCTGGCTGCACAACCTGGCCGGCAAACACGGCCGCCAGCCGGTGCTGGTCAAGGCCTTGAGCGAGCGCGACCGCCGGCGCGTGCTGCGCCATTTCATGGCGCTCGACGGTAGCGACCGCTTGCTGCGCTTCGGCACCGTGCTGCCGGACGAGCAGGTGAGCAACTACGTCGCCAAACTCGATTTCACGAACGACATCGTGTTCGGCGTCTACAACCGGGTGTTCCAGCTGGTCGGCGTCGGCCACCTGGCCTTCACCTCGAAAGAGGCGCACCCGGACAGCATCCACTACACCGACAAGGAAAAGGTGGCCGAGTTCGGCGTCTCGGTATCGACGTCGGCGCGCGGGCTGGGCGTCGGCACGCGGCTGTTCGAGCGCGCCGCCATCCACTGCCGCAACGTCGACGTCGACACGCTCTACATGCAGTGTTTGTCCTCGAACCGCACGATGATGCACATCGCCAAGAAAGCGGGCATGGAGATCCAGCGCGAATACGGCGAGGCCGACGCCCACCTGCACCTGCCGCCGCCCAGCCCCTCGAGCGTGCTGGCCGAGGCGCTGGAAGAGCAGATCGCCAAGATCGACTACACGGTCAAGCGCAATGCGCGCCTGGCCTTGAAATGGTTCACGCCCAAAAAATAAGCGCTAGACGATCGGCAGCGCCGTCGTTTCCTTGATCTTTTGCAGCGCAAAACTCGATTTCACGTCGAGCACCGCCGGATGGCGCAACAGGGTGCCCATCATGAAGCGCGAGAAATGGTCCATGTCTTCCACGTGCACGCGCAGCAGGAAATCCATCTCCCCCGTCATCGCATAGCAATCCACGACTTCCGGCCAGGCCGACACCGCCTGGGCGAACTCGAAGCGCGGCGAGGTCGCCGGCACGCGCGCGTTCGGGGCGCCTTCCGCATGCTTTTCCAGGCGCACGTTCACATAGGCCAGCAGGCCCAGTCCCAGCTTGTCGGCATCGAGCAGGGCGACATATTGGCGGATCACGCCCGCTTCTTCGAGACGCTTGATGCGGCGCAGGCAGGGCGATGGAGACAGGTTGACCCGCTCGGCCACGTCCTGGTTGGACAGGCGGCCGTCTTCCTGGAGGATGGCCAGGATTTTGCGATCGGTTTTATCCAGCTCGATTTTTGACATGAATTTCCTTCGTCTTCGGGTGTTCCGCAATTTTATTGCGCAAATTGTCCGGCGGGGGGAATCGATTGAAATTTAATATCTGGAGGGCAGGAATATACTGGCGCCATCCTGACGCGGCCACATCCAACAAAAAGACCGCGCGCACAGAACATCTTCGGAGACACAATGAACGCACCCCTGGACCGCTCCCAGCTGGCACCTGCACAGCCTTCGCACGAGATCACGCTGGACGACAAATGGACGTTGGCCCGCGGTCGCGCCTTCATGACCGGCACCCAGGCCCTGATCCGCCTGCCGATGCTGCAGCACGAACGCGACCTCAAAGCCGGCCTGAACACGGCCGGCTACATCACCGGCTACCGCGGTTCGCCCGTCACCGCGGTCGACCAGACCGCCATGAAGGCGAAGAAGCACCTGGACAAGCACAACGTCCACTTCCACCCAGGCATGAACGAAGACCTGGCGGCGACCGCCGTCTGGGGCACCCAGCAAACCAACCTGTTCGAAAACGCCAAGTACGACGGCGTGTTTGCCATGTGGTACGGCAAGGGCCCGGGCGTGGACCGCTGCGGCGACGTGTTCAAACACGGCAACAACGCCGGCTCCGCCAAGCATGGCGGCGTGCTGGTGCTGGCCGGCGACGACCACGCCGCCAAATCGTCCTCCACCGCGCACCAGTCCGACCACATCCTGCACCACGTCGGCATGCCGGTGCTGTTCCCGTCCTCGGTCCAGGAATACATCGACTACGGCCTGCACGCCTGGGCGATGAGCCGCTACAGCGGCCTGTGGGTGTCGATGAAGTGCGTGACCGACATCATCGAGTCCGGCGCCGTGGTCGACCTCGATCCGGACCGCGTCCAGCCCGTCATCCCGACCGACTTCGACATGCCGCCGGGCGGCCTGAACATCCGCTGGCCGGACGCCGTGCTGGACCAGGAAGTGCGGATGAACAATTACAAGTGGTACGCGGCGCTGGCCTATGCGCGTGCCAACAAGCTGAATCAAATTGTCTGGGACAGCCCGAAGCCGAAGATCGGCATCATCACCGCCGGCAAGAGCTACCTCGATACGCGTCAAGCCCTGGCCGACCTCGGCATCGACGAACAGGCGGCCGCCGACATCGGTCTGCGTGTGTATAAAGTCGGCATGACCTGGCCGCTGGATTCGGTCGGCGTGCACGAGTTCGCGCAGGGCCTGGACGAGATCATCGTCGTCGAAGAAAAGCGGCAAGTGCTGGAATACGCGCTGAAGGAAGAGCTGTACAACCTGCCGGACGGCGAGCGTCCGCGCGTGGTCGGCAAGTTCGACGACAGCGGCGAATGGAGCATCAAGAACCGCTCCGGCCAGGGCGACTGGCTGCTGCCGGGCACCTACGAGCTGAACCCGGCCCAGATCGCGCGCGCCATCGCTTCGCGTGTCAAGCACTACTGCGCCGGCCACCCGGTGGCCGAAAGCGTCGCCCAGCGCATCGCCTACCTGGAAACCAAGGAAGCCGTCTTGAAGTCGATCCCGGTGAAAGCCAACCCGGAAACCGACCGCATTCCCTTCTTCTGCTCCGGCTGCCCGCACAACAGCTCGACCAAGGTGCCGGAAGGTTCGCGCGCCCTGGCCGGCATCGGCTGCCACTACATGGTGCTGTGGATGGACCGCGAAACCTCCACCTTCACGCACATGGGCGCGGAAGGCACGACCTGGATCGGCCAGGCCCCGTTCACCGACGAAAAGCACGTGTTCGCCAACCTCGGCGACGGCACCTACTTCCACTCTGGCGTGCTGGCGATCCGCGCCGCGGTGGCGGCCAAGGTCAACATCACTTACAAGATCCTGTACAACGACGCGGTCGCGATGACCGGCGGCCAGACCCACGACGGCCCGCTGGACCCGGCCAGGATCAGCCGCCAGCTGGCCGCCGAAGGCGTGAAGCCTATCATCGTCGTCACCGACGAGCCGGAAAAATACCCGGCCGATTACCCCTGGGCCGAAGGCGTGACCGTGCGTCACCGCCTCGAGCTGATGGACGTGCAGAAGGAACTGCGCGAGATGCCGGGCGTGAGCGCGATGATCTACGACCAGACCTGCGCGTCCGAAAAGCGCCGCCGCCGCAAGAAGGGCGAGTACCCCGACCCGGCCAAGCGCGCGGTGATCAACGAAGCCGTCTGCGAAGGCTGCGGCGACTGCTCGAAGCAGTCGAACTGCCTGTCGGTCGAGCCGCTGGAAACGGAACTGGGCCGCAAGCGCCAGATCAACCAGTCCTCCTGCAACAAGGATTTCTCGTGCACGACCGGCTTCTGCCCGAGCTTCGTGACCGTCGAAGGCGGCGGCCTCAAAAAGCCCAAGCCGGCGGCGCCAGCCGTCGGCGCTGCTGCGTCTCAAGCGCCTGAAGCGGCGCTGCCGATGCCGCGCATTCCGGCCACGATGGAGCCTTTCGGCATCCTGGTGACCGGCATCGGCGGCACCGGCGTGGTAACGGTCGGCCAGATCCTGGCCGTCGCCGCCCACGTCGAGGGTAAAGGGGCGCTGGTGCTGGACATGAGCGGCCTGGCCCAGAAGGGCGGTCCGGTGATGTCGCACGTGCGCCTGGCGGACAAGCAGGCCGACCTGCACTCGACCCGCGTCGGCACCGGCAGCGCGGACCTGGTGATCGGCTGCGACCAGATCGTCACCGCCAGCCGCGACGCCCTGTCGCGCATGGGCGAGGGACGCACGCACGCCTTCGTGAACAACAGCACCGCCACCACGGCCGCCTTCATCAAGAACCCGGACTGGCAGTTCCCGGCCGAAGGTTCGAAAGGCGCGATCGTGCAGGCCTGCGGCAAGGACAACGTGGATTTCGTCGACGCCGGCCAGATCGCCACCGCGCTGATGGGCGACGCCATCGCCACCAACATGTTCATGCTCGGCTACGCCTTCCAGAAGGGGCAAGTGCCGCTGCAGGAAGCCTCCATCATGAAGGCGATCGAACTGAACGGCGTGTCGATCCCGTTCAATAAAGCCGCCTTCAACTGGGGCCGTACCGCGGCGCACGACCTGGCCTCGGTGACCAAGCTGACCACGCCGGCCAAGGTGATCGAGTTCAAGCGCGCCCAGACCCTGGACGACCTGGTCAAGCGCCGCGTCGAACTCCTGACCGCTTACCAGAACGCGTCGTATGCCGCGCAGTACAAGGCCTTCGTGGACCAGGTCCGCGCCGCCGAGGAAAAGGCCGGCAAGGGCACCCGCCTCAGCGAAGCCGTGGCGCGCTACCTGCACAAGCTGATGGCCTACAAGGACGAGTACGAGGTGGCGCGCCTGTACACCGATCCGGCGTTCATGGAAAAGGTGAACAACATGTTCGAAGGCGACGTCACCCTGAAGTTCCACCTGGCGCCGCCGCTGCTGGCCAGGACCGGCAAGGACGGCCTGCCGGTCAAGCAGGAATTCGGGCCGTGGATGATGAAGGCCTTCGGCGTGCTGGCGAAACTGAAAGGCCTGCGCGGCACCGCCTTCGACGTTTTCGGCTACACCGGAGAGCGCAAGATGGAGCGCGCCCTGATCGGCGAATACCGCCGCACCGTCGAGGCCCTGCTGCCGAAGCTGAGCAGCGAGAACCTGGCGCAGGCGGTGGCGATCGCCAGCATCCCGGAAGAGATCCGCGGCTTCGGCCACGTCAAGGAGCGCAACCTGGCGGCGGCCAAGCGCAAGGAAGCCGGGCTGGTGGCAGCCTTCCACGCCGGCGATACCGTCTCGCGCGCAGCCTGACCGCGTTACCGCGCCGCGCCAGGCGGTGCTACAGTAAGACATGGACATGCGCGACGCATGCCATGCCTTGCAACCGCCTGGCAATATGGCGAGGCCGGCTGGCCGTTGACGTTTAATCCATAGATCCTGTCGCTTTCGCCCAACTGTTACAGTTGGTTGCAATCGGCAAGGCGGGCACGTCTATAATCGGACGCATGAACCCGTCCTATGCTCCCCGAATTCTCGCTTCGACCTTCGCGGCCCTCGTCCTGCTGTCCGGCTGCGGCGGCGGCGGCGGCAGCGCCGGCGTCACGACCGGCACGCCAGTCGCCAACAATCCTTCACCCCCGACCACCCCGACCACCCCGGCGGATCCGCCGCCGGTCGCCCAGGGCGATCCGATCCCGGCCAATTACCAGAGCTACGCCAACCTGTGCGCCGCACCGCGCACCGGCGTGGACAGTTCCGGGCTGGCTTTCCCGGACCGCCAGGGCACGCTGCAGGATGAAATGAAATTCCTGCGCGGCTGGGCCGACGCCAACTACCTGTGGTACGACGAGATCCCGACCACGCTGCGGATGGCGGACTTCACCAACACCCTGGATTATTTTGCGGCCCTGAAGACGCCCGCGCTGACGGCCGCCGGCAAACCGAAGGACCGTTTCCACTTCACCTATACCACGGCCGAGTGGGATGCGATGACCAACGCCGGCGAGGAAGTCGGCTATGGCCTGACCTGGTCGCGCAATGCCGCCACCGCGCCGCGCACCTGGCTGGCATCCATCGTCGAGCCGGGTTCGCCGGCCGCCAAGGCGGGCCTGCAGCGCGGCGACATGCTGACGGCGGTCGACGGCATCGACTTCGTGAATACCACCAGCACCGATGGCGTCGCCGCGATCAATGCCGGCCTGTTCCCGGACAACGCCGGCGAAACCCACCGCCTGACGATCCGGCGCGGCAGCGCGACCTTCGACGTCAGCCTGGTGTCGAGCGTGGTCGCGGCCGCCTCGGTGAAGAACGCCAAGGTGATCGACACCCCGACCGGCAAGGTGGCCTACCTGACCTTCGACGACCACAATGCGGTGGCCGAGAAACAGCTGGTCGACGCCTTCACGATGTTCCGCAACCAGGGCGCGACCGACCTGGTGCTCGACATGCGCTACAACGGCGGCGGCCTGCTGTACATCGCCAGCGAGCTGGCCTACATGATCGCCGGGCCGAGCTCGGCCAGCAGTACCTTCGAGTCGCTGCAGTACAACAACAAGACGCCGCCGGACGCGCCGATCCTGTTCCGCAGCTCCGCCTACGGCTTCCCCGCGCCGAACCGCGTGCCGTCCGGCATGGCCTTGCCTTACCTGGGCCTGCGCCGCGTGACCGTGCTGACCACGGCCGGCACCTGCTCGGCCAGCGAAGCCGTGATCAACGGCCTGCGCGGCATCGACATCGAGGTGAACGTCATCGGCGCCCAGACCTGCGGCAAGCCCTACGGCTTCACCCCGACCGACAACTGCGGCACGACCTATTTCTCGATCGAGTTCAAGGGCGTGAACGCGAAGGGCTACGGCGACTTCGGCGACGGCTTCGCCCCGACCTGCGCCGTGGCCGACGACCTGAGCCACGCACTGGGCGACACCAGCGAAAACCTGCTGGCCACCGCGCTGGCCTACCGCGCCACCAACGCCTGCCCGAGCGGCGGCACGGCGCGCGCCCGTGCGGTGCCGATGGAGCTGGTGCGGCCGGCGGTGAAGGAGATTGCGGTGCTGCCGAAGCGCCGCTAGTTACCGTCGCCCCCGCTACCACCGTCGCCCCGCGACCACCGTCGCCCCCGCGCAGGCGGGGGCCCAAGTTTGCATGCGTTTCGGTCACGCAAGCAGAACCTGGGTTCCCGCCGTCGCGGAAACGACGTTGGTGACTGTCCAGCGCGTTCCAGGTCTATAATTTCCGGATTGAATTTTTCTCAATTCTCCCGGAGTCCTGGATGATTCGTTCTGCCTTACTGGTGGCCATGCTGGCTGCCATTCCTCTCACCCACGCCGCGCCCGAGCTGGTCACCGCATCGGAACGTTCGGGCTTCACGGCTACCGGCCGCTACGACGAAGTCATCAAGCTGTGCGGCAGCTTCCAGCAGGCCTATCCGAAGCAGGTCAAATGCTTCCAGTTCGGCGCCACGCCGGAAGGGCGGCCGATGATGGCGCTGGCCGTGACTCGGACCAATGCATTCACGCCGGAAGCGGCGCGCAAGAAAAACCTCCCGGTGACCCTGATCCAGGGCGGCATCCACGCCGGCGAGATCGACGGCAAGGACGCCGGCTTCCTGGTCCTGCGCGAGATGCTGGAAAACCGCACGGCCCAGGGCGCCCTCGACAAGCAGGTGCTGCTGTTCGTGCCGGTGTTCAACGTCGACGGCCACGAACGCTTCGCGAAATGGAACCGCCCGAACCAGCGCGGTCCGGTCGAGATGGGCTGGCGCACCACGGCCCAGAATTTCAACCTGAACCGCGACTACATGAAGGCCGACGCGCCCGAGATGCAGGCCATGCTGGCCTTGGTGAATGCCTGGGACCCGCTGACCTACGTCGACCTGCACGTGACCGACGGCGCCAAGTTCCAGCATGACGTCTCGATCCAGGTCGAGCCGGTGAATGCGGGCGACATGGACTTCCGCAAGGCCGGCCTGCTGCTGCGCACCAACGTCATCGCCGACATCACGAAGGAGGGCTCGTCGCCGCAGTCCTATTACATGTCGTTCAAGGACAACGACGATCCGGCCTCGGGCTTCGTCAACACGGTGTATGAGCCGCGCTTCTCGACCGGCTATTTCCTGCTGCGCAACCGGATGTCGCTGCTGGTCGAAACCCACTCGTGGAAGGATTACCCGACCCGCGTGCGCATCACCCGCAATTCGATCGTTTCGATCCTGAACCAGGTCGCGGCGCACGGCCAGGACTGGCTGCGTTCGGCGCGCGAAGCCGACGCGCGCGCCGCCCACCTGGCCGGCCAGCCGGTGGCGCTGTCGTACAAGACCACGGATAAAACCACGATGGTCGACTTCCAGGGCTATGCCTACACGCGCACGATGTCCGACGTGTCGGGCATGCTGATGACCCACTACGACGAAAGCAAACCGCAAGTCTGGCACGTGCCGCTGCGCGACGAAGTCGTCGACGACCTGCAGGTGAAGGCGCCGGGCGCCGGCTACGTGGTGCCGGCCGCCTGGGCCCGGCAGGTGGCGGCCAAGCTGGCCTTGCACGGCATCCGCTACCGCAAGCTGGACAAGGCGCTGTCCGGCGCCCAGGTCGAGACCTTCCGCGCCGACAAGGCCAGCTTCTCGGCCGGCTCCTTCGAATCCCACCAGCGCCTGACGGTGCAGGGCGCGTGGAAGCCGGAAGTACGCGCGATCGGCAAGGGCGCCCTGTTCGTGCCGATCGACCAGGCCAAGGCGCGCCTGGTGATGGCCATCTTCGAGCCGCAGGCGCCGGATTCGCTGCTGGCCTGGGGCGCCTTCAACAACGCCTTCGAGCGCAAGGAGTACATGGAAGAGTACGTGGCCGAAGACGTCGCGCGCGAGCAGATGGCGAAGGACCCGGCGCTGGCCGCGGCCTTCCGCCAGAAAGTCGAGACGGATCCCGCCTTCGCCAGGAATCCGCATGCGCGCCTGGAATTCTTCGCGCGCCGCCATCCGTCCTGGGACGAGCGCCTGAACCTGTATCCGGTGATGCGCACCGACAGCGCGCTCTAAGCCTCGGTACTTGGTTCGGCAGAGGCGGCGGCCTTTCGAGCCGCCTCAAACCATCGCCCGACCGGCTGCCGTGCGGTGCATGCGCGGCCTATCATCCGGGGCATGCACCGCACGCCCCACCTCCCGCGCAGATGGGCTGCCGATGGCCGGCGGGCCTGGGCCGGCACGCTGGTGCTGGCCTTTCCGCTGCTGAGCCTCGTCACCTCCTTCGGGATCGGCCTGGCCGGCTTTCTGTTCCTGGCGACCGCGCTGGCGTGGTGGCGCGATTGTGCGCACCTGCTGCGCGCCGCTTGGCCGCGGACGCGCTGGGTGCTGCTGGCCTTCCTGCTGCAGCTGATCGACGTCGCCGTGCTGGCGGCAAGCCGCGGCCATGGCATCAAGGACCTCGATGCGCCGTCGCGCATGTGCATGGCGGCGGCGGCGATGCTGGTCGTGCAGGCTGCTCCGCTAAACACGCGCGCCTTGTGGCAGGGCGCGGCCGGCGGCGCCTGCGCGGCGCTCGCCTTCGTACTGTGGCAGCGGCTCGACCTGGGCATGGTGCGGCCGGGCGGGCTGATGAATCCGATCACCTTCGGCGACCTGTCGCTGTGCCTGGCCTTGCTGGCGCTGGCTGGCCTGGGTGATGGGCGCGCTCCTGGCGATGCGCGGCGGCCGCGTGCAGCGGGGCGGTGGCTTGCCGTCGGCGGCGCGCTGTGCGGCCTGGCGGCCTCCCTGCTGACAGGCAGCCGCGGCGGTTGGTTGGCGTTGCCCCTGTTGATCCTGGCGCCGCTGTGCGTGCGCGGGCTGCTGCCGCGCCGGCTGGCGCTGGCCCTGCCGCTGCTGGCCGGCCTGCTGGCGCTGGCCGCCTGGGCCACGCCTCGGACCGGGGTGCGCGAGCGCGTCGCGATCAGCCTGAGCGACGCGCAGCTGGTCCTGGCCGGCAACCCGGCGCCCACCTCGCTCAGCGTCCGGCTCGCATTGTGGAAGGCGGGCGCGATGCTGGCGCGCGAGCGGCCGTGGGCAGGCCAGGATACGGCGGACTACAAGCGGCGCATGCGGACCTGGATCGCCGAAGGCCGGCTCACGCCGGCCGTGTTCGCGCCGCCCGAACCGCCGCACCTGCACAACGACGCGCTGCAGATGCTGGTGACCCGCGGCGTGACCGGCCTGCTCGCATGGTGCGGCATCCTGATCGCGCCGGCTTGCTTTTTTATCGGCCAGTTGCGCGCGGCGCCGCCCGGCGCTGCCCGGCGGGCGGCAGCGCTGGCCGGCCTGGCGTTCGTGCTTGCTTACGCAGGCTTCGGCCTGACCGAAGTCATTTTCTGGTCGATGAAGGCGTCGCTGTTCTACGCGCTGACGGTGTTCCTGCTCATGGGCTATTGCCTTAGAGCGCGGACGGATACGGCCCCAGCCGTCCCCGCAAGCCATCCGCCAAGGCCCGCCACAGGATCCGCACTGCGCCGCGGCGCAGGCGCCCTGCGCTGGCGAGCCAGAGTCCTGCGCCGAAGCCCAGGGCGACGCAGCTGGGAACGATGGGCAGGCTCCCGTAGCAGCGCGCGACGGCGATCCGGTTGCGGATGGTGAAGTAATGCTTGCGGCCGAAAGGGCCGGCGCGCAGGCGGACGCGGCGCTCGCGCAGGTGTTCCACCACGCTGTCCGGCACCAGCCAGATCGCCAGCCCGGCGCGGCCCAGGCGCAGCGAATATTCGGTGTCGTCGTACGCCAGGAAAAAACGACGGTCGGGAAAACCGACCTCGGCCACCGCCGCCGCCGACACCAGGAAGCCGACGAAGGAGGCGGTGTCGACGCGGCAGGGCGGTCCCGCATAGGCGTCGCGCGGCAGCGGCCGTTCGAGGCTGGTCGGGTAGTGGTAGTAGCGGCGGTGGCGCAGGGCCAGGTCGCCGAATTCCCGCACCGCGCAGCACAGCGCATCCGCCTTCGCCGCCGGCCCTGCCGGATCGGGCACGGCGGCCAGCAGGCGCGCCAGCGCGTCCGGCCGGGCCAGCGCATCGTCGTCGAGCAGCCAGATCCAGTCATGGCCGGCGGCGAAGGCCCGGGCCATGCCGAGCGCAAAACCGCCGGCGCCGCCGATGTTGGTCTCGGAACGCAGGACGACGATGTCGGTGTCGCCGGACAGCCGTTCCAGCGCGGCGGCGTCGGGGTCGGCGCTGGCATTGTCGACGATATAGATCGCATCCGGCAGCCGGGTCTGGGCGCGCAGGGCCGCCAGCGTCTGCCGCAGGAGCTGGGGCCGGTTGTGGGTGACGACGACGGCGGCGACCTGCATCCTGGCCCCTCAGCCCCCGACCAGGCGCCGCGCGATGTTGCCCGCCAG
>CAJYXO010000256.1 GCA_913778765.1 uncultured Massilia sp. | reverse complement strand
GCCTACCGCGGCATGCTGGGGCCGGAGCGGGTGCCGAAGCGCTCGCCCTTCGACAAGGATGCGCTTACCTGGCGCCTGATGCGCCTGCTGCCCGAGCTGCTGCAGAAAGACAAATTCGAGCCGCTGCGCCACTTCCTGGCGGACGGCGACCCCGAGCGCCGCCTGCAGCTGGCCGAACGCCTGGCCGACCTGTATGACCAATACCAGGTCTACCGCGCCGACTGGCTGACCGACTGGGCCGCCGGCAGCGACCAGCTGCGCCGGCCCGGCGGCGAGCCGGCGGCCGGCGCTCCGGTCCCGCTGGCGCCCGACCAGTGCTGGCAGGCCCAGCTCTGGCGCGAAGTGCACGACAGCCTGCCGCCCGAGCGGCGCTGGTCGGGCCGCGCCACCATCCACCAGCAGTTCATGGCGGCGGTCGAGGAAGACCGCCAGCCGGCCGAGCGCCTGCCGCGCCGGGTGGTGCTGTTCGGGATGTCGACCCTGCCGTACCAGACCATCGAGGCGATGGCCGGCCTGTCGCGCCATACCCAGGTCCTGCTGGCGGTGCCGAATCCCTGCCAGTTCTACTGGGGCGACATCATCGAGGGCCGCGAGCTGTTGACCGCCGCCTACCGCCGCCAGCAGTCGCGCAACGGCAGCAACCTGGCCGAAGTGCCGGTCGAGGAACTGCACGCGCACAGCCATCCGCTGCTGGCCAGCTGGGGGCGCCAGGGCCGCGACTTCGTGCGCATGCTGGACGAGTTCGACGGCGGCCAGGGCGCGAAATTCGGCAACCTGCGCGTCGACCTGTTCAACGAAGGTGACGACGGCTCGCTGCTGTCCCAGGTGCAGGCGGCGGTACGCGACCTGCTGCCGCTGTCGGAACACCCGCACCTGCCGCCCGACCCCAGCGACCGCTCGATCGAGTTCCACATCGCCCACAGCGCCCAGCGCGAGGTCGAGGTGCTGCACGACCAGCTGCTGTCCTGGTTTGCGCAAGACCCCGAACTGCGGCCGCGCGACATCGTCGTGATGGTGCCCGACATCGACGTCTTCTCGGCCGCCGTGCACGCCGTGTTCGACCAGCACCGGCGCAGCGATCCGCGCTACATCCCCTTCGAGATCGGCGACATGAAGGACCGCAGCGTGAACCCGCTGCTGGTGGCCATGGAATGGCTGCTGCGCCTGCCGCAGCAGCGCTGCCGGCAGAGCGAAGTGCGCGACCTGCTGGACGTGCCGGCGCTGGCCGCGCGCTTCGGCATCGAGGAAGACGACCTGCCGACCCTGGGGCGCTGGATCGAAGGCGCCAGCGTGCGCTGGGGCCTGGACCAGCGGCACCGCGCCGGCCTGGGCCTGGGTTCGGCCGGCGAACAGAATTCCTGGCTGTTCGGCATCCGGCGCATGCTGCTCGGTTACGCCACCGGCGCCGGCCCGAGTTTCGCCGACATCGAGCCCTATGCCGAAGTCGGCGGCCTCGACGCCAGCCTGGCCGGGGCGCTGGCCGAGCTGGTCGAGTCGCTGCTGGCCTGGCGCGAACAGCTCGATGCGGTCCTGACCCCGGCGGAGTGGGGCGTGCGCGCCCGCCTGTTGATGTCTCGCTTCTTCCACGCCCGCGACGACGAAGACCGGATGATGCTGAACCAGCTCGAGGAAGCGCTGCAGTGCTGGCTCGAGATCTGCGAGAACGCGCTGTTCGACGAGCCGGTGCCGCTGGGCGTGATGCGCGAGGCCTGGCTGTCGGAGCTCGACCAGCCGGCCCTGAGCCACCAGTTCGTTTCCGGCGGCGTGACCTTCTGCACCCTGATGCCGATGCGCGCGGTGCCGTTCAAGGTGGTCTGCCTGCTGGGCATGAACGACGGCGACTTCCCGCGCCGCGGCCACCAGTCGGACTTCGACCTGCTGGCGCTGCCCGGCCTGGGTCGCCCGGGCGACCGATCGCGCCGCGACGACGACCGCTACCTGATGCTGGAAGCCCTGCTGGCCGCGCGCCAGAAACTCTACGTCAGCTGGGTCGGGCGCAACGTGCGCGACAACACCGAACAGCCGGCTTCCGTGCTGGTCTCGCAGCTGCGCGACTACCTGAAGAACGGCTGGGAACTGGACCTCGACGAGCGCACCACCGTGCACGCGCTGCAGCCCTTCTCGCGCCGCTACTTCGAACGCGGCGGCCTGCTGACCTATGCCGGCGAATGGCGCTCGGCGCACAGGAGCGGCGAACCGCGCGGCGAAGCGGGTGAGGAAAGCCGCGCCGACGATGAGGCGCTGCCGCCCTACGAACTCGACCCCGACTACCGCCTGAAGCTGGGCGAGCTGCTGTCCTTCCTGCGCCAGCCGGCGCGCTACTTCTTCCGGCGCCGCCTGGGCGTCGACTTCGGCAGCCGCGAAGTCGTGGGCGAGGACGAGGAACCGTTCTCGCTGGATGCCCTGGAGCGCTTCTTCCTCGAGGACGCGCTCCTCGACGACAGCGGCGCGCCGGAGCCCCAGGCCGAGGTGCGGCAAGTGCTCGACGAGCGCGCCCGGCGCCTGGTGCGCGAAGGCCGGCTGCCGATCGGCCTGGTGGGCAAGCAATGGCAGCAGCAGCTGGTCGACGAGCTGGTGCCGGTGCGGCGCAGCTGGCTGGCGCTGGGCGCGCGCTATCCGGCCGCGGCGCCGAAGCTGGCGGTCGCCCTCGATATCGACGGCATCCTGCTCGACGACTGGATCGACAAGCTGCGCAGCAACGATGGCGAAACGGTCTGGCTGATGCAGATCTCGTCGCGGGTGCTTGACCGCAAGGGCGCGCCGCGCGGCGACAAGCTGATCGGCCCCTGGCTGCGCCAGCTGGCCGCCGCGGCAAGCGGCGCGCGCATCACCGGCTACCTGGTGGCGCGCGACGCGACCCTGCAGCTGGACCCGATCGATCCCGCCATCGCCCAGGCCGCGCTGGAGAACATCGTGGCCCTGTGGCGCGCCAACCTCGATCGTCCGCTGGCGGTGGCCTGCAAGACCGCGCTGGCCCACCTGGCCGGCGGCGACCCGCCCGAGACCTACGACGGCGGCTTCGAGA
>CAJYXO010000255.1 GCA_913778765.1 uncultured Massilia sp. | reverse complement strand
CAGCTGGATGGCGTGACCCATCTGGCGCCAGTCGGTGGCGATCATGTTGGTGGCGGTCGGCAGGCCGGTGGCGCGGCGGAACTCGGCCATCACTTCGCGGCCCGAGAAGCCGCCTTCGGCGCCGCAGGGGTCTTCGGCATAGGCCAGCACGCCGTGCTTGTCGCGGCAGACGCGGATCGCTTCCTTGAGCGACCAGGCGCCGTTCGGATCGAGCGTGATGCGCGCATCCGGGAACCGCTCGTGCATGGCAATGACCGCTTCCATCTCTTCATCGGCGCTCAGCACGCCGCCTTTCAGCTTGAAGTCATTGAAGCCGTAGCGTTCGCGCGCGGCCTCGCACAGGCGCACCACGGCTTCCGGCGTCAGGGCTTCCTCGTTCCGCAGGCGGAACCAGGCGCTGCCCGCATCCGGTTCGCCGCGGTAGGCCAGCGGCGTCTTGTTGCGGTCGCCCACGTAGAAGAGGTAGCCCAGCATCTCGACGGCGTCGCGCTGCATGCCTTCGCCCAGCAGGGCGGCCACCGGCACGTTCATGAACTGGCCCAGCAGGTCGAGCAGGGCGGATTCGACGGCGGTGACGGCGTGGATGGTGGTGCGCAAATCGAAGGTCTGGTTGCCGCGGCCGCCGGCGTCGCGCTCGGCGAAGGCCTTGCGCATCGCATTCAGGATGTTGTTGTACTCGCCCAGGGTCTTGCCGACGATGAGGGGCCGGGCATCCTCGATGGTCTGGCGGATCTTCTCGCCGCCCGGGACTTCGCCGAGACCGGTGTTGCCGGCGCTGTCGGTGATCAGCACGATGTTGCGGGTGAACCAGGGACCGTGCGCGCCGCTCAGGTTCAGCAGCATGCTGTCCTGGCCGGCGACGGGAACGACACGCAGGTCGGTGACGACGGGGGCGCCGGAGACGTGGGTAGTCATGTGTGCTTCCTTATTGCTTGATCAGGGATTTCGAGAGGCTGACACGCTTGATGTCGCCGACGATGAACAGGTAGCAGGCGATCGCCAGCGCCGCGTTGGCGCCGACGAAGACCAGCGCGCCGGCGAACGAACCGGTGCCCTGCACGATGTAGCCGATCACGATCGGGGTGGTGATGCCGGCGGTGTTGCCGAAGGTGTTGAACAGCGCGCCCGACAGGCCGCCGGCTTCCTTCGGCGAGGTGTCCGACACCACCGCCCAGCCCAGTGCGCCGACGCCCTTGCCGAAGAAGGCCAGCGACATCACGGCGACCACGAACATGTCGGTCTCGATGTAGTTACAGGCGATCATGCTCATCGACAGCAGCATGCCGATCACGATCGGGACCTTGCGCGACACCGACAGCGAGTGGCCGGCCTTGGCCAGCCGGTCCGACAGCCAGCCGCCGAACACGCCGCCGAGGAAACCGGCGATGGCCGGCAGCGAGGCCACGAAGCCGGCCTTCAGGATCGTCATGTGGCGTTCCTGCACCAGGTAGACGGGGAACCAGGTCAGGAAGAAGTAGGTGAGGGTGGTGATGCAGTACTGGCCGATGTACACGCCCAGCAGCATGCGGTTGCTCAGCAGCTCCTTGATGGCGGCGAAGGTGTTGACCTGGGCCGGCGCCTTTTTCGCGCCGTCGAGGTCGACCAGCGCGCCGCCTTCCTGGATGTATTGCAGTTCGCTCTGGCTGACCGACGGGTGGTCTTTCGGTGCGTAGATGGTCTTCAGCCACACGAAGGCCATCACGATGCCGAGGCCGCCCATCACGTAGAACACACTGTGCCAGCCATAGGAGTGCACCAGCCAGCCCATGATCGGCGCGAACAGCACGGTCGCGAAATACTGGGCCGAGTTGAAGATGGCGGCGGCCAGGCCGCGCTCGTTGGCCGGGAACCAGGCCGAGGCGATCCGGCTGTTACCCGGGAAGGAAGGCGCTTCCGCGGCGCCGACCAGCAGGCGCAGGGCGAACAGCATGGCGACCGCGGCGCCGCCGGCGATGAAGCCCGCGGCGCCGGTCAGCATCGTGAAGACCGACCACAGGAAGATGCTGAAGAAGTAGGTGATCTTCGAACCGAAGCGGTCGAGCAGCCAGCCGCCCGGCAGCTGGGCCAGCACGTAGGACCAGGCGAAGGCCGAGAAGACGAAGCCCATCTGGACGGCGTCCAGGCCGAGTTCTTTCCTGATGCCGGGTGCGGCGATGGAAATGGTGGCGCGGTCCGCGTAGTTGATGGTGGTGATCACGAACAGCATGGCGAGAATCATCCAGCGGGTCCGGGTTTGCACCTTGGCCGCGGCTGCGGTCCTGATGGCTTGCGCTTGTTCCACGAGTGTCTCCTGAAGGTTGGTCATTTCGTGTTCTTATGACAGATATAGTAGTGCGCCATCCATGCTCAAACAAACCAATGAATGTCTGAATCGATTCAAGAATTGGATCGTTGGCCGAGGATGAACTCGGGCAGGATGTCGCGGCGGAAGATATCCAGAATCGGGTTGCCGTTGTCGCGGCGGTAGGCGCAGATGGTCTGCACGGGTTCGGGCGGTTCGGTGCGCATCGTGCGCAGCACCACGCCGCGCAGTTGCAGGCGCGCCGCCGCCGTGGGAATCAGGGCCACGCCCACGCCCGAGCTCACCAATGCCAGCATGGTGTGGATCTGGCCGATGTGCTCGACCACGTCGGGCGTGACGCCGGCGGCGTCGAAGCAGTTGTTCAGCAGCTGGTAGAAGTAGCGCGCTTCGTAGGGCGAGTACATCAGGAAGGGCTTGCCGTGCACGCAGTCCAGGCTTGGCTGGTCCGGCCAGTCGCCGGCCTCGCGTTCCGGGATCGCCAGCATCAGCGGTTCGGTGGCCATCAGCACGGTCTCGAGTTCGCCGTGGCGCGCGTGCGGGCGCATCAGTCCGATGTCGAGCTGGCCGCTGTCCAGTCCTTCCAGCTGCGACGTGGTGACGAGTTCCTTCAGCGTGAGCGAGATGCCGGGCACCCGCTCGCGCAGGCGCCGCACGAGGTCGGGCAGCAGGCCGTAGCCGAAGGCCGCGGTGAAGCCGATCGCCAGCGCCCCTTGCTCGCCTTTCGCAACACGGCGCGCCGTCACCACCGCTTCGTCGGCCATGCGCAGGATGCGCGCGGCTTCCGGGAAGAAGGCCTTGCCGGCCGCCGTCAGGCGCACGCCGCGGCTGCTGCGGTCGAGCAGGCGGGTGCCCACGTGATGTTCGAGCAGCTGGATCTGCCGACTGAGCGGCGGCTGCGTCATGTTCAGGCGCTCGGCGGCGCGCCCGAAGTGCAATTCTTCCGCCACCGCGACAAAGCAGCGGACCTGGCTGATCTCGAACATCGCATTTCCTTCAGAATGTGAATAGAGAGCGCTCTCAGAAGGTGTGGCGGATACCGAGGTTGTAGCCGGTATTCCCGGTGCCCGATTCGGTATTGTTGGCCACAGTGTAGCCCGCGCCGTTCTGGTTGCTGATATGGCCGTAGGCGCCGTACAGGCTGGTGCGCCTGGACAGGTCATACATGTAGCCGACGCCCCAGGCGTTGGCATCCTGGTTGAAGCCTGTGCGGTCGTCCTTGTGCTGGGCCGACAGCATCAGCTTGCCCGGACCGAGGAGGGCGGACAGGCCGAGCAGGATGTCGCGGCTGTCGAGCGACGGCGTCGGCCTGGCGGCGTAGGCATTCAGGTTCGTGACAGGTGCGCTGTTGTAGCCCTTGTCGATGCCGTAGATGGCATGCAGCTTGAAGAGCCCGAACTGGTAGGCCGCCGCCAGCAGGGTATTGCGGCCCAGCGCGCGGCTGATCGCGGGTGCGGTCGCGGTCGCGGCCACGTCCGAATTCTTGCTGTTGTAGGCCACGCGCAGCGCCAGCGGACCGTCGGCATAGCCGATCGCGCCGCCGAACTGGCGGCCGGTCGAGGCCTCGCTCTGTTCGCCGACGCTGTACGCCAGCTCGCCGTCGAAGCCGCGGACCTTGGGCGATTTGTAGGTGATCGTGTTGCTGGTGCGGACGTTCGTGCCCGAGTCCGGGAACAGGTTCTTCGATGTGCCCGCGGTGCCGGTGCCGAACGGGTCGAAGGCGACCAGGGCCAGGTGGAAGGGCGTGTACTGGCGGCCCAGCGCCACCTGGCCGGCGTGGCCTTTCAGGCCGACCCAGGCCTGGCGGTTGAAGATGGTGTTGCTGGCATCGAGCTCGCCGGTGTCGATCTTGGCGCCGGTCTCCAGGTTGAAGATGGCGGACAGGCCGCCGCCCAGGTCCTCGGTGCCGCGAAAGCCGATGCGCGAGGCGGACGCCGCGCCGCTGGTGATCTTGGTGGACGGGCTGGCCATGCCGCCATGTTCGCTGACGATGGCGGCGTCGATGATGCCGTAGATTTGTACCTGGGTCTGGGCCTGGGCTGCCGATGCGGCTGCGCCGGCGAGGGTGACGATCAATGCTGCATTCTTCATGCTGTCTCCTGAGTGTCGTGTTGCTTAGGGGCGTGCGCCGGCCGCACCGGCCCCGCCGATGAAAGGCGGGGCAGGCGCAACCGGGTGCGGATCGGGAAGGGGTGTTACGTGACCGGGGCCGGATTGAACAGCGCCAGCGCGTTATGCAGGCGCCACTGCTCGGCCCAGGTCTTCTTGCGGCCGCTGGCGACGTCGAGGATGAACTGGAACAGCTCCCAGCCGACGTCGGGGATGGTGGCTTCGCCGGTGGCGATGCGGCCGGCGTTGATGTCCATGAGGTCGTGCCAGCGCCGCGCCAGGTCGTCGCGGGTGGCGACTTTCACGACCGGCACCGCCGCCAGGCCGTAGGGCGTGCCGCGGCCGGTGGTGAACACGTGCACGTTCATGCCGGCGGCGAGCTGCAGGGTGCCGCAGATGAAATCGCTGGCCGGGGTGGCGGCGTAGATCAGGCCCTTCTGCTGCAGCTTCTCGCCCGGCGACAGCACGCCGGATATCGGCGCCGTGCCGGACTTGATGATCGAGCCCATCGCCTTTTCGGCGATGTTGGCCAGGCCGCCCTTCTTGTTGCCGGGCGTGGTGTTGGCGCTGCGGTCGACGCCGCCGCGTTGCAGGTATTCGTCGTACCAGGCCATCTCGCGGATCATGGCCCGGGCCACGTCGTCGTCGATGGCGCGCGCGGTCAACTGGTCGATGCCGTCGCGGACCTCCGTCACTTCCGAGAACATCACGGCGGCGCCGGCGCGCACCAGCAGGTCGCTGGCAAAGCCGACCGCCGGGTTCGCGGTCACGCCCGAGAAGGCGTCGCTGCCGCCGCACTGCACGCCGACCACCAGCCCGGACGCCGGGCAGGTCTCGCGCCGGCGCGCGTCCAGCTGCATCAGGTGGCGCTCGGCGGTGTCCATGATCGATTCGATCATCGAACCGAAGCCGACGTGGGCGTTGTCCTGCAGGCAGACGTGGTCGGGGCCGGTCACGTCCTTGATGGACAGGGATTTTGCCAGTTCGCCGGCGGGAAACAGGCGCGCCGGCTGCAGCTTTTCGCAGCCCAGGCTGACCAGCATGGCGCGGCCGCCGAAGTTCGGGTTCCTGGCGATATTGCGCAGGGTGCGGATCGGGATCTCGGCGCCGGGCGCTTCGATGGCGACGCCGCAGCCGTAGGTGTGGTCGAGGCTGACGACGTCGTCGACGTTCGGGTACTTGGGCAGCAGCTCGTCCTTGATCCGCCTGACCGCGAATTCGACCACGCCGGACACGCATTGCACCGTGGTGCTGATGGCGAGGATGTTGCGGGTGCCGACCGAGCCGTCCGGATTGCGGTAGCCTTCGAAGGTATAACCCTCGAGCGGGGGCAGGGGATCGGGCTTGACGGTGGCGATGGGCAGGTTGTCGAGCTCGCGCGCCGGCGGCATGCCGACCAGCGATTCCTCGACCCACTGGCCCGGCTCGATGTCGCGCAGCGCGTAGCCGATGGCGACGTTGTAGCGCAGGATGGCCTCGCCTTGCGGGATGGGCCGCAGCGCCACCTTGTGTCCCTGCGGGACCTTGTCCTTCAGTTCCAGGCCGTCCGGGAAGACGGTGCCGGCGGGCAAGCCGCCATCGTTGGCCACGATGGCGACGTTGTCCTTGTCGTGCATGCGGATCGTGCGCGGCGTCGTGCTGGTTGGCGAGTCCATCTGATGCGTCTCCTGCTGTTTTTGGTTGTCTGATGTCTTACAACGTTCGGGCCAGTATAATCAGGCATTCCTTAAATAGCAATCGCGCCCGATGCTCACCGTCCCCAAAAAACACCGCAACCTCGCTGAACTCGTGGTGTCGCAGCTCAGCGAACACATCCGCAATGGCGCGTTGCAGCCGGGCGACAAACTGCCGACCGAGACCGAGATCATGGTGGAGCAGGGGGTCAGCCGCAGCGTGGTGCGCGAAGCGATCTCGCGCATGCAGGCGGCCGGGCTGGTCGAGACGCGGCATGGCATCGGCACTTTCGTGCTGCCGCCGGCGCCGCCCTCGATCATGGGCATCGACCCGGCCACCGTGATGACGGTGCGCGACGTGATCGCCCTGCTGGAACTGCGGATCGGGCTGGAGACCGAGGCGGCCGGCCTGGCGGCGGCGCGCCGCAGCGAGGCCCAGCTGGCGGAAGTCCGCGCCGCCCTGGCCGCCCTGCAGCAGGGCGCGCGCAGCGGCGAAGACACGGTCCAGCTCGACCAGCGTTTCCACCTGGCGATCGCCCAGGCCTCCGGCAACCAGTACTTCCACGCCATCCTTCAACACCTGGGCGAGAACATCATCCCGCGCGCCCGCATCAACTCGGCCCGCCTGACCCATGCCGATCCGACGGCCTATATGGAGCAGGTCGGCCGCGAGCACGAGCAGATCGTCGACGCCATCGCGCGCGGCGATGCGGAATCGGCGCGCGCGGCGATGCGCCTGCACATCGGCAACAGCCGCGAGCGGCTGCGCCGGGCCGAGGCCATGCTGGAGGCAACGCAGGCGCAGAACAGCTTTTAGAGATAGGATGTCTGATGTCCTGCCATGGCGGCGGGACGGTGTGACAGGTCAGGACCTGTAGTCGTCGGTATCGACATGGACGCGATTCCAGCCGTGCCTGACCGCGTCCTTGAATCTTTCCCAGGGCGACATCTGTTCCGGATGCCGTGCTTCCCAGTCCGACTTCAGCTGCGGCTCGGCGTCTTCCCAGTCGTGGCTGCGGTATTTCTCGAGCCGCCGCGCTTCGTCGCCGAAGAGATAGGCCGGCGCGTGTTCGTCGTAGCCGCCATTTTCCGCACCTTCCGCATAGCGCACGTTCCAGTGGGTCCGGTAGTAGCTGTCAGCGTCGATGTCCGGTGCGACGCTGTCCCAGCCCTGGCGCACGGCTGCCCGCGACGCTTCCCAGGCGATGGCGTCGCCGGAGCGGCTTTCCCAGGCGCTTTTCAGCTCCGGCTCGACTTCGTCCCACGAACGATTGCGGTATTTGGCGCTGGCGTGCATTTCCTGGCCGTAATGGTAGGCGCCCATGGCGTCCGGATTGCCCGATCGTGCGTTCTGGTTCATCGCTTCCCTCGCGTTAGGTGTTTGCATGGATGACAAAAGCATACGCCGAACGGCTTCGCCATGCCCACACCCTGGAGAGAAGTCCTAGGTGTCCACTTTCGCCAGCGCCTCGCGCAATTCCTGCAGGGTCAGCGGAAAGCGGACGTGGGCGTGGGCGCCGTCGAACGCCGCCCCCGCACGTTCGCTCGGCCGCGATGCGATGATCCTGATCGAGGGCTGCAGGCGCCTGGCCATGTTCGCCAGGGTCTCGTGATAGGTCTGGCGATGTCCCGAGCCGACGAACATGATGTCGAAGCGAATGCTGGTCAATATCTTGGTCGCACTCTGCAGATCGCTGGGCACCAGGGGCAGGTAGCCGCACAGGCTGAGCATCTGGCACACGGATTGGCGAACGATACTGTTTTCCTCCACTACAAAAGCATGTCTAAGCATTTCCTGTTCCTGAAAGCTTTTGACTATCGTAGCGCCCAGGTGCACAGCAATAGTGCAAGCGTGCGCCCATTGCTCGTGTCGGACGATGCGCACAGCCTGTCTGCAATCAAGTCCTGGTCTTCTCCATCTTCGGCAGCAGGGCCGCCAGGATTCCCAGCAGCGGCAAGAAGGATGCGATGCGGTAGACCTGTTCGATGCCGGCCACGTCGGCAATCTGCCCCATCGCTGCGGCGCCGATGCCGCTGATGCCGAACATCAGGCCGAAGAAGATGCCGGCGATCATGCCGACCTTGCCCGGCACCAGTTCCTGGGCGAACACGACAATGGCCGAGAAGGCCGAGGACATCACCAGGCCGATCGTCACCGACAGCACGCCGGTCCAGAACAGGTTCGCGTAGGGCAGGGCCAGGGTGAACGGCGCCGCGCCCAGGATCGAGACCCAGATCACGCGCTTGCGGCCGATGCGGTCGCCGATCGGGCCGCCGGCGAAGGTGCCCACCGCCACCGAGGCCAGGAACAGGAACAGATACATCTGCGCGGTGCCGACCGGGACGTGGAATTTTTCGATCAGGAAGAACGTGTAATAGCTCGACAGGCTGGCCATGTAGATGTACTTCGAGAACACCAGCATCGCCAGCACCGCCAGCGCCTGCAGCACGCGCTTGCGCGGCAGCGGCGGGCCGGCGTGTGCCGCCGTCTTCTTCGGCGCGTTCTTCAGGTGGCTGCCGTACCAGCGGCTCACACCCACCAGCACCAGCACCGCCAGCACCACCAGCACCGCGCACCAGGCGAACTTGCCATGGCCGCGGCCGACCAGGATCGCGGCCGCCAGCAGCGGGCCGAGCGCCGAGCCGAGGTTGCCGCCGACCTGGAACAGCGACTGCGCGAAGCCGAAGCGTCCGCCCGAAGCCAGGCGCGCCACCCTCGACGCCTCCGGGTGGAAGGTCGAGGAGCCGACCCCGATCATGCCGGCGCCCAGCAGCAGCATGCCGAAGCTGCCCGCACTCGACAGCAGGGCCACGCCGAGCAGGGTCATGCACATCCCCATCGGCAGCAGGAAGGGGATCGGATGCTTGTCGGTATACAGGCCGATCCAGGGTTGCAGCAGCGAGGCCGTGCACTGGAAGGTCAGGGTGATCAGGCCCACTTGGGCGAAGCTGAGCGCGAACTCCTGCTTCAGCAGCGGGTAGATCGCCGGCAGCGCGGCCTGCACGCAATCGTTGAGCAGGTGGACGAAGGCGACCGAGAACAGGATCTGCAGGACGGCGCCGGATTGCGCGGCCTTGGCGCTGGGGGAGGCGGTGGTAGTCATGCCCGGCAGTGTAATATGGGCGATCCGAAGGCATATTCCATTTTTCGTCGCCCAAGTGACACTCGTTTATTCTCCCGACTACCGCCAGCGCTTCGAGGTGCTGCCGCGCAGCGTCACCGCGGTGCGCACCGACGCCCGCCACGGGCACACGATCGAAGCCCACAGCCACCCCTGGGTGCAGCTGCTGTACGCCAGCGACGGCACGATGCGCGTGCGGACCGATGCCGGCGTGTGGATCATCCCGCCGCGCCGCGCGCTCCTGATTGCGCCCGGCGTCCTGCACGAGGTGACCATGCTCAGCCAGGTCAACATGCGCGCCCTGTATATCGATGCGCAGGCGGCCGGCGCCATGATGGACGACTGCCGGGTGCTGGAAGTAAGCCCGCTGCTGCGCGAGCT
Organism: uncultured Massilia sp.; assembly: GCA_913778765.1. Lineage (GTDB taxonomy): Bacteria > Pseudomonadota > Gammaproteobacteria > Burkholderiales > Burkholderiaceae_D > Telluria. The sequence continues at coordinate 17,128 of CAJYXO010000255.1, read as the reverse complement.
GATCCTGGCGCTGGCCGCCGAGCCGGTCGAGTATGCGCCCGCGGGCCGCGGCGGCGACCTGGCGCGTCTGATCCTGTCCGAACTGGCGGCGATGGAAACCGTGCCGATCGCCGTGCCCTGGCCGCGCGACCGCCGCCTGCAGGCGCTGTGCACGGAAATCATGAACCGGCCCGGCAGCCCGCGCCGGCTGGACGACCTGGCGCTGGACGTCGGCGCCAGCGCCCGCACCCTGATCCGCCTGTTCCCGAAGGAGACCGGGCTGCCCTACCGCCAGTGGGTACAGCAGGTGCACCTGGCGCACGCCTTCGAAATGCTGGCGCGCGGCGAAAGCGTGGGCGCGGTGGCGCGCGCCCTCGGCTATGCGAGCCCGAGCGCGTTCACGAGCATGTTCCGGCGATTGCTGGGCAGGACGCCGCAGCATTACATGGCTGAGTGGAGGGGATCGAGGGAGCCGCCGGCCGGGGGAGGAGTGGCGCCGGCACAATCGCATGTGCCAGCGCCTCGCGGCCTGCGGCGCTGATTACGATAGTCGCATCAACGCGCAGCAGATTTGCGTTCTGTCAAAACCTGCGCGTCGCTCCGCAAATCGACGTCGCGCCCGCAAATCGACGGCGCCCCCGCCAATCGACGTCGCCCCCGCAAATCGACGTCGCCCCCGCGCAGGCGGGGGGCCAAGTTGCTTCAATTCGACTTCAACTCGACCCGCTGGATATTCCGGCGCCATTCCGACAGCGACTCGACCGCGCCGCTGGCGTCATCCTCGACCAGGATATCGTCGCCGTTCTTCGCCACCAGGAAGTTGGCGCGGCGGTGGATACGGTCCTTGTTGTTTTCCACGAAGCTCAGCTGGTAGTAGGGCTTGCCCTCGACCATCTGCGGCGCAGCGTCGTACTCGATCACGGCGCCGTGGGCCTTGCCGTGCGACGCTTTCTCGATCTGCTCCGACCATGCCTTGACTTCCGGCAGCGCCATCAATTGGGCGATGGCCTGGTCGCGCGTGCGCGCAGGTGCGGCGGGCGCTTCGACGACGGCCGGCTTGGGCGGCGGCGTTTCCTCGCGCTTGCAGGCGGCAAGAGAGCACAGGGCAAGGACGGTGGCGCCGAGCAGGCGGGCAGACAGTGTGGACATGGGGCGGCAAAGTAATGGACCAAGAACCAGTCTAAACCAATGATGGTTGTTGGGCAACACGCTGCCATGGCGATCACGGCACGGCGCAAGTCGCCCTTTGCGACCTTGCGGTCGCACTTCCTGGGTTTCGGCCAGCTTGCCGGTCAGCGGGCAGGCGACGGTTCGGCGCTTGATGATTTCAGCCACAGGAAGCCCGCCACGCCTGCCGTCAGCGAGGCCAGCAGAATCGCGATCTTGGATGCCGTGATCGTGTCGGCCTGGCCTGGATACGCCAGGTTGGTGATGAAGATCGACATCGTGAAGCCAATGCCGCCCAGCATGCCCGCGCCCAGCACGTGCCGCCAGGACAGGTCGGGCGGCAGCCTGCAGATCCCGAGCGCGACCGCCGCAAAACTGAAGAGGAAGATGCCGAGCGGCTTGCCCAGCACCAGACCGCCGAAGATGCCGAGGCTGTTGGACGACGCCAGTTCCGTCGCCCAGCCGGCGCCGACGACGATGCCGGTGTTGGCCAGGGCGAATACCGGCAGGATGAAGAAGGAGGTCGGCAGGTGCAGGACATGCTCGAGCCGGTGCGAAGGCGAGGCCTCGTCGTCCTGCCGCGCCGAGTAGGGAATTGCGAAGGCCAGCAGGACGCCGGCGATGGTGGCGTGGATGCCCGACTTGAGCATCAGGAACCACATCAGCGCACCGCCGGTCAGGTAGGGAAGCAGCGCCATCACGCGCCCGAGACGGTTCAGGCAGACCAGCACGCCGAACACCGCCAGCGCGCCGATGAGGTAAGCAGGATCGAGGCTGGTGGTGTAGAACAGCGCGATCACCAGGATGGCGCCCAGGTCGTCGATGACGGCGAGGGCCGTGAGGAAAATCTTGAGCGAGGCCGGCACGCGCTTGCCGAGCAGGGCGAGCACCCCGAGGGCAAAGGCGATGTCGGTGGCCATGGGGATGCCCATGCCGCCCTGCGTCGGCAGGCCCCTGTTCAGGCTGAAATGCAGCAGCGCGGGAATGCAGATGCCGCCGACCGCCGCCACGATGGGCAGCAGGGCATTGCGGAAATCGGACAGTTCGCCGTTGTAGAGCTCGCGTTCGAGCTCCAGGCCCACCATCAGGAAGAACACCGCCATCAGGCCATCGTTGATCCAGTGCTCGATGCTCAGGCCGGCGACGTTTTTATGCCAGAACCCGAGGTAGGCTTCGCCCGCAGGGGAATTGGCCAGCAGCAGCGACAGCAGGGTGCAGGCGATGAGGACGAGACCGCCGGCTTTTTTGGAGGCGAAAAAACGCTGGAAAGTTTGGGACAGGGCGGACGGGAGTGTGTTCATAGGGGCAGCCGGAAGTCGCGTGGCGGCCCGACCGACGCTATGCCTGCTTCACACGGATGTGTGCGCACCCGGGATCAGTATATCGCATCGGCGCCGGCGTTTTGCCGAAAACGCTCAGTCTTCGAATTCCAGGCCGTGCTGCCGGCACCAGGCTTCCAGGGCAGTCCGCACTTCCTTTTCGCGGAACGCGTACCAGGCATCGAGTACGCCGCGCGTCTCGAACAGGTGAGCGAAGCGCTCGTAGACATCGTCCTTGTCGAACCACGCCTCGACCTGTTCGCGGTCGCCTGGCAGGTGCGAGGCGGCAAATCGCCGCATCAGCGCGCGGCCCAGTCCCAGCTCGCCGGCGGCCGGTACCGGCACGTAGGCGTCGCCAGCGTCAAGGTCGCCCGGCAGCGGCGCTTCCTCGTCCATGTACTCGTCGTTGAGCAGGTGGATCATGCCGGTGTCGCGCGCAACCAGTGCGTTCGCGCTGCCTTCGCCGTCGTCGACCAGGATGGCCGCGTTTTCCAGTTCGTCCAGTTTCACCGATGCCATCGCGCGCTCCTCGTGACAATGAAAAAAGCCCGCGGGGCGCAAACCCCGCGGGCCTTACTTTACTACGTCGGTTGGCTTGCGCCGTCCGGCTTGATTACATCATGCCGTCCATGCCCATGCCGCCCATGCCGCCCATACCGCCGCCGGCCGGCTTGTCTTCGACGATCTCGGAGACCATGCAGTCGGTGGTCAGCATCAGGCCGGCGATCGAGGCTGCGTTCTGCAGCGCCGAGCGGGTGACCTTGGCCGGATCCAGCACGCCCATCTCGACCATGTCGCCGTAGGTGCCGTTGGCGGCGTTGTAGCCGTAGTTGCCGGTGCCGTTCAGCACTGCCGAGACCACGACCGACGGCTCTTCGCCGGCGTTCTGGACGATCATGCGCAGCGGCTCTTCCATCGCGCGCAGCACGATCTTGATGCCGGCGTCCTGGTCCGGGTTGTCGCCCTTGACCTGCAGGGCGGCGCGGGCGCGCAGCAGGGCCACGCCGCCGCCCGGGACGATGCCTTCTTCGACGGCAGCGCGGGTGGCGTGCAGCGCATCTTCCACGCGTGCTTTCTTCTCTTTCATCTCGACTTCGGTAGCGGCGCCGACGCGGATCACGGCAACGCCGCCGGCCAGCTTGGCCACGCGCTCTTGCAGTTTTTCGCGGTCGTAGTCCGAGGTCGCTTCTTCGATCTGGACACGGATCATCTTGACGCGGGCTTCGATGCCGTCAGCGGCGCCGGCGCCGTCGATGATGATGGTGTTTTCCTTGCCGACTTCGATGCGCTTCGCCTGGCCCAGTTCGTTCAGGGTGACTTTTTCCAGGGTCAGGCCGACTTCTTCGGCGATGACCTGGCCACCGGTCAGGATGGCGATGTCTTCCAGCATGGCCTTGCGGCGGTCGCCGAAGCCCGGGGCCTTGACGGCGACGGTCTTCAGGATGCCACGGATGTTGTTGACCACCAGGGTCGCCAGGGCTTCGCCTTCGATGTCTTCGGCGACGATCACCAGCGGACGGCCAGCCTTCGCAACTTGCTCCAGCACCGGCAGCAGGTCACGGATGTTCGAGATCTTCTTGTCGCACAGCAGGACGAACGGGTTCTCGTGAACGGCAACCTGCTTGTCCGGGTTGTTGATGAAGTACGGCGACAGGTAGCCGCGGTCGAACTGCATGCCTTCGACGATGTCCAGCTCGTCGTTCAGCGACTTGCCGTCTTCGACGGTGATGACGCCTTCCTTGCCGACTTTTTCCATCGCCTCGGCGATGCGCTCGCCGACGGACGAATCCGAGTTGGCCGAGATGGTGCCGACCTGGGCGATCTCTTTCGAGGTGGTGGTCGGCTTGGCGATCTTCTTCAGTTCTTCGACGGTCGCTGCGACGGCCTTGTCGATGCCGCGCTTCAGGTCCATCGGGTTCATGCCGGCGGCAACGAACTTCATGCCTTCGCGCACGATGGCTTGCGCCAGCACGGTCGCGGTGGTGGTGCCGTCACCGGCGTTGTCGCTGGTCTTCGAAGCGACTTCCTTCACCATCTGCGCGCCCATGTTCATGAGCTTGTCTTTCAGCTCGATCTCTTTCGCGACCGAGACGCCGTCCTTGGTGACGGTCGGGGCGCCGAACGAACGGTCCAGCACCACGTTGCGGCCTTTCGGGCCCAGGGTGACCTTGACTGCATTGGCCAGGATGTTCACACCCTCGACCATCTTGGCGCGGGCTACGTCGCCGAAAATTACGTCTTTAGCTGCCATTTTTGTGTTCTCCGATTTTCAGGAAGTAGTTGGACTTGATTACTGGGCCACGACGGCCATGATGTCTTCTTCGCGCATGACCAGCAGTTCCTGGCCATCGACCTTGACGGCCTGGCCCGAGTACTTGCCGAACAGCACGCGGTCGCCGACTTTCACTTCCAGCGGACGGACGTTGCCGTTTTCTTGCACTTTGCCGTTGCCCACGGCGAGAATCTCACCCTGGTCCGGTTTTTCGGCCGCCGCATCGGGGATGATCAGGCCGGACGCAGTTTTGGTTTCCTGGTCGAGACGCTTCACGATCACGCGATCGTGCAATGGGCGAAGGTTCATGCAAAACTCCTTTGATGTTGATGGATTGTTCGTTGGCGGTGAGGGTCTGTTAGCACTCCTCACTAACGAGTGCTAATTATAGGGACGATAATTTCCCATTTCAAGCCGCCATGCTTGAGATTCGATGAAGTTTTTTGAGGAAGCCCAAGAGCCTACCACCCATTTATCAAACACTGCGCACGGCACGACCATGCGCACGGCACGGCACTTGTTGACGAAGAATCGCTCCCGATCCTATAGTTATGGATGATTTCCGAATTCCAAGAACTGTCCGATAAAATCGACCGTCTCGCCCAGATGGCCCAGGCGCTGCGCAGCGAGAACTATCTGCTGCGCCAGGCCAACGCCCTGCTGAGCGCCGAGAACGTCGATTTCAAGAACCGGCTGCTGCTGGCCCAGCAACGCGTCGAAGCGATGCTGGCCCAGCTCGAGCCCGCCGAAGCGAGCCAGGACGCCGACGCTCCCGCCAATCCCGACGACGCCGAGGCCGCCCAATGATCCATTTAGACGTGCTCATCATGGGCCAGTCCTACCGTCTGGCCTGCAGGGAAGGCGAGCAGCAGACGCTGCGCGAAGCCGTTCATTACCTCGACAGCAAGATGTGCGCCCTGCGCGACTCGGGCCGGGTCAAGGGCACCGACCGCATCGCCGTCATGGCCGCGCTGTCGGTGACGGCGGAACTCCTGTCGGTCAAATCGCCGGAAGGTCCGCTCGGGGACCAGTCGATGTTGGAAGTCAAGCAGAAGCTGGAAGCGATGCACACGGTGTTGGATCAGGCCCTGGCGCCGCAGGAAAATCTGTTCTGAGATCAAATTCGTTTGACATGGCAGTTCATCGTAGTAAACTGCGGTCTACCCTGCGGTGTTCGAGATTTGTCATATATTCCTTGAACCATTCTTTCGCATAGGTTGCGGGACATGTTTGGTGGGCGCGATCGTCACTAGTCTGACGAACCCGAAATCGAGCTGACTGCGACCACCTTGAGCCTTCTGGTTCGGGATGCCGGCAAAAACGGCACAGGCGGGGCAATATTCCTGGGCGGTTGCGACACGTGCGTGCGCAGCCGCTTTTTCATTGGTGCTTTTGGAGTGCGACGCGCATGCGCTACTGGTTGATGAAATCCGAACCCGATGAAGTCAGTTTCGACGACGTCCTCGCCGCGCCGGACAAGACGGTCGCTTGGTTCGGGGTGCGCAACTACCAGGCCCGGAATTTCATGCGCGACCAGATGCAGCCCGGCGACGGCGTCCTGTTCTACCATTCCAGCTGCGCGGTGCCCGGTGTGGCCGGCATCGCGCGCGTGGTCGGCACGCCGTATGCGGATGCCTCGCAGTTCGATCCGGGCAGCCACTATCACGATCCGAAGGCGACGCCCGAGAATCCGCGCTGGATCTCGGTCGACGTGCAGGCCGTGGCCCAGGGCCGCTACCTGCCGCTGACGGCATTGCGCGGCGAGCCGGCGCTGGAAGACATGGTGCTGCTGCAGAAGGGGAGCCGGCTGTCGGTGTCGCCGGTGACGCCGGGGCAGTGGAAGCGGATCCTGGCGATGGCGGGCCTCGACTAGGCTGCGGAACCCTGCAGGGTGTCGCGCCGTAGTCGCAGATGCGTGTGCGGAGTGCGGATGCCGGCGTACATGCCCCAGGCCGCGGCCCAGCGCAGGGCCTGGTCGGTGGCGGCGCCGAAGGGGCGGGCCGCGGCGGCCCGCCTCAGGGCGATCGACATGCGCTGCATCGCATACAGCTTTTTGGGTGAAAATGCTTTGCTCATGGATGCAAGATAGATTCCCGCGCGGCCACGAACGGTGCTCCATTTAACCCATGAATACAAGAGGCATTTGGATGCAGGAGCAGGCCTAACGGCCTTGTAGGAGGGCATCCAGCAAAGTCTCCGCCAGCTCTCTTTGCGCGGATTGTTCCATGTCCGTGTTGTTCATCAGGACCACCGCGGCGCCATTTGCGGGCGCGTACACGAGCAGGGTCTTGAAGCCGCCGATGACGCCGGATTCCCAGGCCACGGTGCGCTTGCCGGCGCCGCTTGCCTTGCCCTTGCCCAGCTCGCGGACCCGGCCGCCCAGCGCGTATTCCTCGGGCGCGTGCTGCACCGTCAGCAGTTCGGTGCGCATTTCCTTCGATAACAGGTCGCCGCCATACACGGCATCGGCGATGGCGACCAGGTCGGCCGCGGTGCTGTAGATGGTGCCGCTGGCGGCGACCATCGGCGGCATCGCGCTCATCTTGCGTGTCGATTTGTCCTTGGCGTAGGCGAGGGCCGCGCGCGGCAGGGTTTCGTAGGCGGCATCGGCGAAACCGGTGTCGTGCACGCCGGCCGGTCTGAATACCAGGCGTTCGATGGCCTGCTGGAAGGGCTCGCCGGTGACGCGCTCGACGATGCCGCCGACGATCACCCAGTTGGTGAAGGAATAGTCGAACTGGCTGCCCGGCGCGAAGGCGGGCGCGCCGGCGCCGAAGCGCAGTGCGCCTTGTAGCGGCGTCAGCTGCAGGTTTTCGGTAGCCGCGCGGTCCTGTTTCAGGGCCTGGGCCAGGCCGTTCGGGATCCCGCTGGTATTCGACAGCAGGTGGCGCACGCTGACGGCGCGGCTCACCGGCGGCAGTTCGGGCAGGTAAACGGTTACCGGCTGGTCGAGGCCGATGCGGCCTTCGTCGACGAGGCGCAGCACCGCCACCGTGGTGATCCACTTGGAGATCGAACCGACCGGGAAGCGCGTCCGCGCCTCGTTGGCGAGCGGCTGTTCGATGCGCGCCTGGCCGAGGGCGGTGACGACTTGCGGACCGCCGCGCGCCGGCCTGAGGAGGACCACGCCTTCATAGGCCGGCGGCACCTGCTGGATGGCGATGCGGTCGAGGGTGTCCGGATGCGGCGTGCTGGCGCAGCCGCCCAGTGCCAGGGCGGCAGCGCTCCATGCGGACAGGAGCAGCAGGCGGGAAGCGGCGCGGCGGCGCATGTGTCGTCGTCGCCGACTACGCGTGGACGGCGCGCTTGTTCCCGCCCGAATAGGCCCAGCCCAGCATCAGCAGGCCGGCCACGATCATCGGCAGCGACAGCACCTGGCCCGAGGTGATGGGCAGGCCCAGCACGTGGGTCTCCCAGTCCGGCACGCGGAAGTACTCGGTGAAGAAGCGCGCGCAGCCGTACAACAGGGTGTAGAGGGCGCCGACCGCCAGGCGCGGACGCGGCTTGCGCGCGAACAGCCACATGATCGCGAAGACGAGGATGCCGTCGACCAGCATCTGGTACAGCGGCGACGGGTGGACCAGGTGGTCTTCGATGCCCGGCCACTTCATGGCCCAGGGCAGGGAAGGATCGGCCAGCCGGCCCGGCAGTTCGTGGTTGATGAAGTTGCCGAGGCGGCCGCAGGCATAGCCGATCGGGACCATCGGCGCGATGAAGTCATACACGTCGAGCAGGTTGCGCTTGCGCTTGCGGGCCCACAGCGCCATCGCCACCAGCACGCCGATGAAGCCGCCGTGGTAGGACATGCCGCCCTGCCAAGTCTTGAAGATGTCGAGCGGGTGCGCGGCGAAGTGGGCCGGCTGGTAGAACAGCACCTCGCCGAGGCGGCCGCCGATCACCACGCCGAGCATGCCGTAGAACAGCATGTCGTCGAGGTCTTCCCTGGTCCAGCCCTGGGCCTGGATGTGCGGCTGGGTCCTGATGCGCACGCGGCCGAGGATGATGAAGAGGGCGAAGGCGACCACGTACATGATCCCGTACCAGTGGATCGGCAGGGGACCGATGTAAAAGGCGACGGGGTCGGGATTCGGGTGAACGAGCATGTTTAATGAGTCCTCAGTAGTTCCAGGAAGCCCTTCAGCACCGGCGACGGGTTGTCGCGGCGCCAGGCGATGCCGGTCTCGACCAGTGGAGTCGGATCGGCGAGGGCACGGTATTCTACGCCGGGCCGCATCAGGTTGGAGACCGATTGTGGCACAAGTGCCAAGCCCATGCCCGCGGAAACGAGGCTGACGATGGTCTGCATCTGGATCGCCAGTTGGCCGATCGCGGGCGTGATGCCGGCCGTGCGGAAGCAGGACAGGATGGCGTCGTGCAGGGCTGGCGAGATGTCGCGCGGGAAGATGATCAGGGGTAGTTTCGGGAGATCTTGCAGGCGGACCGGTTCATTGCGCGTCTGGATGAGGCCGGCCGGCGCGCACAGGATCAGCGGCTCTTCGAGCACCTTCAGGTAGTCGAGCTCGTCCTGGGCCTTGCCGGGCAGCGGCGGGATCAGGAGGCCGGCGTCGATGCGTCCGCGCAGCAGTTCCTCGGCCTGCACATCGGAGGTCGCTTCGACGAGACCAAGGTGGACGTCGGGGTAGCGTTCGCTGTAGCGGCGCAGGAAGGGCGGCAGCACGCTGTAGTCGCAGGAGGTGACGAAGGCCAGCGCCAGCCTGCCGGCCTCGCCGCCGGCCGCACGGCGCGCCAGTTCCGGCAAGCCATCGGCCTGGGCCAGCAGGCGCTTCGCCTCGGGCAGCAGGGCGATGCCGGCCGCGGCCAGTTCGACGCTGCGGCGGTTACGCAGGAACAGCGGCGCCCCCAGCAACTCCTCCAGCGCCGCGATCGCCTGCGACAACGGCGGCTGGGTCATATGCAAACGCGCCGCCGCCCGCCCGAAATGCAGCTCCTCGGCAACGGCAACGAAATAGCGCAGCTGGCGCAGTTCCAAATTCATATGATATGTAACAAACCGGGGTCAGACTCCGATTTTTGGCAAAAAACCATGGGCAATTTCCAAAATCCGGAGTCTGACCCCGGTTTGAGGTTTACTTGCGTTTGTCGAAGCTTTGCTTGACGCGCTCTTTGCGGCGCGCTTCGTCGACGTCGTGGGCTTTCTTTTTATCGAGGCCGAGCATCTTTTCGATGAATTCGAACCAGATGAAGGCGACCACGGCCAGGCCGACGATCCACCACCAGGACATGTCGGCGAATTTCCAGACTTCGAAGTAGCGCAAGGCGACCAGGGCGACGAGCAGAAGGATGATGGGCATGGGAAGTTCCTTTAGAGCAGCAATCATCCTACCATTCCGTCAACCAAAATGTGTATCAGCCGTTACCGTCTGTATCCCTTCTCCCTGTAAAGGGGAAACAGGATAGAATCTGGTCAGGATTTCACTTTGGAGAGTAAGGAATGAAACGGTCCCTGATGATCATGATGGCGGTCTCCGCCCTGGTGTCGACCAGCGCCTTCGCGCAGGCGGACCTGGCCAAGGCCAAGAACTGCATGGCTTGCCATGCCATCGGCAACAAGCTGGTCGGCCCGGCCTACAAGGACGTGGCGGCGAAATATGCGGGCCAGAAGGGCTCCGAGGACAAGCTGGTGCAGAAGGTCATGAAGGGCGGTTCGGGCGTCTGGGGTCCAGTGCCGATGCCGGCCAACCCGCAGGTCAGCGAGGCCGAAGCCCGCAGCCTGGTCAAGTGGGTCCTGTCCCAGAAATAAGCAAAGCGCCCAACCGGGCGCTTTTTTCATGGGCGCCCGCCGCAGCCGCGAGCACGATCAGCGCACCACGGCGATCTTGCTGCGCTTGCCGCCCTTGTAGGTGAACAGGGTCAGCGCCCCGTCCTTGATGTCGCCGGCCTGGTCGAACTGGATGGTGCCGGTCACGCCCTCGTACTTGATGGTTTTCAGTACCGGCAGATACTTCGCGGGATCGGCCGATTTCGCGGTCTGCATCGCGGTCGCCATCACCATCACCGAGTCGTACACGTAGGGCGCGTACAGCTGCACGTCCTGGTTGAACTTCTTCCTGTAGCGCGCGCGGAAGTCGTCCATCGCCTTTTCCTGCGGACCCTGCACGCCGCCGGCTTCGGCGCAGATCACCTTGCCTTCGCCGATGCCGTCGCCGGCAAGCCGGCCCAGCGCTTCGGTGCACATGCCGTCGCCGCCCATGAAGGTCGACTGGATGCCGAGCGCCTTCATCTGCTTGAGCATGGGGCCGGCCACCGAATCCATCCCGCCGAAGAAGACCAGGTCCGGCTTCCTGGCCTTGATCGAGGTGAGGATGGCGGTGTAGTCGGTCGCCTTGTCGTTGGTGAACTCGCGGCCGACGATGCGCACGCCGCCGCCCTTGGCGCCTTTCACGAATTCGTCGGCCACGCCCTGGCCGTAGGTGGTGCGGTCGTCGATGACGGCGATGTTCTTCACCTTCAGCGTGTCGATCGCGTACTTCGCCAGCGTGCCGCCCAGCTTGGCGTCGCTCGCCACCACGCGGAAGGCGCCCGGAAAGCGCTGGCGGGTGTAGGCGGGCGCGGTGGTGGCCGGCGAGATCTGCACGATGCCGGCATCGTTGTAGATCTTCGAGGCCGGCACTGTGGTGCCCGAGTTCAGGTGGCCGATCACGCCGTTCACATGCGCGTCGACCAGCTTCTGCGCCACCGCCGTGCCCTGCTTGGGATCGGCGCCGTCGTCTTCGGAGATCAGCTGCAGCGTGACCTTCTGGCCGTTGATGGTGAAGGGCCGGGCGTTGAGTTCGTCGATGGCCATGCGAGCCGCATTCTCGTTGTCCTTGCCGAGGTGGGCGCTGGGGCCGGAGATCGGCGCCACATGGCCGATCTTGACGACTTGCTGGGCCCAGGCCGGGCCGGCGACGGCCAGCGCGAGGGCGGCGGGAATCAGGGTGGTTCTCATGGTGACCTGCATGTCCTCTCCAGGTGATTGCGTCATTACGCCAGGAAAAGGTACATCACTCTCAAGGCTTTGGAAAGCAAAAGCTGAGGACTGCACGGAACCGGTGCAAGGGTGCTGCGCAACGGGTCAAAAAAACCGCGAAACGCTCAGGATTGGCGCGCGCTCAGGTGGGCCAGTTCCTGCTGCACGGCGCGCGCGACGACGTGTTCGATCGACTGCTGCAGCGCGCTGCGCAGCTCCAGGCCGAGGCGCTCGGCCACGTGGTCCAGCACGATCGCCATCTGGTCGCGCACCTGGTCTTCCAGCACCACGTCGATGCGCGGTTGCAGGCGGTCCAGCACGCGCGTGACGAGGCGGTTCTCCAGCTCGCGCCAGGCGTCGTCGCCCGGGGTTGCGGCCTGTTGCGCCGCGGCGGGATCGGCGGCCGCGGCAACCGGCGCCTCCGCCAGCACATCGAGGACGGGAATCGGCCCGGCGGCGTCGGCAGCCGGCGATGCCTGCGCAGCCGGCGTCTCCACCGCCACGGTCTCGGCAGCCGCAGCCTGGGAAGCAGCCACCGCAGCCGCGGTCTCGATCGCCGGCACCGGCTTGTTCTCGGCCACGACCTCGGTCAGCACCGGGATTTCGTCGAAGGATGGGGTATCGGTCATGACTGGCCTGCGACGAAGTGGGTCAGCGGATAGTCCTGCTTGCGGTAGGCGACGTAACGGGCGCGGCCGGCGGCGGCGTCTTCCTCGTCGGTCGAGATGATCTCGAACACCCGCGCGAAGCGCTCGAAGCCGTCCGGGGTGCGGCGCGTCAGGTTGACCAGCATGTCGTGGTGCGGCAGCTCGGCATGCTCGTCGAAGGTGACGATCACCGGCGTCTCCGGCGCCAGCGGATCGCCCGCCATCACGTGCGGGATGAAATCGGTGCCGGACAAGGTCCACAGGGCTTCGTTCAGCTGGTCGGCCTGGGCGCTGGTCTCGGCCAGCAGCACGACCTTGCCGCGCGCGGCATAGGCCTTGCGCGCCAGCCGGCATGCGTAGCCGAGCTTGTCGGGGATATTGGTATGGAAGTCGATCCGGGTCATGGAAGGCGATGCGTCAGAATTGAAAACCGGGCGGCGTGTCGTTGGCCGGCTGTTTTGCGGCCGGGCGGCGCGGCTGCTGTTCGGCGGCCTGGGCCGCGGCTTCGTCGGCCGGCGCGGCGTTCTTCGCGCGCGCGGGCGGCGCCGGCACGGCAGCCGCGGCGCCGGACGCGGCCGACTCTGGCGCAGCATACTGGTAGCCGCGCGGCAGCTGGGCCGAGCGCGGATAGGCGGCCGACGTCAGCGCTTCCTGCCAGGCAGCGTCCTGGAAGCCGGCCACCTTGCGGCCGCCGACCACCAGCAGCGGCAGCTCGAGCGTGCCGGCCAGGCGGCGCAGCTGTTCCTTGTCCTCGTCGCTGTCGACGGTTTTTTCGGTAAACGGGATGCCGCGCGCGCGCAGGAGCAGCCGCCCCTGTTCGCAGCCGGGGCAGGCGGATTGCGTGGTGGTGTACAGCGTGACCGGACTGGCCTTCACGGCCCGCATCAGTTCGTAGGGCAGGGCATTGCCCTGGCCCGCGGCAGGCGCGGCCTGCGGCTTGAGCTGGCTCGCGCGTTGCGCCGGCGGTGGCGTGTCGGTGTAGTGGACCGTGCCCTGGGCATCGGTCCATTTATAGACCTGGGAAAAAGCAGGCAGGCATGCAAGCAGTAGCAGGCCCGGCAGCATCCGCCGCCCGCGCCCACCGCCGCTGTCCTTGCCCTGCCTGTCCTTCATCCTCGCTCCAGATGCGGCCTCAGGCCGCCTGCATGCCGCTGTGGCGCAGCAGCGCGTCGATCTGCGGTTCGCGGCCGCGGAAGGCCTTGAACGATTCCAGCGCCGGACGCGAGCCGCCCACCGACAGGATCTCGCGGTGGAAGCGTTTACCCGTTTCATCGAGCGCGCCGCCGCCGGCTTCGACCGCTTCCTCGAAGGCCGCGTACGCGTCGGCCGACAGCACCTCGGCCCACTTGTAGCTATAGTACCCCGCCGCATAGCCGCCGGCAAAGATATGGCCGAAGCTGTGCTGGAAGCGGTTGAACGAAGGCGGAATCAGCACCGAGAACTTGCTGCGCACTTCGTCGACCAGCGCCTGCACGGTCTTCTGGCTGTTCGGGTCGAAGTCGTAGTGCAGGTGCATGTCGATGAGGGAGAACTCGACCTGGCGCAGGGTCTGCATGCCGGATTGGAAGTTCTTCGCCGCCAGCATCTTCTCGTAGAGTTCCCTGGGCAGGGGTGCGCCGGTCTTCACGTGCGCCGTCATGCCCTGCAGGACGTCCCACTCCCAGCAGAAGTTTTCCATGAACTGGGATGGCAGCTCGACCGCATCCCATTCCACGCCCGAGATGCCGGACACGGACAGTTCGTCGACTTCGGTCAGCATGTGGTGCAGGCCGTGGCCGAACTCGTGGAACAGGGTCGTCACTTCGTCGTGGGTGAACAGCGACGGCTGCATCTGGCCGTCGACCTCGGCCGGCGGCGTGAAGTTGCAGGTCAGGTAGGCGATCGGCGTCTGCACGATGCCGCCCGTGGCGAGGCGGCGGCCGCGCGCGTCGTCCATCCACGCACCCTGGCCCTTGCCGGGACGGGCGTAGAGGTCGAGGTAGAACTGGCCGATCAGCTGGCCCTTTTTCTCGATGCGGAAGAAGCGCACGTCCGGATGCCACACCGGCGCCTGGTCCGGCGCGATCGTCACGTCGAACAGCTTCGAGATCACGCCGAACAGGCCGGCCACGACCTTGGGCTCGGGGAAGTATTCCTTCACTTCCTGGGCCGAGAAGGCATAGCGCTTCTCGCGCAGCTTTTCGGAGGCGTAGGCGACGTCCCAGGCCTGCATGTCGGCGATGCCCAGTTCGTCCCTGGCGAAGGCGCGCAGCTCCGCCAGGTCCTTCTCGGCGTAGGGGCGGGCGCGGCGCGCCAGGTCTTCCAGGAACTCGATCACGCGTTCCGGGCTCTCGGCCATCTTCGGCTCCAGCGAGACGTCGGCGAAGCTGCGGAAATCGAGCAGCTTGGCTTCCTCGTCGCGCAGCTTCAGCAGCCGGGCGATGTTACTCGTGTTGTCCCACTTCTCGACTTCCGAGAACACGGCGCCCATTTCGGAGGCCTTGGTGGCGTTGGCGCGGTAGATTTTCTCGCGCAGGTCGCGGCTGTCGGCGAACTGCAGCACCGGGAAATAGGACGGGAAGTGCAGCGAGAACTGCCAACCGCTCTTGCCATCGCGCTCGGCGGCGGCGCGGGCGGCGGCTTTCGCATCGTCCGGCAGGCCGGCCAGTTCGGTTTCATCCGCGACCAGCAGCTTGAAGTCGTTGGTCGCATCGAGCACGTTTTCCGAGAAGCGCGTCGACAGTTTCGCCTGCTCTTCCTGGATCTCGGCAAATCGCGCCTTCTGCTTTTCGGGCAGCTCGGCGCCGCCCAGGCGGAAATCGCGCAGGGCGTTCTCGACGATGCGCTTGCGCGCCGGGCTCAAGGTCACGAACTCGCCGCTGCCACGCAGCTGCTTGTACTTGCCGAACAGCGCCTCGTTCTGCCCCAGCTCGGTCCAGAACTCCGTCACCTTGGGCTGGTTCTCGTTATAGGTGGCGCGCAGCTCGGGCGTGTCCATCACGTGGTTCAGGTGGTTGACCACGCCCCAGGCGCGGCCCAGGCGTTCGGTCGATTCCTCGAGGGGCACCACGAAGTTGTCCCAGCTGACGCCATCCGACGGCGCCTCGAGCTGCTGGACGACCTGGCGCGCGTCCGCGATCAGCCGTTCGATCGCCGGCGTCACGTGCTCCGGCTTGATCAGGTCGAAGCGGGGCAGGTTGGTGAAGTCGAGGAGGGGATTGCTGGTTTCAGTATTCATGGTGCTCCTTCCATTGGTTCATGCAATGCCGGGCTTCGGAATCATGCCCGCGCCCGGCGCAGGCTGTTCTTGGTTCTTGGCAAGCCCGCGTTCCGCGGACTCGAGGGTGTTCATCAACAGCATGGTAATCGTCATCGGGCCCACGCCGCCCGGAACCGGCGTAATGTGTGCGGCCACTTCGCTGACGCCGTCGAAGTCGACGTCGCCGCACAGCTTGCCGTCGTCGTTGCGGTTCATGCCGACGTCGATCACGATCGCGCCCGGTTTGACCATGTCCGCGGTGACGGTGTTGCGGCGGCCGACCGCGGCGACGATGACGTCGGCCTGGCGCGTGTGGTAGCCCAGGTCCGGGGTCGCGCTATGGCAGATGGTGACGGTGGCATTCGCCTGCAAGAGCAGCAGCGCCATCGGCTTGCCGACCGTGTTCGAGCGGCCGATCACGACCGCGTGCTTGCCGCGGAGGTCGACGCCGGTGGTCTCGATCAGCTTCATGCAGCCGTAGGGCGTGCAGGGGCGGAAGCCGGGCAGGTTGGCGACCAGCTCGCCGGCCGACAGCACCGAGTAGCCGTCCACGTCCTTGGTGGTGGCGATCGCTTCGATCACCTTCGACGGGTCGATGTGCTTCGGCAGCGGCATCTGCACCAGGATGCCGTGGATGCCCGGGTCCACGTTGAGGGCGGCGATGCGCTCCAGCAGGGCCTGCTCGCTGAAGTCGGCTTCGTATTTTTCCAGCACCGAGTGGAAACCTGCTTCGCCGCAGGCCTTGACCTTGTTGCGCACGTAGACGTGGCTGGCCGGGTCGTCGCCGACGATGATCACGGCCAGGCCGGGCTGGTGGCCTTTGGCGGTGAGGTCGGCGGCGCGGCGGGCGATGTCGGCGCGCAGTTGTTGGGAAAGTTTGACTCCGTCGATCAGTTGGGCGGGCATGGCGGGACTCGAGGCTGGACAAAAACGAAATTATACGTGCCAGCCCGATATCGCGCGCCGCGCGGCTGCGTTCATTGTCATATTTATGGATGTAGCCGCTCGGTCGAGCGCGAAAGATCATTGTTGGTTTTGAAGCCGTCGCCCCCGCCTGCGCGGGGGCGACGGTGTTTACATAAGCGACGCATCAGTGTTTTCCATATTATGAAATCGTATATCGTATTTTGAAAAACAAGTGCTCCGCTGGTAGAATCGACAGGCTTTAATTTAGGGATAGTCTTTTCGCCACCATGCGCCCAGTGGAATCTGGAACCGAGTGGGGCACCAAACTCAAGGAGACGTAGCAATGTCAGCTCAACTCGACCAGTTGACGGCCCAGGCCGCCAATGACCCGGATTCCCTCGAGACCAAGGAATGGCTCGACGCACTCGAAGCGGTCATCGAATTCGAAGGCACCGATCGCGCCCACTACCTGCTGGAGCGCCTGGTCGACCTGGCGCGCCGCCGCGGCGCCCTGATGCCCTTCTCCAGCAATACCGCCTACGTGAACACCATCCCGGCGCACCTCGAAGAGCACTGCCCGGGCAACCTCGAATATGAAGAGCGCCTGCGCTCGTGGATGCGCTGGAACGC
>CAJYXO010000254.1 GCA_913778765.1 uncultured Massilia sp. | reverse complement strand
TAGGGCATCTGCTCATCCTCGGCCTCGCGGTGGCGCAGGGCGATGTCGACGTAATCGCCGGCATCCAGGTCGCCCTGCTTTTCTTCCCAGATGTAGCGGCCGATTTCCGGCACGGCCACGCTGCCGTATTGCCGCGCGAGGAACTCGCACAGGGTCGACTTGCCGGTCGACTCCGCGCCGACGAAGACCACCCGCTTGACCTGACCCGCCATGCCCTGCTCTTCCATATGAATCCCGTGATCGAAAACCAACTTTGCAATCTAGAAATACGAAAGGCGCCATCCTAGCCGAGCGCGCCCCGGACCACAAGCCGCCCGGCGCTCGCAGCGATGCCGGCAGCGGCGCCGGTCGCGGCTCAGAACAGGTCCAGCTGCGGACTCGCCTTGACCTTCCTGTTGGCCGGCTTGCCGCCGCCTTCGCCCGCCGCGTCGGCAGACTTCGCGCCGAACAGGTCAAGCTGGGTCACGTCGTCAATGCGACGCTGGCAGGCCGCGGCCGAGGGCACCACCAGCGGGCGGCGGAACTGCGCGCCGTCCATCTTGCTGAAGCGGCCGTTGTAGCCATCCATGCCGAGCCGCTTGACCGCCTTGTTGAAGCGCTGGCGGATCAGGTCGGCCCAAACGCCTTCACCGCTCATGCGCTTGCCGAACTCGCTGTCGTACTCCTTGCCGCCGCGCATGTCCTTCATGCGGTTCAACACGCGTTGCGCACGGTCTGGAAAATGAGCGTACAACCATTGATGGAACAGCGGGTTGACTTCCCACGGCATGCGCAGCACGACGTAGTGGGCGCCGACCGCGCCGGCGTCCTTGGCGGCCTCGAGGATGCGTTCGATTTCCGGTTCGGTGATGAAGGGAATGATGGGCGCCACGCTGACGCTGACCGGAATCCCGGCCTCGGTGAGCGTGCGGATCGCGCGCAGGCGGCGCGCCGGCGCGGCCGCGCGCGGTTCCAGCGTGCGTGCGATCTCGCCGTCCAGGGTGGTGATGGTGATCGCTGCCGCCGCCAGGCCCTTCTCCGCCATCGGCGCGATCAGGTCGATGTCGCGCTCGATCAGGGACGACTTGGTGATCAGGCCGTACGGGTGATTGCACTCGCCCAGCACCTCCAGCACCTCGCGGGTGATGCCGCGCTCGCGCTCGCAGGGCTGGTAGGCGTCCGTGTTGACGCCGATGGCGATGCTTTCCGGCACATAGCCGGGCTTGGCCAGCTCGCGGCGCAGCAGGTCGGCCGCATTCACCTTGGCGAAGATGCGGCTTTCGAAGTCCAGGCCCGGCGACAGGCCCAGATAGCTGTGCGACGGCCGGGCGAAGCAATAGATGCAGCCGTGCTCGCAACCCCGGTAGGGATTGATCGAGACATTGAAGGGAATGTCCGGCGAAGCGTTGCGGGTCAGGATGGTCTTGGCGAACTCATCCGTGACGATGGTCTTCGGCGCCGGAGGCAGCTCGTCCTTCAGTCCCGGGACCGTCCAGCCGTCGTCGAAACGCTCGCGGCCGTGGACTTCGTAGCGGCCCTGGAGGTTGGACACGGCGCCACGGCCCTTGTGCGGCGTCAGCGGCCGCGGAGGGATCATGACCTGCCCTTGCAATTCCACGTCTTCTGCCCAAGCTTGTTGGCGATTCACTATGGCGCTCCCAAGTACTGTATGGATATACAGTATCGTACACCCGCTTTACGACGGGTTCAAGCGCGAAATAAACGGGATTGCTGTTCCACAAACGCGTCGAAGCCATCGAACAAGGGTGCGTAGCGCCCGGGCCGGTTTTCTAGTTGCGCCAGGGCATGCGCGGCCGCTTCCAGCGACGACAGCTGGTCCGGCGCATGGGCCTTGCGAATCCGGTAAGCCGAAGGCGGCAAGTCATGCAGGGCCAGGCGCGGCAGGCGCTGCAAGAAAGGGTTCAGGTAGAGCATCTTGCGGCTCTTGCGCCAGGTCGCATCCAGCAGCACCAGGCGCAGCTTGTCGGGCGCGTGCCGCAGGGCGGGATCGAGCAAAGGCGGCGCCGGCAGGCCCAGTTCGGCTTCCCCGGGCAGTTGCGGATACAGCAACAGGGGCGTGCGCCCGCCGTCATGCAAAACCGTGTCGAGTTCGGCGGCGGCGAAGGTCTCGCCCACCAGCAGGCGGCTGCCGGGCAGGCAAAGATGCAGCAGCCGCGCGCTGTTCTTGGCGTTGCGCACTTCGAGCGGATGCTGCAGCACCAGCAGTTCGACCCGGCTGGCGACCGGCGTCGCGAAGCGGCAGATGCAGGCGCTCCGGGCGCGCAGGCAGGCGGCGCAGGTGGCGCGGCGTGGGGCAGGATTCGTCATGGGCGCCGATTGTACCCGCGCCCGTTGCGGACGAATTCAGAAACTGCCGCCCACCCGCTCCCCGCGCGGCGGCATGTTCTCCGGCACCGTTACGGGCGGATCGTCCTTGCGCAGCGGCTTCAGGGCGCCGGCCCAGTGCACCACCTGGTCGAGCATGGTCTCGACCGAGCGCTCGCGGTGCTCGGCCGGATTGAAGCGCGTGAAGTTCTCGAAGTCGGTGAACAGCGACAGCATGACCTGGGCGCGCACGTCCGCCACCATCAGCTCGCCCATCACCAGGCGCAGGTTCTCGATCGCGCGCGCGCCGCCGGCGCTGCCATAGCCGACGAAGCCGGCGGCCTTGTTGTTCCATTCCTTGTACAGGAAGTCGATGGCGTTCTTCAGCGCGCCCGAGGTCGCGTGGTTGTATTCGGGGGTGACGAACACGAAGCCGTCGAATTCGGCGATCTTCGCCGCCCAGGCCTTGGTATGCGGCTGCGAATACTGCCCCATCGACGGCGGCACCGGCTCGTCCAGCAGCGGCAGGTCGAAGGCGGCGATGTCGACCAGTTCGAAGGCGGCGTCGCCGCGGGACGCCGCGAGCTCCATCACCCACTTCGCCACGTCGAGCGCCTTGCGTCCGGGGCGGGTGCTGCCCACGATCACTGCGATATTGATCATGCTGTCTCCAGTCTTGATGAATCGTTCACGGTTTCATCGATTCTAGTCAGGGCCGCGGCGACGGCGCGCCCGATACGGCGGTCCAGCCGCCACCGAGAGCCCTGTAGAGATCGACATGCGCGGCCAGCCAGCTGGTGCGCAGCTGCAGCGCAATGGTCTCGGCGTTGAAGTTGTTGCGCTGGGCGTCCAGCTCTTCCAGGTAGGACGAATAGCCGTTGCGGTAGCGGTTGTGGGCGATGCGCAGGGTCTCCGCGGTGGCCAGCCGGCGCGCTTCGGCCTGCTCGAGCTGTTCGCGCAGGCGCTGCACCGCCGTCAGGCCGTTCTCGGTTTCGGCGAAGGCATTGCGCACCACCGATTCGTAGGCGAACACGGCGCGGTCGCGCAGCGAGGCCGAGATGTCGGCCTGGGCGCGCAGGCGGCCGGCGTCGAACAGCGGCGCCAGCACGCTGCCGCCGATGCTCCACAGGCCGGTGCCGTTGCCCAGCAGGTCGGGCAGGTTGTGGGCGTAGGCGCCCACCGAGGCCGTCAGGCGCAGCGAAGGCAGCATCTGGTCGCGCGCCGCGGCCAGGCTGGCGTCCGCCGCGGCCAGCGCGCTCTCGGCCTGGGCGATGTCCGGACGCCGTCGCAGCAGTTCGGAAGGCAGGCCGGGCGCGATGCCGGGCGGCCGCAGGGCGGCGAGTTCGGCGCCGCGCGCCGGCGCGCCCGGATTGGCGCCCACCAGCACGCTCAGCGCATTTTCCTGCTGGGCGATCGCGCGTTCCAGCTGCGGCACCACGGCGGCCGTGTTGCGGTACTCGGCCTCGGCCTGCGACAGCTCCAGGCGCGAGCTGTAGCCGACTTCGAACTGGCGCCGCGCCAGCTCCAGCGAGCGCAGGCGCGACTGCACGGTGGCGCGCGCCAGCGCCAGCTGGGCGTCCAGTCCGCGCAGGTTCAGGTAGCCGGAGGCCGTGTTCGCCGCCACCGACAGCGCCACCGCGTCGGCCGCCGCCTGCTGGGCCGCGTAATCGAAGCGCGCCGCGCGCGTGGCGGCTTCCAGGCGGCCGAAAGGATCGAGCTCGTAGGCGGCCTGCACGTTGCCGGTGAAGACCGTCGATTCGGCCGGGGCGCCGGTGGCGCTGATCACGCGCGCCCGCGTGGGGCCGGCGTTGAGCGACAGGCTCGGCGCCTGCGCCGAGCGCGCCACCGTGATGCGGGCCTGGTATTCCTGCAGGCGGGCCCTGGCCGTGCGCAGGTCGCCGTTGCGGGCCAGGGCCTGCGCCACCAGCTCGTCCAGTACCGGATCGCCGAAGGCGCGCCACCATGCCTTCTCGACGGCCGCGTTGGGCCCGACCTGCAGCGGCGCGCGCCAGGCCGTGGGCACCGTCAGCGTGGATGCCGGCGGCGCCTGCACCGCGATGCGGCAGCCGGCCAGCAGCAGCGCCAGGGCAAAGGGAAGCGCCCTCTTCATCGCTGCCGTCCCCGGGCGGCTGTATCGATGCTGGCCACCACCGACATCCCCGGCCGCAGGCGCGCCGCCAGTTCCTGGTTCGGGTCGATGCTGATCCGGACCGGGATGCGCTGGGCGATCTTGACGTAGTTGCCGGTCGCGTTGTCCGGCGTGATCACCGAGAACTCGGAGCCGGTGGCCGGCGAGATCTGCTCGACGCGGCCGCGCATCTTCGCGTGGTTCAGGGCGTCGACCGTGAAGGTGACCGGCTGGCCCAGGCGCACGTCCGCCATCTGGGTTTCCTTCATGTTCGCCACCACCCACATGGTCTGCGGCACCAGCGCGGTGAGCTGGGCGCCGGCGTTGACGAAGGCGCCCAGCCGCACCGTCACCTGGCCCAGCTGGCCGTCGCGCGGCGCCACGATCCGGGTGTTGGCGAGGTCGATCTCGGCCAGCTTCACGGCGGCTTCGGCGTTCGCCACGGCCGCTTCGAGCGAGGCGCGGTTGACGTCCACGGTCTTGAGGTTCTGGCGCGCGATCTCCAGCGCCGCCTGCGACTGCGCGGTCTGGGCCACGGCCTGGGCCCGGGCGGCGCGCGAGGCGTCCCGTTCGCGCGCCGACAGCGAACCGTCGGCGGCCAGTTCCTCGACCCGGCGCAGGTCGGCCTGGGCGCGCCGGGCCTGGGCCGCGGCGTTCGCCACCGCCGCCTCGTTCTGGGCGATGGTGGCGCGCGCGCTGCGCTGGCTCTGGCCGAAGTTGGCGAGCGCGGCGCGCTGGGTCGCGAGCTGGGCGCGCGCCTGCTCAAGGCGCTGGGTGTAGATGCGGTCGTCGATGCGCAGCAGGAGCTGGCCCTGCTTCACGTGCTGGAAGTCCTGGACGTCGACCTCGACCACGTAGCCGGACAACTGCGGACTGATGATCGTCACCTGGCCGCGCACCATCGCGTTCTCGGTGCCCTGGACCGCGCTGCGGAAGGGCGGCAGGTCCCAGGCGTACAGCACGATCAGCACGCCGATCAGCGCGATGAGCGCGAACAGCAGGCCGCTGGCGATGACGTGGCGGTTCGATTTCTGTTGTGAGGTCTCGGTGGTCTCGGCCATGGGCTGTCTTCCGGTTATCGGGTATTGGGCGCAGGATGCAGGGGCACCGGCTCCGGCGGCTTGCCTTCCGGGGTCGCGATCGGCGAATCGGTGGGCGGCTCGGCCGGTCCCTGCGCGAGGGCCGTGCGGCCGTTGGCGGCCGGCGCGGCGGGCGGCGCCACATACATCAGCCACAGCGCGCGCCCGAAGATCCACAGCGCCAGGAAGGCGGCGATCGCGGCGATCATCAGGAACACGTCGTTGTAGGCAAGGATGTTGGCTT
Source organism: uncultured Massilia sp. (assembly GCA_913778765.1). GTDB lineage: Bacteria > Pseudomonadota > Gammaproteobacteria > Burkholderiales > Burkholderiaceae_D > Telluria. The sequence goes on along the minus strand of CAJYXO010000254.1, from coordinate 73,868 downwards.
CGCGCGTCTGGGTCTGGGCCAGCACCGAGACGCCCTGCCGGGTGCGCGCGGCCGGATCGGCCAGGGTGCCGGCATAGGCCGCCGCGCCGCGCTGGATGCGGGCCGCCACCAGCGGATCGAGGCTGCTGAGCTGCTCCGCCAGGATCGAGGAGTGGACTTTTTCGCGCGTCACCTGCCAGGTGCCGAGCAGCGAGGCGCCGAGCAGCGCGCCGATGTTCTGGGTCAGGCTGAACAGCACCGAAAAGGTGATCAGGTTGCCCGGATTCGTGACCACGCTGCCCATCAGGGTCAGCAGCAGCGGGCCGAGGAACAGCACGCCGCCGAAGGCCAGCATGGCCTGGCTCAGGTACATCTGTTCGGGGCGGACCAGGCTGTTCGCGTGCGAATCGATCCAGGCTCCCAGCGCCATGATCAACAGCGCCACCACCTGCGGCGCCATCAGGTGCTGCGGGTTCATCGCCAGCACCGCCACGGCGATGCCGGCCACGGTGGCCAGCAGCACCACCAGGAACAGCATCGTCATCTGGTCGTTGTTCAGTCCCACCAGGCGCAGGAAGCCGACCGCGCCCACGCTCTGCTCGGACAGCACGACGCGCACCAGCATCATCGCCAGGAACAGCCGCGCGATCATGCCGTTGGTGAGCCAGCGCAGGTTCAGCAGCGGGTTCCTGCGGTTGTGCTCGACGCCGATGGCGGCCACGATCAGGCAGACCGCGCCCGCCAGCGCCACCCCGACCCAGGGCGCCGAGGTCCACCACAGCACGCGCCCGAAGGTCAGCGCCGCGCACAGCAGGGCCACGCCGGGCGCGAACAGGGCGAAGGTGAGGAAATCGGCGGGCCGGAAGGCCTTGAAGCGGTCGCCCGGCGGCAGCTTCAGCCACAGCACGGCGCTCAGCGTGAGCAGGGTCAGGCCCAGCTCGAACAGGTAGAGGCCGCGCCACTCGGCCAGCTGCAGCAGGCGGGTCGAGAACAGGTAGGCGATCGGCTGCGACAGCTGCGAGATGCCGAGCGCGGCCGCGATGAACTTCGGCCGCAGTTCCCGGCTGGCGGCCGCCTGCAGCGTGTAGTACAGGCCCAGCGTGGACAGCGCCGCCCCCGCCATCCCGTGCGCCGCCCGCACCGCGATCGCCGAACCGAGATCGTTGACGAACAGGTGGGCGAAGGTGACCAGCGCATACAGCACCAGGAAGAATTCGGTGAAGGCGCGCAGCCCGAACTGCTGGCGGAACTTGACCAGCAACAGGTTCATCGACGCGTTGGTCATCACGTAGGCCGTCGGCAGCCAGTTGACCTCGGTGGCGTAGGCGCCGAGCGTGCCCTGCAGGTTGATCAGGTTGACGGTCGTCAGTGAATTGCCGAGGCCGCCGGTCAGGGTGACCAGGGTGCCGACCATGAAGTAGGCGACGCGGCGGCGCGGCGTGTGCTGGGGGAAGGACGGGCTGCCCGGCAGGGTCGGCCGTTCGTCGGGGTGCCAGTCGCGCGGCGTGTACTTGTCGCTCATGGCGTCTCCAGGATCTGCGGCAGCCGCTCCAGCACGGCGGCCGCGACGGCGAGCTGGTCCGGATCGATGCGCGCCAGCGCCTCGCGCCGCAGTTGCTCCGCCTGCGCGCTCAGCGCCTGTTCCAGACCGCGGCCCTGGGGCGTCAGCACGACCAGCTTGACGCGGCGGTCCTGGCGGCCCTGGATCCGCTCGATCAGGCCGGCGGCCGCCAGGCGGTCGATGGTCGCCACCAGGGTCGCGCCATCCACGCCGAGCTGCTGGGCGAGCCCGGTCTGCGAAGGCGGATAAGCGCCCTCCCCGTCCGCCGCCCGTTCGATGGCGGCCAGTGCGGTGACGGCGCTCCACCCGGCCCGGGTCAGGCCGTGCGCCTTCAGCTGGCGCTCATGCGCCTGCCGCCACGCGCGCCCGCCGGCCTGCAGGGCCTGCACAAATCGTTCGCTCAGCTGTTCATCGAAAACAACCATGGGACCACCCAATCGTTGGACCTGCCGATTATCTGCCTGTTATGGCAAATGTGGCCACACACAAAGATTTAATGCGCGAATTGGTTATTCAGCCATTGCTCTTGAAATTTACAGTGCTTAGAATCAACTCATTCCAGTGAGCAATTGGTTCCTGCCGGACACATCCGTAGGGCCCGCCGAACCAGAGTCTTCCATGTTTAGAGCACGCGCATCCGTTCGCAAACTTGCTTCCGCCGCGATCGTCGTCCTGGCCATGCTGCCGGGCTTCTCGGTCGAACAGGAGCTGCAACTCGACTACAGGATCAACGAGCACATCGTGCTGATTCCGGCCGGCCGGAACCACCAGGCGCGCCTCGAGACGACGGTGTTCCAGCCGAACGGTCCGGGCCCCTTCCCGCTCATCATCATCAACCACGGCAAGGATCCGGGCCATCCGAACATGCAGCCGCGCGACCGCTTCTACCACATGGCCCACGCCTTCGTGGCGCGCGGCTATGCGGTGATGGTGCCGATGCGCCAGGGCTTCGCCAACTCGACCGGCCGCTACCGCGACCGCGGCTGCGACATGACCGCCAACGGCTACATCCAGGCCGAGGACGTCATGGACGCCCTGTCCTACGCCCGCGAACAGAAGTGGATCGACGCCGACCGCATCGTCATCGCCGGCCAGTCCTACGGCGGCCTGGCGACGATGGCGCTCGGCACCCGCGAACTGCCGGGCGTGCGCGGCCTGATCAACTTTGCCGGCGGTCTGCGCGACGACAGCAACAACTGCGGCTGGCGCTCCTCGCTGGTCTCGGCCTTTGCCGAATACGGCGCCCAGAACAAGGTGCCGAGCCTGTGGATGTACGGCCAGAACGACTCGCTGTTCGGTCCGGAACTGGTGGCGCGCATGCACGACGCCTTCGAACAGGCCGGCGGCAAGGCCCAGCTGGTCGAGTACGCGCCGTTCAAGCGCGATTCGCACGGCATGCTGGCCAGCCGCGACGGCGAGAAGGTGTGGCTGGCCGACACCATGCGCTTCCTCGAGCAGGTCGGCATGCCGACCCGGATCGTGTACAAGGTCCCGGAACCGCCGATGCCGCAGCCGACCAATTTCGCCAAGGTCGACGACGTCGAGTCGGTTCCTTTCCTGAGCCGGAACGGCAAGCGCGCCTATGCCGAATACCTGACCAAGATGACCCCGCGCGCCTTTGCCGTCTCGCCGAGCGGCGCCTGGTGCTGGGCCGAAGAAGGGGAAGACCCGGAAGCCCGCGCCCTGGCCACCTGCTCGGCCAAGAGCGACAAGCCATGCCGCCTGTACTCGGTGGACGAGCACGTGGTGTGGAACCCGGACCTGGCCGAGAAGGCCGCGGTGACGGCCTCGAATACGCCGGCGCCGATGCCTTCCGCGGATCCTGCCGGGGCGGCGCAGGTGGGTGGTACGGCGGCGGTGGCCAACTAAAATACAGACCCAGCGCAAACTCTCCCTCCCATACCAAATCGACAATGCAGTGTCCGCTACCCACGACGGGAGACCTGCATGCGATCCATTCAATACCCGAGCGCCCGAGCGCTGCTGGCCCTGGCCTGCCTGCTGGGCGCCGTGTCGGCCCGGGCCGCGAACAACGATCCGGTCGTGCTGGTGCACGGCTTCCTCGGCTTCGGACCGGACACCTATCCCGGCAGCGGCTTCCTGTACTGGGGCGGCTACCACAACATCGCCGCCCGCATGCAGCTGTACAAGGGGCCGCACGCGGTGTACACGGCCGGGGTCGGGGCGATCAGCTCGAACTGGGACCGCGCGGCCGAGCTGTATGCCCAGATCAAGGGCGGCTGCGTCGACTACGGCGCCATCCACGTCGCCCGTTACGGCTATCCCGGCCAGGCGCAGAAGCCGGCCGGCAAATGCTGGGCCGCCGACCCGGCCAACAATCCGCATGGCTATCCGCTCGCCTTCTACCCGCAATGGGACGCCGCCCACCCGGTCCACCTGATCGGCCACAGCCAGGGCGGCACCACCATCCGCGCCCTGATCCAGCTGCTGGAACACGGTTCGCCGGACGGCGACGAAGGCGGCGCCGATCTCTACCGCGGCGGCAAGACCGGCTGGGTGAAAAGCGTGGTGACGATCTCGGCGCCGCACAACGGCACCACCCTGCGCGACGCGGTACTGGACGTGCTGCCCAACCTGCGCAGCCCGCTGCGCGACATCCTCGACAACCGCCTCGCGCATTGGGAACTGGCGCCGGACGGCGCGCGTGAATTCAACCGCTGGGCCCTCACTTCGCCCGATGTCTATTATTTTTCGGTGGGGACGCGGGCCACGGTGGCCGGCGCCTGGTGCTGCAATGGCAGCGACCGCGTGATCGCGCCGGTCCAGAGCAGCCAGTTCCAGTATCCGCGCGACGACATGATCCCCTACTTCAAGCTGTTCGCCGGCGAATTCATCGCCGGCACGCTGGGTCAGCCGGGCATGGGCTCGTACACCCAGTCGGCGCTGGGCCGGGTGCGCATCGACAGCAGCTGGTTCGCCAGCGACGGCGTGGTCAACACGGTGAGCATGCGCGCGCCCGACGGTCACCCGGTGCGCGACTACGACGGCCGGGCCGTGCGAGGGAGCTGGAACTTCCTCGGCAACTACGACGGCTACGACCACTTCGACATCCTGAACTGGCCGAACAGCGGACCGCCGGCGGATGCGATCTACGACCGCATCTGCGACATCATCTTCAATTTGTAGGCAGCTCGCGGCCCCAGGTCTGCAACTGCGCGACGGTCGCCGTGACGCCGCCGCAAACGATCACCAGCACCTTGTCGAAAGCCGCCAGCCGCTCGCCGGCGCGGTAGGCCAGCGCCAGCGCGGCGCCGCAGGCCGGCTCGACCACCACCCGGTGGTCGTCCATGAAGCGCAGGCAGGCCTCGACGGCCTCGCGGTCGCTGACGACCACGGATTCGATCGGATGGCGGCGCGCCAGCTCGAAGGCCTGTTCGGACACCTTGCGCGCGCCCAGCGAGGTCGCGATGCTGGTGATGGCAGGCAGTTCGACGCGCTGGCCGGCCTGCAGCGAGCGCGCATAGGCGTCGGCGCCCACGGTTTCGACCGCGATCACCGGCACCGTGCCCCAGCCGTTGCGGTGCAGTCCCTCGACCACGCCGCACAGCAGGCCGCCGCCGCCCACCGACAGCACCACCACGTCGGGCTTGACGCCGGCGCGGTCGACTTCGTCCATCATCGTGGCGTGGCCGTCCCACAGCAGCGGATCGTCGAAGGGGTGGATGAAGGCGTCGTGCTCGACGAGCAGCGACTGCGCCTGCGCGTTCGCTTCCTGGAAGGTGGCGCCGTGCACGATCACCTCGGCGCCTTCGCGGGCGATCAGCGCGCGCGCGCGCGGGCTGGACGACTCCGGCACCACCACCGTCACCGGCACGCCCAGGCGGCGCCCGGCGTGGGCCGCGGCGATGCCGGCATTCCCGCCCGACGAGGACACGAAACGGCGCGCGCCGCGCGCGGCGTACTGCTCGCAGGCGTGGCCGATGCCGCGCAGCTTGAACGAGCCGGCAGGCTGCAGCGCCTCCATCTTCAGCCACACGGACTGGCCGGGCCGCGGCGCCATGGCGCCGGATTCGAGCAAGGGGGTTTCGATGTGCAGGACCATGGCGCCGCTCACATGGCCGAGCGCAGGGTGCGCGCGAGGTCGGCCAGCCGGTAAGGCTTGTTGACGAAGGCAAACTCGTTGAGGTCGCGGCCATGGCGCTGCTTCAGCGCCGGCAGCGGATAGCCGGAAGCGAGCATGATCTTGGTCTCCGGATAATGGGTGCGCGTGTAGGTGGCCAGCTCGAGTCCGTCCATCCCGTTCGGCATGACGACGTCGGTGAACAGGATGTCGACGTCGCGCTGCTCCAGCACGTCGATCGCCTCGCGTCCGCTGGACGCCGTCACCACGTCGTAGCCCATGCTGGTAAACAGCGAAGCGGCGACGTCCATCAGGTCCGGCTCGTCCTCGACGATCAGGACCCGCTCGACGTGCCCGCGGTGGTCTTCCTGGGCCTCGCTCACCACCGCCGGCAGGTAGATCGCGATGGTGGTGCCTTCGCCCTCGCGGCTCTCGATCACGACGTCGCCGTCCGACTGCTTGATGAAGCCGTACACCTGGGACAGTCCGAGGCCGGTGCCATTGCCCACTTCCTTGGTCGTGAAGAAGGGTTCGAAGGCGCGCGCCGCCACGTCCGGCGGCATGCCGCTGCCGGTGTCGCTGACCGTGATCCTGATGTATTCGCCGGCCGGCAGGCTGCCCGCCTGGTGGTGCTGGTCGAGCGTGACGTTGCTGGTGGCGATGACGATGCGTCCGCCCTGCGGCATGGCGTCGCGCGCATTCACCACCAGGTTCAGCAGCGCCGATTCGAGGCGCGCGCTATCGATGGTCGCGCTGTGCGCCTTGCGGTCGAGGTCGAGCTCGAACGCGATGCCGGCGTGGACGGCGCGCCGCAGCACGGTTTCGAAGCCGGCGACGATGCGGTTGACGCTGCGGGTCTCGGCCTGCAGCGGCTGCCGGCGCGCGAAGGCCAGCAGCGGCTGGGTCAGGCGCGCGCCGCGGTCGACCGCGCGCCGCATGCTTTCGAGGGTGCGGGTGTCGCCGGTCTCGCCGCGCTGCATGGCCAGCACTTCCAGGCCGCTCGACAGCACCGACAGCAGGTTGTTGAAGTCGTGCGCGATACCGCCGGTGAGCTGGCCGATCGATTCCATCTTCTGCGCCTGGTACAGCGCGGCGTTCGCGGCTTCCAGCGCGTCGGCGATGCGCTTCTTCTCGGTCAGGTCGCGCGTGATCTTGGCGAAGCCGACCAGCTGGCCGTCGTCGTCGTGGATGGCGTCGATGATGACGTGGGCCCAGAAGCGGGTGCCGTCCTTGCGCACGCGCCAGCCCTCGGCCTCGAAGCGCCCTGCGGTGGCGGCGGTCGACAGGGCGCGCTTGGGCACGCCGGCGGCCTGGTCCTCGGCCGTGTAGAAGCGCGAGAAGTGGCTGCCGACGATCTCGCCCTGCTCATAGCCCTTGATCCGCTGCGCGCCCGAGTTCCAGTTGGTGACCGTGCCTTCCGGCGACAGCATGTAGATCGCATAGTCGGTCACGCCCTGCACCAGCAGGCGGAAGCGCTGCTCGCTCTCGCGCAGCCGGTCCTCGGCCTCCTTGCGCTCGGTGACGTCGCGCGTCACCTTGGCGAAGCCGAGCAGGATGCCTTCCTCGTTGTAGATCGGGTCGAGCACCACGTGGGCCCAGAAGCGGGTGCCGTCCTTGCGCACGCGCCAGCCCTCGGATTCGTACTTGCCCTGCTCCAGCGCGGTCTTCAGCGCGTACGCCGGCAGGCCGGAGGCGCGGTCCTCGTCGGTGTAGAAGCGCGAAAAATGCTCGCCCAAAATTTCTTGGGCGACATAGCCTTTGAAGCGGTTGGCGCCCGCGTTCCAGCTGCTCACCAGCCCTTGCGGGTCGAGCATGTAGATCGCATAGTCGTTGATCCCTGAAATCAGGTACTGGTAGCGACGCTCATCCGACAGGATTTTCTTCTGCTGCTGTTGTTCGCTCATGGCTGATGTGACGACACGAATGCATTGACCCAAATCCACTTAATCATACACCCATGATGCCCCGCCCGCCCGCACGCACGGCCGTCCAACCGGGCGTCGTCGGAGCGCATACCGTTGCGTTCTCGCAGCAATGGCAACATTGCTGAAAAGTCCAAACTCAGCTTCGTCAAATTTTCATTGTAAAATGGGGGTCTTGCAATTAACGTTCCCGATCCTGCCACGCCATGACTCCGGCCCCATCCGCTCCCGAAATCGACCTGTCGTCCTGCGACAAGGAACCGATTCGCACGCCCGGCAGCATCCAGCCGCACGGCTTCCTGCTGACCCTGTCCGGCGCCATGGAAGTCCTGCAGGCCAGCGCCAACCTCGGCGACTGGACCGGCATGCCGGCGCGCGAAGCGGTCGGCCGCCCGCTGGCCGAAGTAATCGGCGAGGACGCATTCCAGCGCATGGCGCCGGAACTGGCGACGAAACTCGGCGCCCGCCCCTACTACGTGGGCACGGTCAAGGCCGCCAACGGCCGCCACTTCGACGTGCTCGGCCACCGCTGGGACGAGCTGACCATCCTCGAGTTCGAGCCGACCGAGCGCGGCGCGCCGGCGGACTTCCGCCAGCTGTACTCCCTCATCGGCGACTTCCTGCAGAAGGTCAACGGCGCCGAGAGCGTCGAATCGCTGGCCCGGCTGGCCTGCCACCACGTGCGCGCCGTCACCGGCTTCGGCCGCGTGCTGGTCTACCAGTTCGACCGCGACGGCCACGGCCACGTGATGGCCGAAGCCAAGCGGGACGATTACGCGTCCTACCTGGGCCAGCATTTCCCGGCCTCCGACATCCCGGCCCAGGCGCGCCAGCTGTACGCGCTGTCGCCGATCCGCCTGATCCAGGACGCCAACTACACGCCGGCGCCGCTGGTTCCGGCACTGAATCCGGCCACCGGCAAACCGAACGATTTGTCGTTCGCGGTGCTGCGCAGCGTCTCGCCGGTGCACCTGCAGTACATGCGCAACATGCACACACTGGCCTCGATGTCGGTGTCGCTGATGGTCAAGGGCAAGCTGTGGGGCATCATTTCCTGCCATAACGAAGACCCGTCGCCGGTGCCCTTCGAGCAGCGCACCGCCTGCGAGCAACTGGGCCAGCTGCTGGCGCTGTGCATCGAATCGCGCGAAGACGCCCACGAGCTGCAGTTCCGGCTCGAAGTGCGCCGCATCATGGTGTCGATGCTGGCCGGCCTGACCCAGGGCAGCAACTTCATCGACAACCTGTCGAGCGTGTTCCCGGAGCTGCTGCGATTTGCGCGCGCCACCGGCGTCGCGGTGGTGGTCGACGACCGCGTCCTCGGTTTCGGCGATACGCCGGACGAGGACGGCATCCTCGGCCTGGTCGACTGGCTGGCGCTGCAGCATCACGGCGACATCTACCACACCGACAAGCTGTCGGCGGAATGGCCGGGCGGCGCGAACATGGTCCGCAACGCCAGCGGCCTGCTGGCGATGCCGATCTCGCGCATCCACAAGCACTACCTGCTGTGGTTCCGTCCCGAGTTCGTGCATACGATCGAATGGGCCGGCAACCCGCACGGCAAGCTGGTCCAGGCCAGCGTCGCCGGCCTGCCGATGCAGCTGTCGCCGCGCACCAGCTTCGCGGCCTGGCGCGAGACCATCCACGGCGCCAGCGTGCCCTGGCACGGCGGCGAGATCGAACTGGCGCTGGAATTCCGCACCGCGCTGCTCGGCATCGCCCTGGAACGCGCCGAGCAGATGGCAGAACTGGCCGAGGAGCTGACGCGCTCGAACAAGGAACTCGAAGCCTTCTCCTACTCGGTGTCGCACGACCTGCGCGCGCCGCTGCGCCACATCGTCGGCTTTGCCGACCTGCTGATCGAATCGGGCGGCAGCGAAGACGGCGAGCGGCGCATGCGCTTCCTGAAGAACATCAAGGACGCCGCGCGCATGGCCGGCAAGCTGGTCGACGACCTGCTGTCGTTCTCGCAGATGGGCCGGGCCTCGCTGCGCCCGACCGACGTCGACATGGACGACCTGGTGGCCGCCTGCATCGACAAGCTGTCGCTGGAAACGAAGGGCCGCAACATCGAGTGGGAGGTGACCCCGCTGCCGGTGGTCCACGTCGACCCGACCTTCGTGCACCTGGCGGTGTACAACCTGCTGTCGAACGCCGTCAAGTTCACCGGCCAGCGCGATCCGGCCGTCATCCGCATCAGCGCCGAAGACCTGCCCCACGAGACCGTGTTCCACGTGGCCGACAACGGCGCCGGCTTCAACATGGACTACGTGCACAAGCTGTTCGGTGTGTTCCAGCGCCTGCACCGCATGGAAGATTTCCAGGGCACCGGCATCGGCCTGGCCAACGTGCGCCGCATCATCGAGCGCCACAACGGCCGCGTCTGGGCCGAGTCCGTGCAGGGCGAAGGCGCCACTTTTTCATTTGCCATTCCGAAGTTAGAACATTGAAGGACCCCATGCTCAAGCCCATCCTGCTTGTCGAAGACAACCCGAACGACTTGGAGCTGACGCTGATCGCGCTGTCGAAAAGCCAGCTCGCCAACCAGGTGATCGTCGTGCGCGACGGCGCGGAAGCGCTCGATTACCTGCACCGCCGCGGCGAATATGCCCAGCGTGCGCCCGGCAATCCGGCCGTGGTGCTGCTCGACCTGAAGCTGCCGAAGGTCGACGGCCTCGAAGTGCTGAAGGAAATCCGTACGACCGACGGCCTGAAGCCGCTGCCGGTCGTGATGCTGACCTCGTCGAAGGAAGAACAGGACCTGGTGCGCAGCTACGAGCTGGGCGTCAACGCCTATGTGGTCAAGCCGGTGGATTTCACGGAGTTCGTACGCGCGATCGCCGACCTGGGGATCTTCTGGGCGGTGCTGAACGAACCGCCGCCGGGTTCGCAGCGTTACGTCAAGCCGACCAAATAATCGACGTCGCGCGTGGGCTTGCAAATCGGTCGCCCCGACCGATTTGCCCCACGCATTACCCCTGACGGCGCCTTAAGAGATGCCGGATCCGCGCACTGAGCGCATCCGGATGATACGGTTTCTGCAGCAGGTTCACCCCCGCCTCCACCCGTCCTTCGTGCGCCAGCACGCCTTCCGCATAGCCCGAGGTATACAGCATCTGCGCCAGCGGCAGCCTTGCGCGCACCGCTTCGCCGAGTTGCAGGCTGCTGACCGGGCCGGGCATGATGACGTCGCTGAACACCAGGTCGATCTGCTCGCCGCTGTCGACGATGGCCTTGGCCGCCGCGGCATCCGGCGCTTCCAGCACGCGGTAGCCGAGCGCGGACAGGATGCCGCAGGTGGCGCTGCGCACGTCGTCCTCGTCTTCCACCACCAGGATGGTTTCCAGCCCACCCTGCAGCGGCGCCGACGGCACGGCCTCGACCTCGCCCGGCTCGGCCTCGCTGCGCGGCAGGTAGATGCGCACGCTGGTGCCCTGACCGACCTCGCTGTGCAGCACGATCTCGCCGCCAGACTGCTTGACGAAGCCGTAGGCCATCGACAGGCCCAGGCCGGTGCCCTGGCCGGTCGGCTTGGTGGTGAAGAAGGGCTCGAAAGCGCGTTCCAGCACCTCGGGCGGCATGCCCTGGCCGGTGTCGGCGATCTCGATCAGCACGTAGCGCCCCGCCGCGAGCGACGGCGGCAGACCGCGCTCCGGATCGACGTTGGCGGCGCGGATGGTGAGCGTGCCGCCGCCCGCCATGGCGTCGCGCGCATTGATGGCGAGGTTCAGCAGCACGTTGTTGAGCTGGTTCGGATCGACCAGGGTGCTGCCCAGCCGATGCTCGATTTCGGTGACGACGCGCGCGCGCGGGCCGAGCACGCGCCGCATCATGTCGTCCATTTCGCGCAGCAGGTGGCCGGGGTCGATCACCACCGCCTGCAGCGGCTGGCGGCGGGCGAAGGCCAGCAGGTGCGACGACAGCTTGGCGCCGCGCTCGACGCCGGTCAGCGCCATGTCGACGCGCGCCAGGCCGGCGTCGTTCAGGTCGCCAATCAGCTTGAGCAGCTGCAGGTTGCCGCCGATGATCTGCAGGACGTTGTTGAAGTCATGCGCCACGCCGCCGGTCAGCTGGCCGATCGCCTCCATCTTCTGCGCCTGGAACAGGGCCTGCTGGCTGGCTTCGAGCTGCTGCTGGCTGAGGCGCAGCGAGACAAAGGCGTCGTCGCGCTGGCGCCGCGCGATGCAGGCGTCGCTGTGGTAGCGCACGCGCGCCACCAGCTCGCGCGGATCGGGCCACTTCACCAGGTAGTCGTTGGCGCCGGCGGCGAAGGCCTTGGCCTTGACGTCCGGGTCGTCCTCCGACGACAGCACGATCACGGGAATCTGCTCGGTTTCCTTGTCGGCGCGCAGGCGGCGCGTGACGTCGAGACCATCGATTTCGGGCATGCGCAGATCGACCAGCACCACCGTCGCATCGATCTCCTTGGCCAGCTCGACGGCCATGCCGGGACGGCTGGCATAGCGCAGCGTGTGCGGCGCACAGGCCTTCAGGCCATGCGAGATGATGTCCTCGGAGAAGGATTCGTCGTCGATGAGGAGGACGGAACAGCGGGTGGGATCGTCTTGATTCATTGCAACTGCGTAGAAAAAAAAGGAAGGGCGCGAATTGCAAAATTGGAAGATTTAATTCTACACCATGTCCATGCGGACAAATTCATACTTGTCGATATTTTCGACAATTTTTCCGGCATAGCCCGGGAAATCAGTATAAATACCTAGGCTCAGCGGCCCTTTTTCTTATTCGATGTGAATGTACGACTGTAAAATCCGGGCGGCTTGTTCCGGACCCAGCCGATGAAGGACCGGATGTCTTCATGGCCTTTCAGGGCGTCCCAGGTGTGGTAGGCGCGCAGCAGCTCGCGTTCCGAAAAGGTCGCGTGGATCTTGCGGTGGCAGACCTTGTGGATCGGGAACTGCTCCCTGCCCTTCAGCGATTTGGGGATGAGGTGATGGCGGTCGATGTTCTGGTCGCCCAGCGGCCGTCCGCACAAGGGGCACAGGGCCTCGTCGACGGGGTCCGGGGCTTCGGGAACATCGGGGATGCGGGAGCGGCGCGCCATCCTCCTCATATCGAGGCGGACGGCGCGGTTTAAAGACTCGTGGCGTTATTTGCCGCGTACGAGGGCGGCGATCGCGTTGCCCACCTCGACCGTGCCGGCGCTGCCGCCCAGGTCGGCCGTGCGCGGGCCGCTGCGCAGCACCTCTTCGATCGCGGCCAGGATCGCGTCGTGGGCCTCGCCGTAGCAGTGCGGCACGTGGGCGCCGGCCGCCAGGAAGGCCAGCATCATCGCGCCCGACCAGATCATCGCGATCGGATTGGCGATGCCTTTGCCGGCGATGTCCGGCGCCGAGCCGTGCACCGGCTCGAACAGCGAGGGGAACTTGCGGTCCGGGTTCAGGTTGCCGGACGGCGCCAGGCCGATGGTGCCGGTGCAGGCCGGGCCCAGGTCGGACAGGATGTCGCCGAACAGGTTCGAGGCCACCACCACGTCGAAACGGTTCGGCTGCAGCACGAAGCGCGCGGTCAGGATGTCGATGTGCTGCTTGTCGACCGTGACCTCGGGGTAGTCGGCGTGGACGGCATCGGCGCGGCCGTCCCACCAGGGCATGCTGATGGCGATGCCGTTCGACTTGGTGGCCACCGTCAGGTGCTTGCGTTGGCGCGCATTGGCCAGCTCGAAGGCGTAGCGCAGCACGCGGTCGGCGCCGTGGCGGGTGAACACGGATTCCTGGATCACCAGCTCGCGCTCGGTGCCCGGGAACATGACGCCGCCCAGGTTGGTGTACTCGCCCTCGGTATTCTCCCGCACCACGAAGAAGTCGATGTCGCCGGGCTTGCGGCCCGCCAGCGGACAAGGGACGCCTTCGAACAGGCGCACCGGGCGCAGGTTGATGTACTGGTCGAACTCGCGCCGGAACTTCAGCAGCGAACCCCACAGCGAGACATGGTCCGGCACCGTGGCCGGCCAGCCGACCGCGCCGAAGTAGATGGCGTCCATGCCGGCCAGCTGCTCTTTCCAGTCGGGCGGCATCATGTCGCCGGTCCGCAGATAGTAGTCGCAGCTGGCCCAGTCGAACTGCGTGACTTCGAGCTGGAGCCCGAAGCGCTCGCTGGCCGCGGCCAGGACCTTCAGGCCTTCCGGAAGGACTTCCTTGCCGATGCCGTCACCGGGGATGGCGGCGATGTTGAATACTTTCGTCATGGTTGATTTCTCTGACAGTCGCTCCCGCGACCTTTTTCATCGTCGCTCCCGCGACCTTTTTCATCGTCGCCCCCGCGAAGGCGGGGGTCCAGGTTTGCACGCGTTCCGCCCACTTTACCGCGCCGGCGCCGCCACCACCAGCCGCGAAAAACTCGCCACGCTGGCCACCGCGGCAAACGCCGCCGCGATCGCAATCGCGTACCAGGTCCCGCGCAGGTGGAACACGGTCAGGCAGAAGGCCACCAGCGCCGCACCTAGCGACTGCCCGATCAGGCGCGCGGTGGCGACCATGCCGCTGGCGCTGCCGCTGCGCGAGGCCGGCGCGCTGGTCATGATCGCCTTGACGTTGGGCGCCTGGAAGAAGCCGAAGCCGACGCCGCACACCGCCATGCGCCAGCCGATATCGAAGGCGGAAGGATCGCCCGGCATGCCGAGCAGCAGGGCCAGCCCCAGCGCCAGGATCATCAACCCGACGCCGCCCAGCAGGCCGGGCGCATAGTGGTCGCTGAGCCGCCCCGCCACCGGCGCCATCACGCCGACCATCACCGGCCAGGGCGTCAGCAGGAAGCCCGTCTCCACCGCGCTGCGGCCAAGCTGGCTATCGAAGTAGAACGGCAGCGCCACGAAGGCCAGCGCCTGCGCGGCGAAGGTGCAGATCGCGGTCAGCGTCGACAGCGTGAACAGCGGCAGGCGGAACAGGTCGACCGGCAGCAGCGGCGCCGGATGGCCCTTCTGGCGGCGCAGCAGCAGGACAAAGAAGAACAGCGCCAGCAAGGTCTCCGGCAGCAGGGTGCGCATGCCGACGCGGTGCGCCGCATCGCCCAGCGCCAGCACCGCCATGCCGAAAGCGGCGACATTGTACAGCCCCGCCACGCCGTCGACCTTGTGGCTGGTGCGCCCCGTCTCCGGCAGCGCCCGGCGCGCCAGGAAGAAGCCGAGGATGCCGGGCAGGACGTTGATACCGAACAGCCACTCCCACGAGGACGCCGCCAGGATCACCGACGACAGGCTCGGCCCGAGCGCGAAGCCGATCGCCACCACCAGCGCATTGTTGCCGAAGCCGCGCCCGTGCTGCTTGACCGGATAGACCGCGCGGATCAGCGCCGAGTTGACGCCCATGAGCGCCGCCGCACCGAGCCCCTGGAACAGGCGCCCGACGATCAGCACCGGCAGCGACCACGCCAGCGCGCAGGCCAGCGAAGCCGCGGTGAAGATGGCCATGCCGGCCACGTAGACGCGCTTGTAGCCGATGGTCTCGCCCAGCGCCGCCACCGGCAACAGGGTCGCGACCATCGCGAGCTGGTAGGCGTTGACGATCCAGACCGAGTCCGCGGGCGTGGCGTGCAGCTGGCGGGCCATGGCCGGCAGCGCCGTGTTGGCGATCGCGGTATCCAGCGCCGACATGCCGACGCCGAGGGAAAGCACGATGACGGCCCAGACGAGCTGGCTGCCCGCGAGGCCGTCCACCAGGGTCGCGGGTTTCTCGTAAGTACCTGTATTGACTGGGGATTTCATGCTCGGCCCGGGGTAAAAGACCGATTATAGAAGGTGCCGGCGAGGTCTGCTGGCGCGGGGCGAAATACGCTCGCTTGCTCCACCGCCAGGCCATCGTTGATCGTCCGACGCCGCCCCTTCGAGCTGTGCGGCATCGGACTGGCAAGCCGGACTAACGGCAGGTCCACCCCTCGACGCTTGCCATGGTGGCGCCGCCAGGCAAAGTCAGGCTCATGGAAATGGGCAGTCTTCGTACTGCGCCGATTTGCAAATTCGAAGATTTGCCGTTGATGGTATGGATGGGGACCGAGAGGAACTGCGTGGCGGTCCGTAGCATCAGCTGGGTCGGCGTCTCGAAACTGATCGATGTGACCTGGTCGATTTCACCGAGTGCCGCCGACATCGGCGCCTCGTTACCGCTCGCCTTTACGAGGAGCAGCTGAGCACCCGTCGAACCATGCGTGACGACAGCAACGTGATTGTTTGAAGACCACGCCACAGAAGGATCGAAAGTGCCGACATGCCCGCTGCTTTTTGTTACGGCGATTGCTACCTGTCCTTTGGCGCGGTCTACGCTAACAGGTGAGAAGCCATAGCTGACATCGTCCCAGGCAACCGGCATGACCATGCCGACAGGCACCCGCGACTTGGACCAGGATCCGTCGGGCAAAGTAAGCATCAGGCCCACTTCACCTCCTGCAATCTCTTGCACACGTATTTGAAAGCTCGGCGAGGTCTGCGTGACCAAGCTCGTCCCTACCACCAAGTTAGCTGAAGTAAATGACGAAACATTGCTTGTCGAAAGAGGATCCCGATCGATCAGAATCTTCTTGTTCACGACAAGTTTATTTTCTGAGAGGCAGGCAGTCGTTCCTTCATCGCTTTTTATGGAACAGTTGACGCCTGCAATGGCGCGTCCGATTTTCGGCAACGGATACGAAAAACCCGGCGTCGCCAGATAAAACTGGAACACGTCATTGTCGCGCCCCGCGTGGTAGCGTACTTTCAGAGCGTTCGCCGAGTCCCATGTGACGCCAGTGAACGTTCCCTGCGCGGACGGCGGGACCGGAAAACTCATTTGGCGTCCGGATGTATCGACGACGGTAAAGGCATTCGGACTAGCGTCGGCAACATAGGCGACTTTGGTCCCGTCGGGAGAAAGGCTGATACTGGATTTACTCTGAGTGTCGGTCGGGAACTGGACAATCGTGACGCCGTCTTCGGCAACCAGATAAAGCTGATTGTTCGCGCTGACCAACGCCTTGCAAACCGGCGCCTGCGCATCGGCGTGGAATGGAATGGAAAACAGGCCCAGGCCTGCCAGGAGCAAGCGGACAGACGCGGCAAATGGACGCCGGACAATACTAGGTTTCATATTCATCTTCCTTCGCTCCTTAATAACTCGTGAAGTCCACCGTCAAACTCCGGCGCCCGGCCGCACGACACTCCGCCCTGCGCGTTCCGTAGTAGACATCGATGTGATCCCCAAGAATTGCACCACCTGTATCTTGTGCGGTTCTGCTGCCAACCGAGTCAATGGCGACCGTGCCCCGCAATGGAATGACTGTGCGGTCGACGGCGATCGTGGCGCCATCTTGCGCACATGCGCCGGTTGCGGTCCGGGCACAGCTTTGGACACTGTACCGCCCCCCGCCGTCGTAATGAAGGATGTCGCCGTTCGTCGACTGCCCGGAGCCTTGGAGTCGGACATCGCTGATGAACCTGCTTCGGTATTTATCGGACGCCGGCAGTCCAGGAATATTGCTTATCAAGGGCGAATCCGCGAAGTCAGCTTCGTTCGAGATTACATAGCATGTTACGAGGAACTTGCTTTCGTAGCGCGCAGGCAACCAGTTCACGACAGCAGGTGATGGTGTTGGTGTATCGCTCGACGCCGACGTGATCCGCGATGGCCCCGACTGATCCCGCGTTTCGATTTTGGCAAGCGTTTCGCCATTCGCGTCCGTCGGGGTCGTCGGCTGAGAAATGGTGTCCACAGCGCGGTCGGACTGTACTTTGACGTTGACACCAACAGCCGGGGTGCTTGGTCCCTTCGTGACTTTTAATCCGAGAGTATCTCGCGTAAGCACCTTCTTTGAAACCACTCTGCTCGCAGCAGGAATCATCGGCCTTGGCGCAGGTGTAATTTGCATGCTCTGCGAAGACGTTGGGGCATTATGGAAACACTGCGTGCCGGCAGGTAGCCAAGACGCGAGAACGATATAGTCGACGCCATTTGGATACAAACAGCGGAACTCCCTTGTTTGAATAAACTTGCCGTTGTATGTTCCCGTACCGGTGCTGTATTTGGTTACCCCCTGAATATAGGTTTACCTCGAGGTCCCGAGGGTATCTTCCCCGTAAGCCGGATAAGTCCATCCTGTATTCCCGGTAACGGTGAATGAAGTATAACCGGCCGCCATGAACGTCGCATTTAAGTTGGCAATATAATCGGCTTCGCTGGGAATCCAGTCCGTCACGATCGGTGGCGTGCAATACCCCTGCTGTCCACTCGAAGTACAAGGCGTATCTGCCCATGCGGCGCTTCCCATGCCAGATAAAAGCATCAGCAACATGCCGTTCTTTACTCCAATGAATCTCATTCGCTTTTCCTCCCGCGATGCACTTGTTGACGTCGTGATTGAAGACGGTTGCCATAAAGCTTGGTACCAGCAAGCCATCCCCGTATAGTTTCCTTGCGGCAATCTTTTTATGATAGGCATCGGGCTGGGGCCAGTCAAATAAAATTCCAAGCCGAAAAAAATGATGTGGCAAACCCGTCAATTGTGACATTTCGCGTGTTTTCCAGTCCTTCAACCTGCTATACCGCCAGGAACGGACGTGCGACGGCAAGCTGCTAATCGGAGGCAGGAAATTCGGATGGGAAGAAGGCTGTATCGAATACAGGGCGGGAATGATTTGAAAACCAGATCGACAAAGTGAAAAGCAAAAAGCAAAAGCCCGCTTCGATGAAGCGGGCTTTTTTGCAATACTGCTTGCATTCTGGCTCCCCGACCTGGACTCGAACCAGGGACCTGCGGATTAACAGTCCGTCGCTCTACCGACTGAGCTATCAGGGAATTGAGGCAATATTATAGCCTGCCCTTGCCGGTTTGCCTAGTGCACACCGGAGCGCAGCTCAGAGCGGTGTCAGCAGCGCATGCTGGGAAGCCGTATGGAAGTCGCGCCAGACCCGGTTGATGGGCGCGTCCTCGCGCATCGCGAACAGGCCGCAGTACGGGAACAGCGCATCGACCGCACGCCGCGAAGCGTTCACCCACGCCATCGACAGCCCCTGCATCTGCGCCGCCTGCTCATAGCCGACCGGCGCACCGGCCGCGGCCTGCGCCCAGGCTGCGTCGAGCAATGCGTAAAAGCGGCCGCGCACCGTATCCAGATCGGCGCGCGTCGCGAGCAGCAGCGCGCGCACGGCCGGCACGTCGATCAGCGCTTCGCCATTGCCGGCAAAGCGGTTGCGGCGGTGCGCGATGCATTCCTGCGCCAACTCGACGAAATGCGCCGCCATGCCGGCCACGTTGGCCGCCAGCGTGACGAAGGCGAAGGCCATGAAGGGGAAGCGGTACAGCGGACCCTGTTCTTGCGCGCGCGCCGGATCGATCTCGAAACCATGGTCGGCGTGGATCCACTTGCCGGAGACGCGATAGGCGTGCGACGCCGTCGCACGCAAGCCGATGCTGCGCCAGCGCGGCACGATTTCCACCAATGCGGCCGGGGCCACGAAGGCCTGGATGCGCGGGTTGCCGGCATCGTCGAGCAGCGGCTGGCCGTTCTCGCGCAGCACGGCGTTGAAGGTGAAGTGGGTGGCCATCGGCGCGCCGGTCGCGTAGTCCCACAGGCCTTCGATGCGCCAGCCCTCCCCGTCCCGGTCTGCATGACCGGTCGGCGCGCCGCTGCCGGCCAGGCAGACCCGCGACGTCGCCATGAGCGCGCGCGCCATGTGCGGCGCCAGGAAGCCGGCGAACCAGCCGGCGCCTGCGCACAGGGTCACGGTCCAGCCCATGCTGCCGTCGACGCGGGCGATGGCTTCTTCCAGCCGCACCACGTCGGGCAGCGCCAGCTCGCCGCCGCCGGCCGAGCGCGGCGCCAGCATGCGCAGCCAGCCGCGTTCGTGGATCAGGGCCTGCTGCTCCGGGCGCAGCCAGCCTTCCCGGTCGGCTTGAAAAGCATGTTCGGCAATCACTGCGGCGTCATGTGCGGAGATCATAAGCGAGGTCCGAAAAAGCAAAAGGCCGCTTCAGTGAAGCGGCCTTTCCATATTCTGGCTCCCCGACCTGGACTCGAACCAGGGACCTGCGGATTAACAGTCCGTCGCTCTACCGACTGAGCTATCAGGGAATTGAGGCCGCATTATAACCGCTGGGCGCGATCCGGCAAGGCTTTTTTTGTTTTGTTATAGTGGGCGCCTTCCTCCACACCATCCACACCCATGACGCAAGCACCCATCCTCGGCACGCCCCTCTCCCCTTCCGCCACCAAAGTCATGCTGCTCGGCTCCGGCGAGCTCGGCAAGGAAGTGATCATCGCGCTGCAGCGCCTCGGCATCGAAGTGGTCGCCGTCGACCGCTACGCGAACGCGCCCGGCCACCAGGTCGCGCACCGCGCCCACGTGATCGACATGACCGACGGCGACGCCCTCGCCGCCCTGATCGCGCGCGAGCAGCCGGACCTGGTCGTGCCCGAGATCGAAGCCATCGCCACCGACAAGCTGGCCGAACTGGAAGCGGCGGGCGCCATCACCTGCATCCCGACCGCCCGCGCGGCCCAGCTGACCATGAACCGCGAAGGCATCCGCCGCCTGGCCGCCGAAGAGCTGGGCCTGGCGACTTCGCCCTACCGCTTCGCCAGCAGCCTCGAAGAACTGCAACAGGCCTGCGCCGAGATCGGCTTTCCGAACGTGGTGAAGCCGGTGATGTCGTCGTCGGGCAAGGGCCAGTCGAAGCTGGACAGCGCGGCCGACGTCGAGCATGCCTGGCGCCATGCCGCCGCCGGCGGCCGCGTGGATGCCGGCCGCGTCATCGTCGAAGGCTTCATCGACTTCGATTACGAGATCACGCTGCTGACCGTGCGTGCGACGAATGGCAACGGCGAGATCGCGACCCAGTTCTGCGAACCGATCGGCCACAAGCAGGTGCACGGCGACTACGTCGAATCCTGGCAGCCGCAGGCCATGAGCCCGCGCGCGCTGGAGAGCGCGCGCGAGATCGCCAGCAAGGTCACCGCCGCGCTGGGCGGCCGCGGCGTGTTCGGCGTCGAGCTGTTCGTGAAGGGCGACATGGTGTGGTTCTCGGAAGTCAGCCCGCGCCCGCACGATACCGGCATGGTGACCATGGCGACCCAGATCCAGAGCGAGTTCGAACTGCACGCGAAGGCCATCCTCGGCCTGCCGGTGAATCCGGAACTGCGCTCGCCGGGCGCCTCCGCCGTGATCTATGGCCAGCTGGAAGAAGCCGGCATCGCCTTCGAAGGCGTGGCGGACGCGCTGCGCGTGCCGGGCGCGGACATCCGCCTGTTCGGCAAGCCGGAATCCTTCGCGCGCCGCCGCATGGGCGTGGCGCTGGCGACAGCGCCGGACGTCGACACGGCGCGCCAGCGCGCGCTGGAGGCGGCCGGCAAGGTCAAGCCGGTGTCACGCAAGTAAGCAGGGTTCAACGCGGTCCCGGGCGCATCAGCCTGGGATCGTAGGTCCACTTCCTGACCTTGTGCGCGGCGATCCGCCGCGTGTCCGGATGCAGCGGGTTGATCAGCACATTCCGCTCTTCGCTGACGATCACGGACGGCACGATCAGCAGCGCGCTGGCATTCGCCTTGAGCCAGCGGTCGCCTTCGTCGAGGCTGGTCTTGCCGGTCGGGATGGCGTCCCAGCCGACGGCGGGCGGCAACAGCGAAGTCGCCCTGCGCCACACATCGTCCGGAATCGCCAGTTCCACCAGGTAGCGGTTCAGCGGCAGGCCGCCGGCTTTCAGGTGCACGAAGGTTTCGAGGACGGCCAGCGAGATATTGCCGGCGCAGTAGATCATGGCATTGCCGGGCCGGTTCCAGCGGCCGCCGGAGAGCTTGGCGCCGGCGCCGCGCAGATCGTCGGCGGTGTAGCCGGGCGCATCGGTCGCAATGCGCCAGACGCTGATCAAGCGTAGGCCCCGGTTTGCATCGTCGCGAGCAGGCGCGAGATCATTTCCTGCCCTTCGATGGTGTCCATATAGTCGGCCGGCGAGGCGCCGCCGAGTGCGGGAATCGGCTCTTCCATCCAGTGCGTGAGCCAGCGCGCGGCGTCGAAATCCCGCATGAGCCCGGGATCGCCGGATTCCTCGAGCATGGCTTCGACCTGGCCGATGAGCTTGGCCATGCCGACGATCTTTTCACTGTCTTCGCGCGACAGCGCTTCGTTGCGGCTGGCCTTGCGGTTGACGGTGGCCGTGGCGATGTCCAGCATGGTGAAGACTTTTTCTTGCTGGATATCGAGACGGCTGACGAAATTCTTGAAATCCGCCGCGTTCACGCCGTTGCGGATGAGGTCGATTCGGTCGACCGGGGTGGTTTGATAGAGCTCACGAAAGTTGAGCCATCGGCGCTTGTCGCCATCGTCGTACTCGGGAAGGACATGGTGTGCCGTCAACGTCGTCATGATCTGCTCCTTTGAGCAGAAATTTTAGATCAAATGAGCAGCCCACACAAGCGCGCGACGCAAAACGAAAAAGGCCGCTTCCTGCGAAGCGGCCTTTCAAACTTTTACTACCGAATTCTGGCTCCCCGACCTGGACTCGAACCAGGGACCTGCGGATTAACAGTCCGTCGCTCTACCGACTGAGCTATCAGGGAAAAGATGTTGCTATTATAGCCTTTCCAATACACCTTGCACAGAGCAACCACCAACCGTGCACGCCCTGGAAAGGCTGGAATTCTGGCTCCCCGACCTGGACTCGAACCAGGGACCTGCGGATTAACAGTCCGTCGCTCTACCGACTGAGCTATCAGGGATCATATCTCCTCCGACCCAGCCTGCATTGCTGAATCGGAAGAGCCAAGAGTTTAGAGAACTTTTGCGATGGCGTCAACGACCCGATCGATGTTCTTCGAATTCATCGCGGCAACGCAGATGCGGCCGGTGTCGACGGCGTAGATGGATTCGTCGCGCAGCTGGCCCACCTGCTCTTTCGTCAGGCCCGAGTACGAGAACATGCCGACCTGCTGGCGCACGAAGTCGAAGTCGCGGCCCGGCGCCTTTTCCGCCAGTTTTTGCACCAGTTGCTCGCGCATGTCCTTGATGCGCACGCGCATGCCGGCCAGCTCGTCTTCCCACAACTGGCGCAGTTCCGGGGTCGACAGCACGGTCGCGACCACCTTGCCGCCGTGCACAGGCGGGTTCGAATAGTTGGTGCGCACCACGCGCTTGAGCTGCGACAGGATGCGTGCGGCTTCCTCGGCGGAGGACAGCACCACGGACAGCGCGCCGACGCGCTCGCCGTACAGCGAGAAGGACTTCGAGAACGAGTTCGACACCAGCAGCGGGCCGCCGGCGTCGACGAAGCGGCGCACCACGGCGCCATCTTCGGCGATGCCCGAGCCGAAGCCCTGGTAGGCCATGTCCAGGAAGGGGATCAGGCCGTTCTCGCGCACCGCGGCGATGACTTCACCCCACTGGTCGGCCGTCAGGTCCGCGCCGGTCGGATTGTGGCAGCAGGCGTGCAGCACGACGATCGCGCCTTCCGGCATCTTGCGCAGGTCGGCCAGCATGCCTTCGAAATTCACGCCGTGGGTGGTCGGATCGTAGTAGGCGTAATTGTTGACGGTAAAGCCGGCGCTTTCGAACAGGGCGCGGTGGTTTTCCCAGCTCGGGTCGCTGATGTAGACGCTTGACCCCGGCGAAAAACGCTTCAGGAAATCGGCGCCTATCTTCAGCGCGCCGGTGCCGCCCAAGGCTTGCACGGTGACCGCACGCTTCTCTTGAATTACCGCGCTGTCGGCCCCAAATACGAGTTCTTGCACAGCCTTGTCATACGTACCCAGGCCTTCGATCGGCAGATAGGTACGCGGCGCAGGTTGTTCCATCAGCATCGCTTCCGCTTTGCGCACGCATTCCAGCAGGGGCACTTTTCCGTTGTCATCGTAGTAGACGCCCACACCCAGATTGATTTTGGCCGGGTTGGTATCTGCATTGAATGCTTCGGTGATGCCCAGGATCGGGTCGCGCGGGGCCATGGCGATGGCGCCGAAGATGCTGGCAGGAGCTGTGGAATTCATCGTGATAAACTTTATGTTTGTCGGCTGGGTTCGCAGCGGTTGTATAGACAGCGGCTCGTAATGTTGCAGTGCCGCAGGCGGAGTCCCATTCTAGCAAAGGTCTGAATTCATGGCAGAACTATCGGTCGTTAACACCCCCGAGCCCACCGTCATCACCTACCCGAATTCGCCGTTCAAGCTGCACCAGCCCTTCCCGCCCGCCGGCGACCAGCCGACCGCGATCGAAGGCCTGCTGGAAGGCATCGAAGACGGCCTGATGTACCAGACGCTGCTCGGCGTGACGGGCTCCGGCAAGACCTACACGATGGCCAACGTGATCGCCAAGGCGGGCCGTCCGGCGATCGTGTTCGCGCCGAATAAAACCCTGGCCGCCCAGCTGTACGCGGAGTTCCGCGAGTTCTTCCCGCAAAACGCGGTCGAGTACTTCGTCTCCTACTACGACTACTACCAGCCGGAAGCCTACGTGCCGCAGCGCGACCTGTTCATCGAAAAGGACTCGTCGATCAACGAGCACATCGAACAGATGCGCCTGTCGTGCACCAAGTCGCTGATGGAGCGCCGCGACGTCGTCATCGTCGCCACCGTCTCGGCCATCTACGGTATCGGTAACCCGAACGAATACCACAAGATGATCCTGACGCTGCGCACCGGCGACAAGGTCGCGCAGCGCGACGTCATCGCGCGCCTGATCCAGATGCAGTACACGCGCAACGAGATGGACTTCTCGCGCGGCGCCTTCCGCGTGCGCGGCGACACCATCGACATCTTCCCGGCGGAGCACGCGGAGCTCGCGATCCGCGTCGAGATGTTCGACGACGAGATCGAATCGCTGCAGCTGTTCGATCCGCTGACCGGCAAGGTGCGCCAGAAGATCCCGCGCTTCACCGTGTATCCCGGCTCGCACTACGTGACCCCGCGCAGCACCGTGCTGCGCGCCGTCGATTCGATCAAGGCCGAGCTGCGCGACCGCCTCGAACAGTTCCGCGAGCAGGGCAAGCTGCTGGAAGAACAGCGCCTCGAACAGCGCACCCGCTTCGACCTCGAGATGCTGGCCGAAGTCGGCTTCACGAAGGGCATCGAGAACTACTCGCGCCACCTGTCCGGCGCGATGCCGGGCGAGCCGCCGCCGACGCTGATCGACTACCTGCCGAAGGACGCGCTGATGTTCATGGACGAGTCGCACGTGATGGTCGGCCAGCTCAACGCGATGTACAACGGCGACCGTTCGCGCAAGACCAACCTCGTCGACTACGGCTTCCGCCTGCCGTCGGCGCTGGACAACCGGCCGCTGAAGTTCACGGAATTCGAGAACAAGATGCGCCAGTGTATCTTCGTCTCGGCGACGCCCGCGGACTACGAAAAGCAGAAGGCCGACAACGTGGTCGAGCAGGTGGTGCGTCCGACCGGCCTGGTCGACCCGCGGGTGATCGTGCGCCCCGCGCGCTCCCAGGTCGACGACCTGATGGGCGAGATCCACGACCGCATCAAGAAGGACGAGCGCGTGCTGGTGACCACGCTGACCAAGCGCATGGCCGAGCAGCTCACCGAATACCTGGGCGACCACGGCATCAAGGTGCGCTACCTGCACAGCGACATCGACACGGTGGAACGCGTCGAGATCCTGCGCGACCTGCGCCTCGGCACCTTCGACGTGGTGGTCGGCATCAACCTGCTGCGCGAGGGCCTCGACCTGCCGGAAGTCTCGCTGGTGGCCGTGCTGGACGCCGACAAGGAAGGCTTCCTGCGTTCCGAACGCTCGCTGATCCAGACCATCGGCCGCGCCGCGCGTAACCTGAACGGCGTCGCGATCCTGTACGCCGACCAGATCACCGACTCGATGAAGCTGGCCATCGACGAGACCGAACGCCGCCGCGCCAAGCAGATCGCCTTCAACGAAGCGAACGGCATCGTGCCGAAGGGCGTGAACAAGAAGATCAAGGACATGATCGACGGCGTCTACAGCGCGGCCGCCGCCAAGAACATGGCGGAAGCCCAAGAGACCGCGAAGATCGAGGGCATGAGCGAGAAGCAGATTTCGAAAGAGATCAAGCGCCTGGAAAAGCTCATGGTCGATCACGCCAAGAACCTCGAGTTCGAAAAGGCGGCGCAGGTGCGCGACCAGCTGCATGTGCTGAAGCAGCAGGCGTTCGGCGCGCCCGGGGCGGACAACGTGGTGTCGATCCTCGGCAAATAAGCGCCGGACCGACAAGCCCCGCGACCCTCATCGAAGGCCGCGTCCCTGATTCAGGGCGCGGCCTTGTTTTGTACGGCCTCCGCAAAGGCATCGGCCAGCGCGCCGAACATGAAAGGCTTGCGCACGAACTGGACGCTCAGTCCCTGCAGGCGCTCGGGCGCCAGCACGTAGCCGCTGGTCAGGACCACCGGCACACGCGGATGATGCGCCGCCAGCCAGCGCGCCAGGCCGATACCGTCGAGCGATCCGGGCATCATGACGTCGGACAGGACCGCGTCGACCTCGCTGAAGTCGGCGCCGACGGCGGCATCGGCGTTGTCGACCACCGTGACCTTGGCTCCCAGCGACTGCAGCATCGTGGCCGTCACGTCGGCGACGTCCGGATCGTCTTCGACATACAGGATGCGCAGTCCCGCGATCCGGGCCGCCGCCGGACTGCCGTGGCCGGCGCCGGTCTTCACGGCCGCCACGCTGCGCGGCAGCAGGATGCCGACCGTGGTGCCGGTTTCCTCGCGCCGGATGAAGGCCGTGCCCTTGCTCTGGATCGCAAAACCATACACCTGTGAGAGTCCGAGTCCGGTTCCCTTGCCGAAGGGCTTGGTCGTGAAGAAGGGCTCGAACGCATTCTGCGCGGTCTCCACCGACATGCCATGGCCGTTGTCGGTCAGGCAGATCTCGACGAACTCGCCCGCCAGGTGCGCACTCTCCGGCAGCGCCTCGTCGGGCAGGATCCGGTTGCGCGCCACGACGGCCAGTTTGCCCGCCTCCGGCATCGCATCGCGCGCATTGCCGGCGATGTTCAGCAGGGCCGCATCGAGCTGCGACGGGTCGACCAGCACCGGCCACAGCGTGGGCGCGATCTGCAGCCGCAACGCCACGCTTGGGCCGAGCAGGTGCAGGATCATGTCGGCCACCGTCTGCAAATGCTTGCGCAGGTCCAGTACGATATTCGCCAGCGGCTGGCGGCGCGCGTAGGCGAGCAATTGCTGGGTCAGCGTGGCGCCCTGGTCGGCGGCGCGCCGGATGCTGTCCATCGTGCGCAGGATTTTCGGATCGGGCTCGGCGCCGAGCAGGAGACGCAGCAGGGTTTCGCCGCCGGTCACGACCTGCAGGATGTTGTTGAAGTCATGGGCGATGCCGCCGGTCAGCTTGCCGAGGGATTCCAGGCGCCGCGCTTCCGCCAGGGCCTGTTCCACGCGGCGCCGTTCGTTCACCTCGGCCTGCAATTCACGCGTCCGCTCCGCGACAGTGGCTTCGAGCTTGTCCGCATGCCCCTCCAGTTCCGCCAACTGGTCGCGCACCGAGAACTGCAGCATCCGTGCGCGCAGCGCCGCCCGCAGCGCCATCGCCAGGGGGAGGCGGGCGACGGGCCGCGTCAAGAGGGTGACGTTGCCGATATCGGCCAGCCGGATGAAGCGGTTGCTGTCGATCCGCCTTTCGTCGGGGTCGGCGAGCACGAGCAGGGGGATGTCGGACCACGGCGGCTGCGCACGCAGGATCCGGCTCAGCGCATCCAGCGAGCAGCGCGCCGCCCCCTCTTCCGTCAGCACGATGAACAGGGGCGTGTCGCCGATCGCCGCATAGAAGGCATCCGTGTCGGCGCAGGCCTCCACGCGCAGGTTTTCTTCCGCGATCACCTGCCCGAGCGTGGCGGCGTCGCGCTGAAGCGGCGCGAACACCACCACGGCATGCCCGGGCTCAGGCTTCAAGGGAGGCGGCGCCGATCGTGTCGTCATTCGATTTGACGCGGTCCCCCACCTGGATGCCGTCGTCGGTCAGGGTCAGCACGCGGATGTCGTGCTCGTGCCGTCCTTGGCGCTTCTTGAGCACGCAGATCGCCTTGCACACGACGTTCTGGTGCTCGTAGTAGCGCAAGGAGAAGATGTTATCGGTGATCAGGCTCAGCGCATCCGGCTCCTTGGACGTATCGAGCCGGGCCGAATGCGCGCCGACGATGATCGACATCACATTCATGTTGCTGAGATAGGAAAACAGCTCATGCATCTGGCGCAGCAGCGACTTTTCTTCGCGGATGACGTCGAGATAGGAATTGATGCTGTCGATGATCACCATGCGCACATTCAGGTCCTCGACCAGGCGCCGCACACTCCAGATGAATTCACCGGGCGAGATGCGCGACGGATTCACGCGGCGCAGGTGAAAGCGGTTCTCCTCGTCGCTCTCTTGCAGGCGGGCCCCGGCATCGTCCTCGTCGCTCTTTTCGCCCATGCTGGCCACGAGGCGCGACCTGAGCGTGGTTTCCGATTCGTCGAAATTGAAATACGCGACGTGGTGCCCGCTCTTGACCGCCGACAGCGCGTATTGCAGCGCCACCGTGGTCTTGCCTGTGCCCGACGGGCCCAGCACCATGGTCGAACTGCCTTCCGTGAGCGGCCCGCAGAACAGATGGTCGAAGCTCTCGATGCCGCTGAAGATTTCGAGCCCGTCGCCGGGACGATGGTGTTCCTGCGCGATCAGGCTCGGGAACACCAGGATTTCCCCGGTGCGGATCGCGTAATCGTGCCAGCCGCTCTGGAAATTGCCGCCCCTGAGTTTCACCACGCGCATCCTGCGGCGCGCGGCGCCGAAAGCGTGCTCGATCTGCTCGAGCGTGATCACGCCGTGCACGGCGCTCTGCAGTTCGAATTCGCGGCCGTCGGAGGTCAGGTCGTCCAGCAGAAGAACCGTGACGCCCTTCCTGGTCAGGCGCTGCCGCAGGGCGATGATCTGGCGCCGGTAATGGCTGCTGTCGTAGGCCAGCAGGCGGATTTCCACCATCGAATCGATGACGATCCGCGTCGCCGTGCTTTGTTCGACCCTCTCGCAGATCTGGTCGATCAGGCTGGACAGCTCTTTTTCGGTCGGCAGCAGGATGGTCTGGTCGTCCACGCCCTCGCTGGGCAAGGGGATCATCTCGACGATCTCGAGGCCGTCCAGCGACCAGCCATGGTTGCCGGCCGCTTCCCGCAGTTCGTCCACCGATTCCGACAGGCTCAGGTACAGGCCGGCCTGGCCCTTCGTGCGGCCCTCGATCAGGTAGCGCAGTCCGAGCGTGGTCTTGCCCGTTCCCGGCCGCCCTTCGATGAGGTGGATACGGCTTTGCAGCAGGCCGCCATGCAGCACGGCATCAAGTTCGGGTATTCCGGTCGGAATCTTTATGGCCTTCGGCTGCGGCATCGGCACGGTACTCCTCGGAATGAAAATGGAATGATAGATAAAATATTGTTAAGTATTTACCAATATAACATAGCTGCTTATGTTCCACAGTTCCCAAACCAACCGAACGCGCGCTGACCCTGGGTCATTCGGTCGTGCTGAACGGCCAGGTCCGGCGGCTTATTGCACGTCGAGCAGCTCGACGTCGAAAATCAGATTGCTGTTCGGCGGGATCGGCCCGGCGCCCTGCGCGCCGTAGCCCATCGCCGCCGGGATGATCAGGGTGCGCTTGCCGCCCACCTTCATGCCCTGCACGCCATTGTCCCAGCCCGGGATCACCTGACCGCCGCCAAGCTGGAAGCTGAACGGCTCGCGGCCGACCGAGGAATCGAACTGGGCGCCGTGCTGCTTCTCGGCGTTCGGCGCATACAGCCAGCCGGTGTAGTTGACGGTGACGGTCGAGCCCGCCACGGCTTCCTTGCCGCTGCCCTGCACGGTATCGATCTTCTGCATCGCGACCGGGGTCGCATCGGCCGGGGCCGCGCCGGGCGCCTTGCCCGGTGCATCGTTGCGTTTGCAGGCGCCGAGGGACAGGCCGAGTGCGAGGCCGAGCGCGCAGGTGGAGAGCAGTCGTTTCATACGAAGAATTCCTAACGTTGGGATTGATTAAAGGGTCTTGACGAAAGCCCGCACGCCGCCCAGCAGCATTTCCACCGACATTGCGGTCAGGATCAGGCCCATCAGGCGCTCGAAGGCGGTCATGACCTGGGCGCCGAGCGCCTTCTGCAGACGCTCGGCCGCCAGGAACACGGCCAGCCAGACCACGCCGACGGCGGCCAGCGCGGCCACATGCACCATCACCTCTTCGGTGGTACGCGAAGTGAACAGCAGGACCGTGGCCAGCGCCGACGGGCCCGCCAGCGCGGGAATCGCCAGCGGCACGATGAAGGGCTCGCCGCCTTCGCTGCGGCCCAGCACGCCGTCCGGATGCGGGAACACCATGCGGATCGCAATCAGCAGCAGGATCACGCTGCCGCCGATGCGCAGCGAGGTATCCGTCAGTTGCAGCGCCGCCAGGAAGTGGCGGCCGAAGAACATGAACAGCAGCAGCAGCAGGAAGGCGATCGCGCACTCGCGCAGCACGATGCGCGGCCGGCGCGACGGCGCAACCTCTTTCAGGGCGGTGACGAAGAGAGGCACGTTACCGAAAGGGTCGGTAACGAGCAGGAGCAGGATGAAGGTCTGGAAGAAGCTTTGGGTCATGGGATCGGTCAAGGTTGATATTGCAATCTTAACCGATCGGCACTACTCCCGGGCCCGCTACGCGCGCACCGCCGGCGCAAGGCGCGGCGGCAGGGCCTTGCGCGCCGGCGCCGCCAGTTGGACCGGCATGTCCTTCAGCTTGAACACGCGCATCGCCTCCGCCAGGTCGGCCGCCTGCTTCTGCAGGGTTTCGGAGGCGGCGGCGGCTTCTTCGACCAGCGAGGCGTTCTGCTGCGTGGTCTGGTCCATCTGGCTGACGGCCTCGTTGATCTGCTCGATGCCCAGGGTCTGCTCGCGGGTCGCGGCATTGATCTCGCCCATGATGTCGGCCACGCGGCGGATGCTCTCCTCGATCTCGCCCATCGTGGCGCCGGCCTGGGCCACGAGGGCGCCGCCGGCTTCCACGTTGCCGACCGAGGCGTCGATCAGGCCCTTGATTTCCTTGGCGGCGCCGGCGGAACGCTGCGCCAGGTTGCGTACCTCGCCGGCCACCACGGCAAAGCCGCGGCCCTGCTCGCCCGCCCTGGCGGCTTCCACCGCGGCATTCAACGCCAGGATGTTGGTCTGGAAAGCGATGCCATCGATCACCGCGATGATGTCGACGATCTTCTTCGACGACGCATCGATCAGTCCCATGGTGTCGACCACCTGGCGCACCACGGTGCCGCCCTTGGCCGCCACCGCGCTGGCCGAATCGGCCAGCTGGTTGGCCTGGCGCGCGTTGTCCGAAGTCTGGCGAACGGTCGAGGTCAGCTCCTCCATCGAGGACGCGGTCTCTTCCAGCGAACTGGCCTGCTGCTCGGTGCGCGAAGACAGCTCGAGGTTGCCCGCCGCAATCTCATCCGTCGCATGGGCGATGTTGCCGGCGCCGTCGACCACGCTGCGGACCAGCCCGCGCAGGGAATGATTCATGTCGCGCAGGGCCGCCAGCAGCTGGCCGGACTCGTCCTTCGAATCGACTTCGATATCCGCCGTCAGATCCCCCTCGGCCACGCGGCGGGCCACGCCGATCGCGGTCTGCAAGGGCGTCACGATGCTGCTGCGCAGCAGGATGCCGCAGGCGGCGACCAGCAACACGAGCAGTACGCTCAGGACGGTTTGCATGCGCAGGCTCGCGGTCGCGGTCTGCTCGACCTGCCGGGCGCTGGCGTCGATGGCCTGGCGCTGCATCTCGACCATGTCGCGCAGCAGGGCCTGGTAGCGGTTCGACGCCGGGATGAATTTTTCGTCAAGCACCTGCGTGGCGGTCTCGACGTCGTTCGCTTCCTTGGCCTTGGTGACCGCCGCTTTCTGGACGTTGTAGTAGTCCCGCGCATCGGAAATCTGTTGCAGCAGCTTGGCTTCTTCGGGCGAGGTCAGCAGCTCCTTGACCTTCTTCAGGATGGCGCCGGCTTCCTTGGTGCCGGTGGCCGAATCGGCGGCGAAGAAGCCGACCAGGGCGTTATCGCTGCTCTTGGCGATCGCCAGCGTGCGGCGCGAGCCGCCGTAGATGGTCCGGTACCAGTCGCTGACCAGTCTTTCCTTGGTCAGGGGCAGCGACATCAGCTCCTTGGTCGAGGCCATCATCTTGTTCAGTTGCCAAAGACCGACACCGGTGATGGCGATGGACACGGCCAGGACGACCGCGAACACGACGGCGATCTTCTTGCCAATATTGAGGTTTTTCATAAGAAACACTTGTGCATGGGTTAACGCGGATCGCCAGATTTAACAAGCAGGCGCTGTTCAAGAGCGCCGAATATGCCTCAATAATTTCCCTTAGGCAACTACAATGCATGTCTGTCGGCATCGATACAACAATGCATGGTCAATGGAGGACAAAAGGGATTATGATGCGCATAGGAAATTTTGTTTCTGGCGTCAATTGTGAATTTTATATTTACAAATCGCATTTTCCGCATATTGCCCAGCCATCCCTCGTCCACACAGGATTTGCACAGCATGACCGATTCCGTCCCAACCAAGCCGCGCCGCGACTTCTTGCTCAAGTCGTTTGCCGGCGCCGCCGGGGCCGCCGCCGCCGCCCTGCCGCTCGCGGCCAACGCCGCCCAGGCCGCGTCGGGCTCGCCGGCCGCCTCCCCTGCCGTCGCGAACGCCGCCGCCGCAAGTCCGGCCGCCGATGTTCCGGCTGGCTACGAATGGCTGCGTCCCGGCGAACAGGCATTCGTCGAAGCCCTCGTTAACCACATGTGTCCGGCGGACCAGCACACCCCGAACGGCACCGACATGGGCCTGCACACCTATTTCGACCGCGCGCTCGCCGGCAGCTGGGGCCAGGGCGACCGCCTCTACCTCCAGGGGCCGTTCAGGCAGGGCAGCGCCAACCAGGGCTACCAATTGTCGATGACGCCGGCGGCGCTGTTCCGCGCCGGTACCGAAGGCCTGACCGACTATTGCCAGTCGACCTACAAGAAGCCCTTCGACGCCCTCGCGGGCGACGGCAAGGAGCAGGTGCTGAAGGATCTGCAGGCCGGCAAGATCGCCTTGCCGAACGGCGTGCCGGCCAAGCCCTACTTCGCCCAGCTGCTGCAGATGTTCTATGAGGGCATGTTTGCCGATCCCATCCACGGCGGCAACCGCGACAAACTGGCCTGGAAGATGATCGGCTACCCGGGCGTCAACACGACCAACAAGCTGAACATCGTCAAGTTCAAGAACAAACCGTATCGCCCGCAGCCGCTCGGCATCGCCGACCTCAGCTGAAGCACACCAAGGTAAACGCAATGAAAAAGATGAATGAAGTGGATGTGGTGCTGGTCGGCGCGGGCTGGACCGGCGGCATCCTGGGCAAGGAGTTGTCGGAAGCCGGCATGACGGTGGTCTGCCTGGAGCGCGGCGGTCCGCAACACGCGTCGGATGACTTCACCGTACCGCGCATGCGTGATGAACTGGCATTGGGCATCCGCAACGGCATGATGGTCAACACCAACGACCAGACCGAAACCATCCGCAACGACGTGAAGGAAACCGCCCTGCCGTATCGCCGCCTGGGATCCTACCTGATGGGCACGGGCGTCGGCGGCGCCTCGACCCACTGGAACGGCCACACCTGGCGTTGGACCGACGACGAGTTCAAGATCCGCTCGCGCTACGAAGAAAAGTACGGCAAGAAATACATCCCTGAAGACATGACGATCCAGGACTGGGGCGTCACTTACAAGGAACTGGAAAAGTACTACGACAAGTTCGAGAAGGTGGCCGGCATTTCGGGCAAGGCCGGCAACATCAAGGGCAAGAAGATCAAGGGCGGCAACGTCTTCGAGGCGCCGCGTTCGAACGAGTATCCGCTGCCGCCGGTCGAGCAGACCCTGGCCGGCGAGATGTTCGAGGACACCGTCACGAAGATGGGCTACCACCCCTTCCCGCGCCCGACCGCGAATGCCTCGCGCGCGTACACCAACCCGGACGGCGCTAAGTTCGGCGAATGCCAGTACTGCGGCCATTGCGAACGCTTCGGCTGCGAGTCGAACGCCAAGGGCGGCGCCCACATGACGGTGCTGCCGTTCGCCCAGAAGCAAAAGACCTTCGAGCTGCGCACCAATGCCTGGGTCACCCGCGTCGAGCGCGACGCCACGGGCAGGAAGGCGACCGGCGTCACCTACGTCAACCTCACGACCGGAGAGGAAGTGTTCCAGCCGGCGAAGATGGTGGTGCTGACCGCCTACGCCCTGAACAACGTGCACCTGATGCTGGTGTCCGGCATCGGCCAGGCCTACGACCCCGCCACCGGCAAGGGCCTGGTCGGCAAGAACTACTGCTACCAGACCGGGGCCAGCGCCACCCTGTTCTTCGAGGACAAGCTGTTCCACCCCTACATGTCGGCCGGCGGCACCAGCACCCTGATCGACGACTTCCACGCCAACTGGGACTTCGACCGCGCGCCGCTCGGCTACATCGGCGGCTCGATCATCGGCACGGTGCAGTACGGCGGCCGCCCGATCCAGTGGCACCCGGTCCCCGCCGGCACGCCGGGCTGGGGCAGCAAGTGGAAGGAAGAGACCGCCAAGTGGTACGAGCGCGCGATGAACATCGCGGCCGCCGGCAGCGTGATGCCGCACCGCGGCAACTACCTCGACCTCGATCCGACCTACCGCAACCGCTTCGGCGACCCGTTGATGCGCATGACCTTCGACTACAAGGACAACGAGCGCAAGATCTCGGCGCACGCGGCCGAGATCATCAACAAGATCGCGCAGGCCATGAACCCGACTCACCTGACCAAGGCGACGCCGCGCAACGCGTGGAACGCGACGGTGTACCAGAGCACCCACAACACGGGCGGCACCATCATGGGCACGAATCCGTCCAATTCCGTCACCAACAAGTACGGCCAGGTCTGGGGCGTGGACAACCTGTTCATCATGGGCGCCTCGCTGTTCCCGCACAACTCGGCCTACAATCCCACAGCGCCGGTCGGCGCGATCGCCTACATGGCGGCCGACATCATCAAGAACGTCTACGTCAAGAATCCAGGAAAACTCATCGATGCGTAAGTTTGCACTCTCCCTGGCGGCCCTCGCCGTCCTCTCCCTCAACGCCCGGGCCGCCGACGATCTCGGCAAGAAGACCTTCGAAACCTGCGCCGCCTGCCATTCGCTGAAGGCAGGCGAGAACGGC
Organism: uncultured Massilia sp.; assembly: GCA_913778765.1. GTDB lineage: Bacteria > Pseudomonadota > Gammaproteobacteria > Burkholderiales > Burkholderiaceae_D > Telluria. The sequence continues at coordinate 39,134 of CAJYXO010000254.1, read as the reverse complement.
GTCGGCCCGGACCTGCACAACATCGTCGGACGCAGCGCCGGCACCGAGCCGGGATTCCGGTTCTCGGGCCCGATGAAACGCAGCGGCATCACCTGGGACGACAAGACCCTGACCGAATTCCTGCGCGCGCCGCAGGAAAAGGTGCCGGGCAACCGCATGCCGTTCTCCGGCATTCCGGATGAAGCGGCGCTGAAGGCGGTCGTGCAGTATCTCTCCACCGCCAGCAAGTAATTGCAGGGTCCCGCCCGCCCGCGCGCGAACGGCGGGACGCAAGGCGCGCTTATGGCCTGGTCACATGCACCAGGCTCGTCATCGCATCCACGTACAGGGTCTTGTCGTCCGCATACAGCGGCAGCAGCGGCGTCACCGACACCTGGTTCAGCTTCGTTCTACGCATTGCGCCGCTCGCCGGGTCCTTGAACACGGCGTACGGCACGTCCTGGATCACGTAGGGCTCGCCCTTGATGTGGCCGACGATCATCAGCACGTGGCCCGGCACCACGACCAGGTCGCCGACCTGGGCTTCCGCCAGGGCCTTCAAGCGGTCGGCGTGGCTGTCCTTGTCGGTGAAGCTCTGGTGCTGGAAGGCCGTGCTCGCGCCCTGGACGGCGGAACTCGGCGGCAGCAGGACACCCATGCTTCGATAGGCTTCGGCGATCAGGCCGCTGCAGTCGCGCGCGTTGTACTGGTGTCCCCAGCCGTAGCGTTCGCCGAGCAGCTTGAAGGACTGGCGGATGATGTTGGCGCGCGTCAGCGGCAGGTAGCCGGGCGCGCTGTCGGCGCTGCGGCGCAGCAGGGCCGCCTTGAATTCGAGCTTGCCGCCTTGCCCGCGCACCGGCACTGCCAGCGGCCAGGACGCGTAGGGGCTGGCGCCATTTACGGGCTGGTCCGCGGGCACGTCGGCGATCGGCAGCGCCGTGCCCATGTCGAGCAGCAGCTCGGACAGCGCGGGCGCTTCCGGCGTATAGGCGGTGCGCACCTGGTCGCCGGTGACCACGCGGCCCGGCGCCCTGGCCGCATAGCCGAACACGGCGTCGCGCGCGCCTTCGGCGATGTCGTCCGCGCGCACCCATGCCGGGCCCTGGGCCGACATTACCAGCAGCCATTTGCCGTCGACGCTCGCGTGGGCGATGACGACCGGCTCGCCGACGAACAGGATCCCGGCCTGCAGGCTCTCGTAGTCGCGCTGGTCGTTCGCCGCGTAGAAGACGCGCTCGGTAGGCAGCGTGCGCAGCTGGGCGCGGCGTACGCTCAGGCCGTATCTGGCCGGGTTCGATGCGGCGATGCGCTCAAGCCCGGCGTTGCGCTTGAGCGCAGCCAGCAGCGAGGGCGTGACCGGCTTGCCGGCGTCGTCGACGGCGAGCTTGACCGGGCTTTGCTCCGCCTGCTTCAGCCAGTCGGCGACCTGCGCGCGGTCCAGCGTCGCGGGGATCGCCTGCAGGTCCTTGAAGCCGCCCTGCGGCGCGTAGGCGGCGGCGCGCCTGGCCGCGGCCTGGCGGGCGTCGAGCAGGATCACGTTCGGTTCGAGCAGGCGGCCGATCCAGAATTCGGGGTTCAGCATGTCCTCGCTGAAGGCGGGGATGCCGGCGGGCGAGATGCCGGCGGGGATGCGCTGGTCGGCGGCCGGGGCGGCGCCGGCGGCGCAGGCCAGCGCCAGGATCGTGGCGAGGGTGCGCAGCTGCTTGGTTGCCTTCATCGTTCGTCTCCGGTTTTTGTTGCCGAAGTTTACACGATGACGAAAAAAATCGGGGCTCGAAGCCCCGATTTAACTTGGGTCCCCGCCTTCGCGGGGACGACGTACTACAGCCAACTTAGTTCTTTTCGAACTTCTTCATCCAGGCCGACAGCTGGTGCGGACGCAGGCCGTCGTAATCCTCGAACGGCTGGTGGATCCACGGATTGTGCGGCAGGTCTTCCAGGTGGTAGTCCGGCTTGAAGGTCGAGGTGCCCTTGACCCAGATGACGGCCGATTTGACTTCGGTGACGTCGGTGTAGTTCTCCTGCAGGTGCTCGCGCACGCGCTGCAGGGTCACGCCGGAGTCGGCCAGGTCGTCGACCAGCAGGATGCGGCCGGCCAGCGGGCCCTTGGTCATCGTCATGTACTTGGCGATGTCCAGGTTGCCCTGCTTGGTGCCGGCTTCTTCGCGGTAGGAGCTGGTCGACAGGATCGCCAGCGGCACGTCGAAGATGCGCGAGATCACGTCGCCCGGACGCACGCCGCCGCGCGCCAGGCACAGCACCATGTCGAACTTCCAGTTCGATTCGTAGACTTGCAGGGCCAGGCGTTCGACCAGGCGGTTGTACTCGTCCCAGGAGACCCACAGGTCCTTGTCGGTGGATGCAGGAGTATTCATCTTTCTATATCCCTTGTTTTTATTAGAATCAGGCGGCGAACGGGTGACGCAGCACGATGGTTTCTTCGCGATCCGGGCCGGTCGACACCATGTCGACCGGGATACCGACCAGCTCTTCGATGCGCTTGATGTAGGCGCGGGCATTGGCCGGCAGCTCTTCCATCGACTTGGCGCCGACGGTGCTGTCGGTCCAGCCGGGCATCTCTTCGTACACCGGCACGCAGGCGGCGGCTTCTTCGGCGCCGACCGGGAAGATGTCGACGTCGCGGCCGTCGATCTTGTAGCCGGTGCACAGCTTCAGCGATTCGATACCGTCCAGCACGTCCAGCTTGGTCAGGCACATGCCGGTCACGCCGTTGATCTGGACCGAGCGGCGCAGCAGCGCGGCGTCGAACCAGCCGCAGCGGCGCGCACGGCCGGTCACGGTGCCGAACTCGTGGCCCACGCGCGACAGGTGCTCGCCGACGCCGGCGTCGGTCGGCAGCTCGGACGGGAACGGGCCCGAACCCACGCGGGTCGTGTAGGCCTTGGTGATGCCCATGATGTAGTGCAGCATGCCCGGGCCCACGCCCGAACCGGCGGCAGCGTTGCCGGCCACGCAGTTCGACGAGGTCACGAACGGATAGGTGCCGTGGTCGACGTCCAGCAGCGAGCCCTGCGCGCCTTCGAACAGCAGGCTGCCGCCGGCCTTGTGGGCGGCGTACAGCGCCGAGGACACGTCGCCGACCATCGGACGCAGGCGCGGCACGAGCGCCATCGCATCGTCGAAGGTCTTCTGGAAGTCGATCGCCTGGCCTTTCAGGTAACCGGTCAGCACGAAGTTGTGGTAGTCCAGGTTCTCGCGCAGCTTTTCGGCGAAGCGGGTCTCGTTCAGCATGTCGGCGATGCGGATCGCGCGGCGCGCCACCTTGTCTTCGTAGGCCGGGCCGATGCCCTTGCCGGTGGTGCCGATCTTGTTGACGCCACGGGCGGCTTCGCGGGCGACGTCGATGGCGACGTGGTAAGGCAGGATGACCGGGCAGGCTTCCGAGATCTTCAGGCGCGACGCGACTTCGACGCCGGCGGCTTCCAGCTTGTCGATCTCGCGCATCACGTCCGGCACCGACACGACCACGCCGTTGCCGATGTAGCAGGCCACGCCTTCGCGCATGATGCCCGACGGGATCAGTTGGAGGGCGGTCTTCTGGCCCTTGATCACCAGCGTGTGGCCGGCGTTGTGGCCACCCTGGAAACGCACCACGCCGGCGGCATGGTCGGTCAGCCAGTCGACGATCTTACCTTTGCCCTCATCGCCCCACTGGGTGCCGATGACAACGACGTTCTTAGCAGTATTTGACATCACTTAACCTAAGTTTTTGAGAATCCAATTTCCTTGTTCGAGGACGAGCACGCGGTCGCACTCGAACTCGTCCTGTACATTCTCGTGACCCGGCATGGACTGGATCACGATGTCGCCGCTGCGGCGCAGTTGGGCGATTTTCTCGCGCAGCTCGGGCGCATTGCCCCACGGCGCACGGATGGCGTGTTTGCGGTCGGCAGTCGGCAGCAGCCGCGCCAGTTCGCGCAGGTCGAGCGAGAAGCCGGTGGCGGGACGCGCGCGTCCGAAGGCTTCGCCGACATGGTCGTAGCGGCCGCCGCGCGCCACCGCGTTCGGCAGGCCCGGCACATAGAGCGCGAACATGGCGCCGCTTTCGTACTGGTAGCCGCGCAGGTCGGCCAGGTCGATCGCCACCCTGGCGCGGCCGATCGCGCAGCCGGCCAGCGCCGCCAGCTCGGCCAGTGCGCGGGTGATGCCCGGCAGCGCCGGCAGCACTTCGCGGGCAGCCGCCAGAACGTCGACGTCGCCATACAGGTTCGGCAGCGCCATCAGGGCGGCGCGGGTGGCCTCGGCATAGCCGCGGCTCGCTTCTTCGATGCCCGGCAGGTCCTTGGCCTTCAGCAGGCCGTGCAGCAGCTGTTCGTCGCGTTGCGCGGCGGCGTCTTCGGCCAGGATGGCGCGCAGCACGCCGGCATGCGACATGTCCAGGCGCGGCTGCTCGAAGCCGGCCAGCGCCAGCGAGGCCAGCGCCAGTTCCTGGATCTCGGCGTCGGCTTCGAGGCCGGCGTGGCCGTAGATCTCGGCGCCGATCTGCAGCTGTTCGCGGGTGGCGTGCAGGCCGGACGGACGGGTGTGCAGCACTGTGCCGGCATAGCACAGGCGGGTGACGGTGTCGCGGTTCAGCAGGTGGGCGTCGATGCGGGCGACCTGGGTGGTCATGTCGGCGCGCAGGCCGAGCAGGCGGCCGCTCATCGAATCGACCAGCTTGAAGGTCTTGGAGTCGGTGTCCTGCCCTGCGCCGGCCAGCAGCGATTCGACGTACTCGAGCATCGGCGGCATCACCAGCTCGTAACCGTAGGTGCGGAAGGTGTCGAGCATCAGGCGGCGCAGTTCCTCGATCTTGCGGGCTTCGGACGGCAAGACGTCGGCGATATTCTCGGGCAGTAGCCAGGTAGGCATGGGCAAAGCGTTCGGGAGTTGTTAAAGATTGGGCAATACAGTGGCGACAATGAACGCGGCTTTGCACGCGCTGACGACGCCGAATCGACGATTTTAACCGAAAACGGGGCGGGATTGGCGCAGAAGATGGGTGGAGCGATTGATAACGTTGTGTTGTTTGAACGGCCAGCGCCGTTCAAACAACATCATTTACCGCTGCCCGGACCTTTGAAGTACTTGAAGAACTCCGAATTCGAATCCAGCACCAGCACGTCGCTGCGGCCCTTGAAGGTGGCGCGGTAGGCTTCGAGCGAACGGTAGAAACGGTAGAACTCCGGGTTCTTGCCAAAGGACTGGGCGTAGATCTGGCTTGCCTTGGCATCGCCCTCGCCCTTGATGGTTTCGGCGTCGCGGTAGGCTTCGGCCAGGATCACGCTGCGCTGGCGTTCGGCGTCGGCGCGGATCTGGCTGGCTTCGGCGGTTCCCGTCGAGCGGGTCTCGCTGGCCAGGCGCAGTCGGTCGGCCTTCATGCGCTCGTACAGCGCGGCGTTGACCTGGGGCGTGAAGTCGACGCGCTTGAGGCGCACGTCGAGCACGTCGACGCCCATCTGGCGGCCGGCGTTCGCCACGCGCTCGCGCAGGCCGGCGGCCAGTTGCTCGCGCTGGCCGGAGACGACGTCGGCCACCTTGCGGGCGCCGATCTCGGCGTTCAGCGCGACCTGCACGGCTTGCGCCAAGCGTTCGGCGCCGCGCTCGGCGCTGCTCTGGCCGCCGCTGCCGCCGATGGCGATCAGGTACTGGCGCGGATCATTGATGCGCCATTTGACGAAGGCGTCCACCACCAGGTCCTTCTTCTCGGCCGTCAGGAAGCGTTCGCCGTCGGCGGTGTCGAGGGTCTGCAGGCGCTTGTCGAGGTAGACCACGTTCTGGAACGGCGACGGCAGCTTGAAGCGCAGGCCGGGCTCCTTGATCACTTCGCGCAGTTCGCCGAGGGCGTAGACGACGGCGAAGCGGTGCTGGTCGACCACGAACACGCTCGACGCCAGCAGGGTCAGGACGACGGCCGCCGCGACGACGATGGAAATCAGGCGGGTCATCAGCGGGTCTCCCTTTCGCGCGAGGTTTCGCGGCTGCGCGGATCGATCTTGCGCACCGATTCCAGCGCCGGGCGGGTTTCCTGGGCCGGTGCGGCCTGGGTCTGCTGCGGCGCTTGCTGCGGCTGCTGCTGTTGTTGCGGTTGCGGCTGTTGCTGCGACGATTGCGGCGCCTGCTGCGGCGCGGCGCCGGTCACCGTCACGGTGCCGATGTTCGGCGGCGCCGCCTGGGCGCCCTGCTGCGGCGGCATCACCGGGCCGGAGCGGCTGCCGATCGCCGCCTCGTTGGCGACCGAGCGGGTCAGCATCTGGTCGAGCGGCAGGTTGACCGTGGTCGCCGTCTTGGCGTCGATCATCACCTTGCTGGTGCTGGAAAGGATCTGCTGCATGGTGTCGAGGTACATGCGGTCGCGCGTGACGGCCGGGGCTTTCGCGTATTCGGCCACGACCTGGTTGAAGCGGGCGGCGTTGCCGGCCGCGGTGTTCTCGGTGGTGGCGCGGTAGGCCTGGGCGTCCTCGAGCATCGTCGCCGCCCTGCCCTTGGCCTGCGGGATGATATCGTCGGCATAGGCCTGGGCTTCGGCGCGCGCGCGGGTCCGGTCTTCCTGGGCCTTGACGGTTTCCTCGAAGGCGGCCGCCACCTGCTCCGGCGCCGCCAGCGACTGGATCGTCACGCCGGTCACTTCGGCGCCCAGCCTGTAGCGCGCCAGCATCTGCTGGATCGTGCGCTGGGCCTCGCCGGCCAGCCGGTCACGACCCTCGAGCAGCAGCGCATCCATCTTGCTGCGGCCGACCAGCTCGCGCACGGCGGTCTCGGCGCTGTCGCGCACGGTCTCGACCTGGTCGCTGTTGTTGAACACCCAGGCCACCGGGTCCTTGATCCTGTACTGCACCGAGAACTGGACGTCGACGATGTTCTCGTCGGCGGTCAGCATCAGCGCTTCGTTGCCCTGCTTGTTGCGGGCGTTGCCGCGGTAGCCGATCTCGGCGGTCTGCACCTGGGTCACGTTGACGGTCTCGTGGGCCTGGAACGGGGCCGGCCAGCGCCAGTTGAAGCCGGCGCCGGTCTTGTGCGAGAGTTCGCCGAAGGTGGTGACGAGGCCGACCTGGCCTTCCGGCACGATGAAGGCGCCGCTGGCCAGCCAGATCAGGGCCAGGATGGCGCCGACCACGGTGGCGGTCACGCCGACGCCGCGCGCATCGGGGCGGTAACCGCCGCCGTCGCCGCCGCCGCGCTTGCCGAACACGCGGTTCAGGCGCTGGTTGAAGTCGCGCCAGAGCTGGTCGAGGTCCGGCGGGCCATCGTTGCCGGGGCCCTTGTTCTGCTGGGCTTTGGGATCGTTCGGTTTGTGGCCCCAGCGGGGGTCGTGAAGAGACATAGGCTAGTGTGGAACCACGTAGGTGGTGTTCGGAACATGCTCGGCATCGGCGAGCGCGACTTCAGGCTCGGCCGGCTCGGCCCTGGCCGCCTCGACGATGGCGTCGCGCAGCAGATCCAGGCCGGCGCCGCTGTGGGCGCTGATCAAAACGCGGCTGATTTTATCATCTTCATCACGTTCCACCCCGGGCTCGAGCCCGGCCGCATCGATCTTGTTCCAGACCAGGATCTGCGGAATGTGGTCGGCGCCGATCTCGCGCAGCACCTCGTTGACCTGCTCGATCTGCTCCATGCGCACCGGCGACGAACCGTCGACCACGTGCAGCAGCAGATCGGCATGGATGGTTTCTTCCAGGGTGGCGCGGAAGGCGGCCACCAGCTGGTGCGGCAGTTCGCGCACGAAACCGACGGTATCGGACAGCACCACGCTGCCGGTTTCCTCGCCGAGGTAGAGGCGGCGGCTGGTGGTGTCGAGGGTCGCGAACAGCTGGTTCGCGACGTAGACACCGGCCTTGGTCAGGGTATTGAACAGGGTCGACTTGCCGGCGTTGGTATAGCCGACCAGCGACACCGAGAAGGTCTGGTTGCGGCCGCGCGAACGGCGCTGGGTCTCGTGCTGCTTGCGCAGCTTGGCGAGGCGGGTGCGCAGCATCTTGACGCGCTCGCCGATCAGGCGGCGGTCGGTCTCGAGCTGGGTTTCACCGGGGCCGCGCAGGCCGATACCGCCCTTCTGGCGCTCGAGGTGGGTCCAGCCGCGGATCAGGCGCGTGGCCAGGTGCTGCAACTGGGCCAGCTCGACCTGCAGCTTGCCCTCGTGGCTCTGGGCGCGCTGGGCGAAGATGTCGAGGATCAGGCTGGTGCGGTCGACCACGCGCACGTTGAGGCGCCGCTCCAGGTTACGCTGCTGGGCGGGCGACAGGGCATGGTTGAAGATGACGATCTCGATCTTGTCGGCCAGGCAGGCCTCGGCGATTTCGTCGGCCTTGCCGCTGCCGACGAAATGCGCGGGATCGGGACTGTTGCGTTTTGCGGTGATCGTGGTGATCGGGTCCGCTCCGGCAGAGCGCGCCAGCAGAGCCAGTTCTTCCAGGCTGGCCTTGAAGTCGCCTCTGCCGAAGTCGACCCCGACCAATGCTGCGCGCATGGTATTGCCGGAAACGTCAGCCATCGACCTCACTCAGCGTCTTGTTCGAGGTTGAGGTTGACGGCGCGTGCGGGAACGACGGTGGAAATGGCGTGCTTGTAGACCATCTGGGTGACGGTATTACGGAGCAGAACCACGTACTGGTCGAAGGACTCGATGTGTCCCTGGAGCTTGATCCCGTTGACCAGGTAGATCGAGACGGGGACGTGCTCCTTGCGCAAGGCATTCAGGAATGGGTCTTGTAACAGTTGCCCTTTATTGCTCATAACAGCTCCGTATGTTGTTGTCGTATAAAAATTGAGGCGGTACGCCGGTTTTCAAGTGCCTGGGTCAACATTCTCAATTTGTGAATGTTTTTCCAAGCCTACTGTAACCTGTTTTACCGTTTTTTGTCGTACTGCTCTGGTTAGACCTGGCTTAAAACGTCGTCCCCGCGCAGGCGCGGACCCAAGTCCGGATGCGTCATCGGGACGCACGCCAAAACCCGGATTCCCGCCTGCGCGGCAACGACGTCAGGACTCTTTCGCGAACGGGTTCTTGCCGCTCTTCAGTTCGATCCTGAGCGGGGTGCCGATCAGGTCGAAGGTGTCGCGGAAATGCTTTTCCAGGTAACGCTTGTACGGCTCCGTGATGCCATCCAGGGCATTGCCATGGATGACGATGATCGGCGGATTCTGTCCGCCCTGGTGGGCATAGCGCATTTTCGGACGGGTGCCGCCCTTGCGCTTCGGCTCCTGCTTCTCGACCGCTTCCTGCAGCGCACGCGTCAGGCGCGGGGTCGACAGCTTGGCGGTGGCGGCGGCGTAGGCGGTATCGATCGCCTTCATCAGGTGATTGATGCCGGTGCCCTTCAGCGCCGAGATGAACTTCATCTCCGCGAAGCCGAGGAAGTCGAGCTTGCGGTCGATGTCGTTCTTGATCTGGTCGCGCTGGTCGGATTGCAGGCCGTCCCACTTGTTGACGGCCACCACCAGCGCACGGCCGGATTCCAGGATGAAGCCGGCGATGTGGGCATCCTGTTCCGAGATGTCCTGCTGGGCGTCCAGCATCAGCACGACCACGTTGGCTTCCGAGATCGACTGCAGGGTCTTCACCACCGAGAATTTTTCGATGGCTTCGAACACCTTGCCGCGGCGGCGGATGCCGGCGGTATCGATCAGGGTGTAGGTCTTGCCGCCCTTCTCGAACGGCACTTCGATCGAGTCGCGGGTGGTGCCCGGCATGTCGAAGGCGATCACGCGCTGCTCGCCCACCAGGGTATTGATCAGCGTGGACTTGCCGACGTTCGGGCGGCCCACCAGCGCGATCTTGATGCCGTGGTCGGCCGGCTCCAGCTCTTCCTCTTCCTGCGGGCGCTGCTGGTGCGCTTCGTCGATCGCTTCGTTGACGAGGTCGAGCACGCCGTCGCCGTGCGCGGCCGAGATGACGTAGGGGTCGCCCATGCCGAGCTCATAGAACTCGGCGGTGACGCTGGTGTACTTCATGCCCTCGCTCTTGTTCACGACCAGCATGACCTTGCGGCCCTGCTTGCGCAGGAAGTCGGTGATGGTCTTGTCGTGCGGGGTCAGGCCCTGGCGGCCGTCGACGATGAACATCACGATGTCCGCTTCGGCCACCGCCTGCTTCGTCTGCAGCGCCATCTCGTGCATGATGCCTTCCTTGGCGACCGGTTCGAAGCCGCCGGTGTCGATCACCAGGAAGGGGCGTTCGCCGATGCGGCCCTCGCCGTAGTGACGGTCGCGCGTCAGGCCGGGCAGGTCCGCCACCAGCGCATCGCGCGAGCGGGTCATGCGGTTGAATAAGGTGGACTTCCCGACGTTCGGGCGTCCTACGAGTGCAATTACCGGCTTCATTAATTTGTCATTCGACCGCGATCGCGGTCACAGTTCCGTTTTGTGTTTGAAAAATCAGGTTCGAGCCCGCGACGAGCGGGGTCGAGCTGATCGCACTGCCGTCGGTGGCGGCGCGGGCCAGGAAGGCGCCGTCCTCACGCGACAGGAAGTGCACGTAGCCTTGGTAGTCGCCCACCGCGACCGTGCGGCCATAGGAGACCGGGGTCGACAGGCGGCGGAAGGCCAGCTTGTCGTTCTTCCAGGCGCTGGTGCCGCCGTCGCGGTTGTAGGCATAGACCGCGCCCTTGTCGTCGCTGGCGAAGACGAAACGCTGGTCGACCGCCACGCCGCCTTCCGACGACAGGTCGCGGGTCCAGCGCGGGCTGCCGTTCACCACGTCCCAGCAGCCGGCGCGGCCCTGGTAGGACACGGCGCAGACGTCGTTCTCGAACACCACCGGGTAGCCGCCGATGTCGGTCACGCGTTCCAGTTCGGTGGCGCCGCGCGCCACGCCCACTTCGACTTCCCAGCGCGGCGCGCCGGTCGCCAGCAGCAGCGACAGCAGCTTGCCGCCCGGCTGGGCGATGATCACGTCCTTGTCATGCACGACCATGCCCGGCGCCAGGCGCAGGGTCAGCGGCGGCGCGGCGCGCTGCACGGTCCATTTCTTTTGCCCGGTCGCGGCGTCGAAGCCGACGATGCGGTTGTCGACGCTGCGCGCCACCACGATGCCCTGCCCCACCACCGGCGACGACAGGATCTCGCTCGACAGCTGGGCCTTCCACAGCGGCTTGCCGTCCATGTCGAAGGCCAGCAGCATGCCCTTGGCGCCGCCGACGACGATGAAATTGCCGTCGCTGCCGACACCCGCGGTGAGGTCCATGCCGGCCTTGGTGCGCCAGATCTGGCGGCCGCTGGCGGCCTCCGCGCGCACCAGGGTGCCGTCGCCGCCGGCGGCGATGACGGTATTACCCGCCAGCGCGGGCGTGAAGGGGTAGTTGTGCGACTTGCCGACGTCCAGCTTCCATGCGGTGCGCACGGCCATCGAGCCCTTCAGGTCGACCAGCGGCGCCGGCAGGTTGCCCTTCGGCTTGGATGCGAACGGGTTCAGGGAACTGATCGTCGAGCAGCCCGTCATCAGGGCGAGGACACCGACACCTACGAGCTTCCGGGTAATACGCATGTTCTTCTTGCCTTATTCTTCGAATTTCCAAACGTCGTTCCCGCGCAGGCGGGAACCCAAGTTTGCAAGCGTTACGGCTGCTCACGCAGAACTTGGGTCCCCGCTTTCGCGGGGACGACGGGTTAAGCAGCGGCCTTCGCGCCGGCCGGCGCACCACCGATCGCATCCAGCTTGATCTGCACCAGCTGGCGGCCCGGGTGCGTCTTGCTCATCTTGTCGAGCGCGGCCTGGTAGGCGCTGCGGGCTTCCGCCAGCTTGTTCTGCGCGACCAGCACATCGCCCTTGCGGTCCGCCACTTCGGCGGCGAACTGCGGCAGGAAGTCGCCGTTCAGCAGCGCCAGCGCCTGGTCGTAGGCCTTCTCGTCCAGCAGCACGCCGGACAGGCGCAGGCGCGCGATCGCCTTGTACTCGTCGTTGCCATGGTCGGCCGCCCACTGCAGCTGCGCCTTGGCGGTCTTCAGGTCGTTGGCGTCGAAGGCCAGCTTGGCGGCGGCCAGCGCGGCCATCGGGCCGTAGGCGGTGCCCTCGTACTTGCTTTCGATGTCGGCCGCCATGCGCTGGACCTTGGCATTGTCGTTGGCCTGGGCGGCGTCGACCAGGCCGCCGTACAGGTTGGCCGCTTCCGCCGCCTGGCTGCGCTTGTGCGTGTTCCAGAAATTGTAGGCCGCATAGCTGCCCAGCGCGATGATCAGCACCCAGCTGATCAGATTGCCAAAGCGGCTCCAGAACGCCTTGAAATTCGCTATCTGTTCCTGTTCTTCGAGATCGTATGCCATGGACTGTTTTCTCTTTTAATAATGATTACGGATGATAGTGCACGTGGTCGTGGTCGTGGTCGTGATCGTGGCCGCCGATGACCTGGTCGACGATGTAATCGACCGCCTCGTCGAAGGGCACGCTGGCCTGCTGCTGGGCGGCGTCGGCCTCGCGCAGGGCCTTGACCGCCACCACGTCGTTCTTGACCTCGTCATCGCCGATGATCACGGCGAAGGCCGCGCCGGAACCGTCGGCCTTCTTCATCTGGCTCTTGAAGCTGCCGGCGCCCTGCGGCGTGGCGCAGTGCAGGACCACGTCGAGGCCGGCGTCACGGATGCGTTCGGCCAGGATGAAGGCCTTCAGCTGGGCTTCCTCGCCCTGGTGGACCATGTAGACGTCGCACTGGTTCGGCGCCGCCGGCTCGCCCTGGCCCTTAATCAGCTCGATCAGGCGCTCCATGCCCATCGCGAAGCCGATGCCCGGGGTCGGCTTGCCGCCGAAGGTCTCGATCAGCGGGTCGTAGCGGCCGCCGGCGCAGACCGTGCCCTGCGAGCCCAGTTCGTCGGTGACCCACTCGAACACGGTGCGGTTGTAGTAATCCAGGCCGCGCACCAGGCGCGGATTCACGGTGTACTGGACGTTGTTCGCGTCCAGCAGCTTCTTCAGGCCTTCGAAGTGGGCCAGCGATTCGCCGCCCAGGTAGGCGAGCAGCTTGGGCGCCGCGTTGACCAGGTCCTGCATCGCCGGGTTCTTGGTGTCGAGGATGCGCAGCGGGTTGGCGTGCAGGCGGCGCTTGGCTTCCGCATCGAGCACGGTTTCATTCGCTTCGAAGTAGGCGATCAGGTCGGCGCGGTGGCGCTGGCGCTCTTCCGCATTGCCGATCGAGTTCAGCTCGAGGCGGATGTTCGACAGGCCCAGGTCGTCCCACAGGCGGCGGCACAGCATGATGAGCTCGGCGTCGATGTCCGGGCCGGCAAAGCCGATCGCTTCGGCGCCGAACTGGAAGAACTGGCGGTAGCGGCCGCGCTGCGGACGCTCGTGGCGGAACATCGGACCCTTGTACCACAGGCGCTTCGGACCGTCGTAGGCCATGTTGTGCTCGACCACGGCGCGCACCACGCCGGCCGTGCCTTCCGGGCGCAGGGTCAGCTGGTCGCCGTTCATCGAGTCTTCGAAGGAGTACATCTCCTTCTCGACGATGTCGGTGACGGCGCCGATGGCGCGCGCGAACAGCCCGGTCTCTTCGACGATCGGGGTGACGATCTTCTGGTAGCCGTAGCTCTTCAGGACCGTTTCGACGGTGTTCTCGAACAGCTCCCACAGCGGCGCGTCGGCCGGGAGGATGTCGTTCATGCCTTTAATGGCTGTAAATTTCTCTTTTTTGTCGGACATTTCTATTTTCGCGTTACGTCGTCCCCGCGAAGGCGGGGACCCAAGTTCTGCATACGCAGTCGAAACGCATACAGCTTGGGTTCCCGCCTTCGCGGGAACGACGGTTAGATGGTTTCGGCCTTCTCGCCGTAATTCTTCTGCACGTAATTCAGCACGATCGTCTTGAACTCATCCACGATCCGCTCGCCCCGCAGTGTAGCGACCTTTTGGCCGTCCACAAAGACCGGCGCCGCCGGCGATTCGCCGGTGCCGGGCAGGGAGATGCCGATGTTGGCGTGCTTCGATTCGCCCGGACCGTTGACGATGCAGCCCATCACGGCCACGTTCATGCCTTCCACGCCCGGATAGCTCTTCTTCCATTCCGGCATCTGCTCGCGCAGGAAGGTCTGGATGTTGTCGGCCAGTTCCTGGAACACGGTCGAGGTAGTGCGGCCGCAGCCCGGGCATGCGATCACCATCGGCGTGAACTTGCGCAGGCCCATGGTCTGCAGGATCTCCTGGCCCACCACCACCTCTTTCGTGCGGTCGCCGCCCGGTTCCGGGGTCAGCGAGATGCGGATGGTGTCGCCGATGCCTTCCTGCAGCAGCACCGACAGCGCCGCGGTCGAGGCGACGATGCCCTTGCTGCCCATGCCGGCTTCGGTCAGGCCCAGGTGCAGCGGGTAGTCGCAGCGCTTGCCGAGTTCGCGGTAGACCGCGATCAGGTCCTGCACGCCCGACACCTTGCAGGACAGGATGATCTTGTCCCGCGCCAGGCCGATCTCTTCGGCGCGCACGGCGTTTTCGATCGCCGAGGTGATCAGGGCTTCGTACATCACGGCCTGGGCCGACCACGGCTGGGCGCGCGCCGCGTTCTCGTCCATGATGCGCGCCAGCAGGGATTGATCGAGGCTGCCCCAGTTGACGCCGATGCGCACCGGCTTGTCGTACTGGATCGCGGTTTCGATCATCTGGGCGAACTGGGCGTCGCGCTTGGCGCCCTGCCCCACGTTGCCCGGATTGATGCGGTACTTCGACAGCGCCCGGGCGCATTCCGGGAAGTCGCGCAGCAGCAGGTGGCCGTTGTAGTGGAAGTCGCCGACCAGCGGCACGTCCACTTCCATGCGGTCGAGCTGTTCGCGGATGGCCGGCACGGCGGCCGCGGCTTCCGGCGTGTTGACGGTAATGCGCACGATCTCGGAACCGGCGCGCGCCAGCTCCTTGACCTGGATCGCGGTGCCGATGACGTCGGCGGTGTCGGTGTTGGTCATCGACTGCACGACGACCGGGGCGTCGCCGCCCATCCACACCTTGCGCTCGCCGTGCTGGATCAGCACGCGGCGGCTGGCGCGGCGCGCCAGCGGGCCGGAAGGAATCGGGTCGGGCGTATTCGTGAGGCTCATGTTCTCGTTCATTGCAGCTTATTGCAGATTAACCAGGGAGTACTGCTTGCCCGGCACCGGCGGCAGCGCCACCGGGGCGCCGCGCAGGCTGGCCGAGACGCTGCCCGGATTGCCGACGATGACGCGCACCGGCTGGTCGACGTTCACGGTCTCGGTGCTGCCGGCCTTGACAAGGCGCCGGATGATCGGCGCGCCGCCCTTGGCCGGCTTGACTTCGATCCAGGCATCCTCGCGCACGCTCAGCACCAGGGCGTTGGCGCCGGCTGCTGCCGGCGCGGTGGCCGCGGCCTGGGCCGGCGGGGTCTGCGCCGTCGCCGGATTCGCCGGTGCGGCCGGCACCGCGGTCGGCGGCGCGCCGGTGGCGGTGGTGGCCGGCATGTTCACGACGGGGCCGGGCGCCGTGGCCGCTGCGCTGGCCGGCGCATCGGCGCCCGGCTGGGAGGCCTGGCTGGCCGGACCCGGCACCGAAATCAGCGGCACCGAGGGATTCTGCAGGGTCTCGGTCGAGCTGCCGGCCGACACTTCCGGCGAGGCGCCGCCCGCTGCGGCCGGCGCGCTCGCGGTGGCGGCGTCGCCGTGCTGCTTCAGCGGGACCAGGCCGAAGTGCCAGGCGGCGGCAGCGGCGGCGGCCACCGCCACGGCGCCGGCGATCCAGCCCAGCGGCAGCGAGGAGCGCTTGCCGTGCGAGGGGAATTTCGCTTGCGAGAACGAGGCCGGGGTCGGGCGGCGCGCGGCCGCGCTGTTCATTTCGGCCTCGCCAGGCGTGTCGATCGCGATCTGCGCCACCAGCGGCGCCGGGTCGACCCGCACCAGCTTGGCGTAGGCGCGCACGAAGCCGCGCGTCACGGCGGGGCTCGGGAGGGCCGCGTAATCGCCCGCTTCCAGCGCCACCACCTGGCGCACGGCCAGTTTCAGCTGGTCGGCCACCTGCTCCACGGTCCAGCCCATCGCTTCGCGCTGGGCCGCCAGGATCCGGCCCGGGCTGCCCCCTTGGTTGTCGGGCGTCACCGGCTCTTCTGCACGCTCGGAACTCATCGTCGTCATCTCACTCGTTAAAATGCACCGCGCTCGAATGCCGCGTATTCGGGCGAGCCGGGGAAGCGCTTGCGCAGCTGCGCCGCGAGGGTGGCTTCCATGGTCCGGTCACCCAGCATGTGCTCGACCCGGATGGCCAGCCACAGCACGTCGGCCGACAGCGACTCGAGTTTCGCTGCGTCCGTGAGGCGGTTGATGAAAAACCCGGCGCGGGTGTAATCGCGCCGCTCGAAATAGACCCGCGCCAGCCCGGCCTGGATGGCCGGCAGTTCGGGGTCGACACGCAAGGCGTCGAGCAGGTAGCGCTCGGCCGCGTCCAAATTCTTCAGCTTCAGGCTGCAGTTGCCCGCGTTCGTCAGCGCCTTGACCGGCGAGCGGTACTGCGGGTTCTTGAGGGCCGATTCGAACAGGCCGATGGCCTGGTCCGGCCGCCCGCCGGCGTCGCACAGGAACAGGCCGTAGTTGTTGGCCAGGTCGGGATTGCGCGGCGCCAGGCGCAGCGCGTGGCGGTAGTTTTCGTCGGCCAGGGCGTTCTCGCCCATCGCCGTGTAGATCAGGGCGCGCACGCCGTAGGCATCGGCAAAATCCGGCGCGGCGGCGATCGCCTGCTTGATCTCGTCGAGCGCGATCTCGTACTTGCGGTCCTGGTAGTAGTTCACCGCCAGCTGCAGGCGGATCTGGGCGCGCTTCTCGGCGGCCGTCTGGTCCGAGGCCGTCTTCAGTTCGCGCGGGGCGTCTCCGCCCGGGCCGGCGCAGGCGGCCAGCAGGCTGAGTGCGAGCACACCGGCCAGGGCCGGCTTCAACTAGGGATCTCCACGATCTTGCCGAAGTTCGGGCCGAACTTCTGCTGGTACTCGGCCATCTTGCTCATCCGTTCGTTGACGCGGGTGCGGTCCTTGACTTCGCCGGCAAGCTGGCCGCAGGCGGCGTCGATGTCGTCGCCGCGGGTCTTGCGGATGGTGGTGACGATGCCGGCATCCATCAGCACCTGGGCGAAGGCCTTGATGCGCGGGTTCTTCGAACGCAGCAGGCCCGATTCCGGGAAGGGATTGAAGGGAATCAGGTTGAACTTGCAGTTCACGCCGACTTCCGGATCGTTGACCAGGGCGATCAGCTCGCGCGCATGCTCGTCGCTGTCGTTGACGCCGTCCAGCATGCAGTATTCGAAGGTGATGAAGTCGCGCGGCGCGAATTCCAGGTAGCGCTTGCAGGCGGCCATCAGCTCGCGCAGCGGGTACTTCTTGTTCAGCGGGACCAGGCCGTCGCGCAGCGGATCGTTCGACGCGTGCACCGACACCGCCAGCGCCACCGGGCATTCCTGGCTCAGCTTGTCCATCATCGGCACCACGCCCGAGGTCGACAGGGTCACGCGGCGGCGCGACAGGCCGTAGGCGTTATCGTCCAGCATCAGCTTGAGCGCGGTGACGGTCGGCTCGAAGTTCAGCAGCGGCTCGCCCATGCCCATCATGACCACGTTGGTGATCTGGCGCTCGCCTTTCGGGCCGCCTTCGATGCCGAAGGTACGGCGCAGCTCGAACTCGGCCATCCACAGCTGGCCGATGATCTCGGCCACCGTCAGGTTGCGGTTGAAGCCCTGCTTGCCGGTCGAGCAGAAACGGCAGTTGACGGCGCAGCCGGCCTGGGTGGAGATGCACAGCGTGCCGCGCGTCTCTTCCGGAATGAACACGGTCTCGACCGCATTGCCGTTGCCGACGTCGACCAGCCACTTGCGGGTGCCGTCGCTGGAGGTGTGGTCGCTGATGATGCCTGGGGCGCGCACTTCGGCGCGGGTCTTCAGCTTTTCGCGCAGCGATTTCGCCAGGTCGGTCATGTCGTCGAAATCCGCGACGCCGAACTGGTGGATCCAGCGCTGCAGCTGCTTGGCGCGGAACGGCTTCTCCCCCAACTCGGCGCAGTAGGCGACAAGCTGCGCGGGATCGAAGTCCAGCAGGTTGGTGAGAGTTGCCATTTTTATTTCCTGAATCCGTAAAAATAGTCCCGCCCGCCGGGCTCTGCGAGCATGGGCGAGCGGGGTAATGCGATGTTAAGTCAGCCGGGGCCGATTAACTAGCAAAAATTTGCAGCCAGCGATTAACGCGAGTAGACGTTCAGCGCCGGGAAGTAGTAGGCGATTTCGACGGCGGCGGTTTCGGCAGCGTCCGAACCGTGCACGGCGTTGGCGTCGATCGAGTCGGCGAAGTCGGCGCGGATGGTGCCGGCGTCAGCCTTCTTCGGGTCGGTGGCGCCCATCAGTTCGCGGTTCTTGGCAATCGCGCCTTCGCCTTCCAGCACCTGGATCATGACCGGGCCGGACACCATGAAGTCGACCAGATCCTTGAAGAACGGACGCTCTTTGTGGACGGCGTAGAAGCCTTCGGCTTCGGCGCGCGACAGCTGGGCCATGCGGGCAGCGACGATCTTCAGGCCAGCGCCTTCGAAACGGCTATAGATTTGGCCGATCACGTTTTTTGCGACTGCGTCGGGCTTGATGATCGACAGGGTGCGTTCGATTGCCATGTAAACTCCAATGAAAATAAAGGTTTAGATAAAGAAATTCGCGAGAACATCGGAACTCAATCAACCTTCGATTTTACCATACATCCGCAGGCTGGCCGATATTGCGGCGACGGGCGCCAAAGTGATACAGTGGCAACGAACAATCTCTCGTCCGCTCACGGGAGGAATCTGGCCCGAACGGCTGGCTTAGCCGGGGCTTAATCCCGCCGCCGCGCACTTGCGGCGGCTGTTGAACGGCGCGACCATCCCCATATGGGGCGCAAGGGCAATCTTTCCAACGGAGGCATCATGATCCCGAACCTGCAGAAAACCTACGACGTCCCGGCGCTCCGCGCCGGACGCCACCGCGTGATGCGCAATACCTACTGGCTGCTGGCGCTGTCGATGATCCCGACCGTGCTGGGCGCCTTCATCGGCGTGCAGACGCGCCTGCCCATCATGAGCGGCGCGATCGGCATGATCTTGTTCCTGGCGGTCGCCTTCGGCTTCATCTACGCGATCGAGAAGACCAAGAACTCGGCGGCCGGCATCCCGGTCCTGCTCGGCTTCACCTTCTTCATGGGCCTGATGCTGACCCCGCTGCTGCGCTACACCCTGGGCTTCGCCAACGGCGGCGCACTGATCATGGGCGCCTTCGGCGGCACCGCGGTCGTGTTCGCGGCCATGGCGACGGTCGCGACCGTGTCCAAGCGCGACTTCTCCGGCATGGGCAGCTGGCTGTTCGCCGGCACCATCGTGCTGATCCTGGCGTCGGTGGCCAACATCTTCCTGCACCTGGCGGCCCTGCACCTGGTCGTGCTGGTGCTGGCGATGGGCATCTTCTCGGCCTGGCTGATCTACGACGTCCAGCGCGTCATCAACGGCGGCGAAACCAACTACATCTCGGCCACGCTGTCGATCTACCTGGACCTGTACAACATCTTCACGGCCCTGCTGCAACTGCTGGGCATCGGCTTCGGCGAGCGCGATTGACTGTCGCTCCCGCGCCAGGACAAACCGGCCTTCGGGCCGGTTTTTTTATGTCTTGTGTAGGAAAAATCCCACAAATCGACATTTTGACAGTTCCATAATGAACACATCATTTCCGGATGGATATACTTACGCCATTGCAAGAAAATTTGCACTGCGCACTTCTTATATCTGGAACAATCATGTCTTTTAGCAACGATTCTGTAGTCAACTCCTTTTACCTCGCCTACTACGGCCGTCCCGCCGATCCGGCCGGCATGGCCTTCTGGTCGCAGCAGCTGCAGAGCGCCAACGGCGACTTTGGCGCCATCATCGACGCGTTCTCGACCTCGCCGGAGGCGACCGCGCATTTTGGCACGGCCGACACGGCGGCGCGCATCACGTCCATCTACCAGCAGCTGTTCGGCCGCGGGCCCGAGAAGGCGGGACTCGACTACTGGGTCGACGCGATCGCGAAGGGCCAGGTTTCGATCGGCGCCGCCGCCATCGAGATCATGCGCGGCGCACAGGGCACGGATGCCGGCCTGTCTAACCTGCGGCAGCAGGCGGCCGATCAATTCACCGCCGAAGTCGCCGCTTCGGGCAGCGCCTACCACGGCATGGCCGCGAGCGATGCCGGGCGCGTACTGATCCAGGCGGTGAGCCTGGGCGCCACGCCCTCGGACATCGGCGTGATGGTCAAGTCGGCGGCGGCGCTTGCCGACATCGCCACCCAGGCGCCGGCCGTGATCGACGCGCTCGGCGCGAACCTGGCCGGCCTGTTCTCGTCCGCACGCGGCGCCGCCGAGCCGGTCCAGCTGATGCAGGCGCTGGCCGATGTCGCCAAGGCGGCCTCCGGCAACCCGGCCACGCTCGACTCGCTGCTGCACGGCGGCGGCATGGCCGCCGTACTCGACGCGATGCCTTCCGATGTCACCCTGCACGACGTGGTCGGCGCGCTGGCCAGCGGCGGCCTGCCCGCCGCGGTCGACGTCGTCTATCCGCCGATGCCGGTGGCCGGCACGCTGTCCTTCGTCGGCCTGCAGGGCGGCAGTGCCGGCGCGCTGCCGGTCACCAACAATGCGGCGCCGCCGGTCGCCCTGCACGGCAACGATCCGGACACCACGGTCGCGTACCAGATGTCGAGCGACCGCATCCACTGGGTCAGCCCGCAGGATATCGGCGCGCAGGCCGACGGCGCCTATTACTTCCGCGCGGTCGTCACCGACGCGAACGGCCATTCGAGCGTGTCGAACGTGATCGGCAGCGTGCTCGACCGCACCGCGCCGGCCCCGGGCCTGCCGAGGCTGGCGCCGAACGACCACCAGCTGGCGCTCGGCGAGACGCTGACTTTCACGATCAAGTTCAGCGAAACGGTGAACGTCGACGCGAACGCCGCGCCGGGCATCGCCCTGAACACCGGCGGCGCCGCGGTCTACCAGAGCGGCGCGGGCACCGATACGCTGCTGTTCAGCTACACCCCGGCGGCCGGCGAGAACGTCGCCCAACTGATGACGGCCGCGAACGGCGCCCTGCACGGCGCGATCGTCGACCGCGCCGGCAATGCCGTGGCGGCGGCGGCCCTCGACGGCCTGCTGCTGCGCACCCCGGTGCGTGTCGATACCGAGGCGCCGCAGCAGACGCTGACCGTGCATACCGTCGACATGCTGGACGGCGTCAGCGCCGAGGCGACCGTCGCCGCACCGCTGACGACCAACCTGGCCACGACCGCGCTGCATGCGACCCTGTCCGCGCCGCTGGCCAGCGATGAAACCGTCGAGTATTCGCTCGACAACGGCGCGCACTGGCAGGCCGCGCAGGTCGGCCTGGACGGCCTGCAGGTCACGGTCGCGAACATCGCCAGCACCGCCGGCCCGACCGTGATGCTGCGCGTGTCCGACCTGGCCGGCAACCATGGCGCCGTCGTCAGCCAGGCCGTCGTCTACGATGCCGACGCACCGACGACCGGGATCCTGACCCTGGTATCGATCACACATGGCGCCGCCGACGGCGCGCCGGCCGACAACGTCACCAACGCAGCCACCGCCGACGTACAGTTCAGCTTTACCGGCACGCTCGGCGCCGGCGACGCGCTCCAGTACAGCACCGACGGCAGCACCTGGCGCGCCATGAGCGTGAACGGCGCCGCCGGCACGGCGACCATCCAGGGCCTGGACCTCACCCACGGCACGCCCGGCAGCGACGGCAATCTCACGCAGACGGTGCTGCTGCGCGCGGTCGACGGCGCCGGCAATGCCAGCCCGACGACCACCACGACGCTGGTCTACGACAACCACGCCGCCGTCCCGACGGTCGCCCTCGCCAGCGACACCGGCAGTTCGGACAGCGACCATGTCACCAGCGCAGGCAGCCTGTCCGTGAGCGGCCTCGAGGCGGGCGCGAAGGCCGAGTACAGCAGCGACGGCCTGACCGGCTGGAGCGACACCGCGCCGGTCCTGGTCCAGGGCATGAACACGGTCCACGTACACCAGGTCGATGCCGCCGGCAACGTCAGCGATGCCGCGACCATCGTCTTCCAGTACGACAGCTTTGCGCCGAACACGCCGGGCGTGGTCCTGGCCACCGACAGCGGCAGCGACAGCCATGACGGCGTCACCAACGCCGGCACGGTCACGGTCAGCGGCCTCGAGCACGGCAACGGCAGCACCTGGGAATACAGCCTCGACGGCCAGTCCTGGCTGCCGGGCGCCACGGTCGACAGCAACGGCAACGCCACCCTGACGCTGAGCGGCGACGGTCCCAAGACGGTCCTGGTGCACCAGACCGACCTGGCCGGCCACACCAGCGGCAACGGCACGCTGTCCTTCACCCTCGACGCCACCCTGCCGGCCAGCGTGAGCTTCGCCCAGGTGGAAGGCGCGGCCGCGGGCACGCCGGACCTCACCAGCCTGTCGAGCGCCGACGTCGGCTTCACCTTCGCCGGCACGCTGGCCGGCTGGGACACCGTGCAGTACCGGATCGACAGCGGCGCCTGGATCACCGTCGACGGCGCCAACGGCAGCGTCGATACGAACGCCGGCACCATCACGATCAAGGACGTCGCGCTGGACGCCGGCGACCCGACCGTGAGCGTGCGGATCGTCGACCTGGCCGGCAACACGAGCTCGGCCAGCCAGAAGATCGACGGCCCGTACGAGGATCTCCAGTTCACGGCGACCGGCGCCGCCGGCGGCCTGCAAATCACCACCACGGCGGCCAACAACGCCTACCTGGGCGCGAGCGCCACGCCGCTGACCTCCACGCTGGGCGGCGGCGTCGTGGCCGGCACCACGACCTTCGGGGTCCAGGGCGCGCCCTTCCAGGGCACGCTGTCGCTGGGCGCGGACCGTGCTTCGGCGCTGGCGGACACCAGCGGCGCCACCTATGCGCTCGGCACCAACGGCAACGATACGCTGACCGGCCAGTACGTGTGGGGCTTCGGCGGCAGGGACACCCTGATCGGCACCGCCGGCAACGACTTCCTGTACGGCGGCGCCGACGGCCACAGCACCATCAGGGGCGGACTGGGCGCCGACACGGTCACCGTGCACGGCACCTACAACCTGATGGCCTACACGAATGCGGCGGAATCGCACGTGGTGGGCGGCAGCGCGCCGGCCACCGGCTTCGATACCGTGTACACGGACGACCTGGGCTTCCTGCCGAACGTCAACCAGCTGCTCGTCACCACGCCGATCCTCATCCAGGGCTACAACCTGGGCATGAACATGGCCTTCAGCGGCGGTTCCGGCGACAGCCTGCTCGCTGCGCTCAACGCGGCGGCGCCGACGTCCTACGCCAATGCGGCGCTGCTGTTCGACGTCAGCGACCAGGAGCACTACCTGGTGGTTGCCGACGCCACCCCGGGGATCGACAGCAACGACTTCGTGATCAAGATCGTCGGCAAGATCGCCGACTTCGGCGTGGACTTCGACACCAATACGGTCATGGCCGGCGTCGGCTACCCGACGGAGTAAGACCGCTTGCCGGGCTTGCCCGGCAAGCGCCCGAGCCCCTGCCGCCCGGCGGGGGCTTTTTTTCTGGATGAGCTCCGTTCCAGAATGTGGTTGTCAGAACCAAACTGCGCCGCATAGAATACCGGCTGGTTTCCCATCTTCCCGCCAATGTCGCGTAGCCTGGTCCACGTATTGCTGTCGCTGCTGCTGCTCGTTTCGCAGCAGCTGTCGCTCGGCCATGCCTACTCGCACTGGAACGACGTCCAGGAAACCCTGGTCGAGCAAAGCGCCTACGACCCCGACGGCAACGGCGGCAAGCCGACCAAGCCGGTCCTGCACGACCTGTGCGGCCAGTGCGCCGCCAGCGCACAGGTCGCGTTCGCGCTGCCGCCGACGATCCGGCAATTCATCCCCGCCGAACTCGCCTACGCCGTTCCCAGCCTGGCGCCGACGCCGGGCATCTGCCTGCTGGCGGCCTGCCCCTTCCAGCAGCGCGGTCCACCCCGAGCCTGATAACGCCCTGTCCCGTTCCAACCGTCCTGCCGGCCTGCATGCGCACGCCGGCGGCACGGGCCGTTATCCATTCGCTCGAGGTAGTAAAACATGAAAAAGATGCAACCGACGCTGGTCGCCAGCGCGATCCTGTTCGCCTATTCCCCCGCTTTCGCCGAATCCCCTGCCGATGCCCAGGCCGTCAACAACGGCAAGGTCCAGCAGGTTGTCGTCACCGCCAATCCGCTTCGCAACGGCGAAGGCGACCAGATCCTGACCCCGGCCAAGGTGCTGGCCGGCGACGAACTGCGCGACAAGGTCGGCAGCTCGCTCGGCGAGACCCTGCAGAACGAACTCGGCGTGTCGGCCTCGGCCTTCGGCGCCGGCGCTTCGCGCCCCATCATCCGCGGCATGGGAGGCTCGCGCGTCAAGATGCTGGAAAACGGCATGGCGACTTCCGACGTCTCCGGCCTGTCGAACGACCACGCGGTCGCTTCCGAAGGCGCGGTGGCGCGCCAGATCGAGATCCTGCGCGGTCCCGCCGCCCTGCTGTACGGCTCGGGCGCGATCGGCGGCCTGGTCAACGTCGTCAACGAGCGCATCCCGACCGCGCTCGAGGACAAGCCGACCGGCCAGGTGGAAACCCGCTACAGCACGGTCGACAACGGCCGCAACGTCTCCGGCTCGATGGACGGCGCGGCCGGCCACGTCGGCATGCACATCGACGGCAACTGGCGCGACGCCGGCGACTACAAGATCCCCGGCAACCGCGTGCTCGGCGATCCGACGTCCGCCAGCGGCCGCCTGCCGGACAGCGATACCAGCGAGCGCAGCATCGGCGCCGGCGCCTCCTACATCCGCGACTGGGGTTACGTGGGCCTGTCGGCGAACCACCTGTCGAACAACTACGGCATCCCGAGCGCGGAAGGTTCGCGCATCGACCAGCGCCAGAACCGCTACGACTTCGACAGCCTGGTGCATGACCCGTTCAGCGGCTTCGAGACGGCGCGCTTCAAGGCCGGCTTCACCGACTACCGCCATGCCGAACTGGGCGAGGACCTGTCGCCGGAAGTCGTCTTCAGCAACCGCTCCTTCGAATCGCGGCTGGAGCTGACGCATAAACCGGTCGGCGGCTTCCACGGCACCTTCGGCGTCCAGACCGAGAACACCCACTTCTCGGCCCTCTCCGCGGCGGGCGGCCCGGACACCGTGCCGGTCACCCATTCGACGTCGCAGGCCGCCTTCCTGGTCGAGGAAACGAAAGTCGGTCCGGTGGCCGTGAACGCCGGCGCGCGTTATGAAAACGTGCGCCGCGAACCGGTCGGCAACGTCGAGCGCAGCTTCGACCTGGGCTCCGGCTCGGTCGGCGCGCTGTGGCCCTTCATGCGCGGCTACAGCGCCGGCGCCACGCTGTCGTATGCCCAGCGCGCGCCGTCCACCGACGAGCTCTACTCGGGCGGCCCGCACGACGCCACCGTCACCTTCGACGTCGGCAACCCGGACCTGCACAAGGAAATCTCGCGCAACATCGAGCTGTCGCTGCAGAAGGACACCGGCCTGCTGCGCTGGAAGGCCAACCTGTTCCGCAACAACGTGTCCGGTTTCATCTACGGCCACGTCACCGGCCTGACGTTGGACGAGGACGGCAACCCGGGCGCGAATCCGGCTGACGGCTTCCGCCAGCGCCTGTTCGAACAGGCGCCGGCCCACATCCAGGGCGTGGAAGGCGAACTGACCTGGAACCAGACGGGCATGGGCTGGAACGGCCGCCTGTTCGCCGACGGTTCGCGCGGCAAGCTCGACAGCGGTGAAAGCCTGCCGCTGCAGCCGGCCGACCGCATCGGCGCCAGCGTCGGCTACCGCCAGGCGGACTGGCGCGCCGGCCTGTCCTGGACCCATGCGCGCGGCCAGGACCGCCTGGCCAGCTTCGAGGACACGCCGACCCCGGCCTACAACCTGGTCGACGCCAACCTGTCCTATACCCAGAAGCTGGACAAGATGGACCTGACCTGGTTCGTGCTGGCGAAGAACCTGCTGAACGAGGATATCCGCCTGTCGACCTCGCTGCTGAAGGACATTTCGCCGCTGCCGGGACGCAACCTGGTGTTCGGCGTGCGCGCGCATTTCTGACGAAATTGAGTGCATTCCAGGCGGAAATAACCCGTCTGGAATGAGAAATGTCCGTTTTTCACAGGAAAATCTATTTTTTCTCGGCCTTGCCCCAGCTTATGCATTTGCGCATAAAATGACGACTTTCGTACTCGAAGGCGATCAGTATGGAAGCGGCCACGCGCGCCTTTCACCTCCTCAGCACTTCCGGCGCCGTGCGCGCCGGCTACCACCTCCATGACTGGTCGGGTTCGCCTCTGGGTTCGCCCGACCAGTGGGACCCCGCGCTCCGCAGCGCCGTCAGCCTGATCCTCGAATCCGAATTCCCCATGTACATCGGCTGGGGACCGCGCATGATCATGCTGTACAACGCCGCCTACATCTCACTGCTCGACGGCCGCCATCCGTCCACGTTGGGTGCGCCCCTGCTCGACGTCTGGCCCGACCAGTGGCCGGGCATGAAGCCGCTGGTCGAGCGGGCGCTGGGCGGGCACTCGACTTACGGCGAAGACATGCCGCGCACGATCCGGCGCGCCGGCAAGCCCTACGCCGGCTGGTTCACGCTGGCCTATTCGCCGGTGCGCGACGGCGAAGGCGCGGTGCGCGGCTTCCTGTGCGTGATCAGCGAAACCACGCCGCGCGTGCAGCTCGAGCGCCGCCATGCGGTGCAGCTGCAGGTGGTCGACAGCCTGCGCCGCCTGCACCACCCTGCCGACATCGTCGAATCCGCCTGCGCCCTGCTCGGCAAGCATCTCGAGCTCGACAATGCCTGCTACGTCGAGGGCGACGGCACCGGCGCCGGCTTCGAGGTCATGCACGACTGGGCGCGCGAAGGCGCCGGCGCGCTGGCCGGCCGGCGCGCCCGCATCACCGACTTCGGCCCGGCCGCGCTGGCCCTGCTGCGCACCGGCGCGCCGCTGGCGATCCAGGACACCACCCTCGACCCGCGTTTGGCGGAACGCGGCGAACGCTATGCCGCCGCCGGCGCGCGCGCGATCCTGGCGCTGCCCAAGCTGCGCCGCGGCCAGCTGCAGGCGGCGCTGGTCGGCTATTCGTCCACCGCGCGCGGCTGGGACGAGGAAGACTGCAAGCTGGCCGCCGACATCGCCGAGCGCAGCTGGGAACAGCTGGACCGGCTGTCGGCCGAACAGGCGCTGCGCAACGCCGTCGCGCGCCAGACCACGCTGCTGGA
Source organism: uncultured Massilia sp. (assembly GCA_913778765.1). Lineage (GTDB taxonomy): Bacteria > Pseudomonadota > Gammaproteobacteria > Burkholderiales > Burkholderiaceae_D > Telluria. The sequence goes on along the minus strand of CAJYXO010000254.1, from coordinate 11,894 downwards.
CATGAACGAGTTCCGGCTCGAGCTGGCGGACCTGCTGCGCCGTCTCGACGACCCGGCCCAGATCTTCGTCCAGACCAGCGCCATGGTCGGACGCTTTTTGCAGGTCAGCCGGGTGCTGTACGGCGAACACGACGCCGACCGCCAGCTGGTGACTTTCCACTCGAACTACACCGACGGCATCGTCACCGAACTGAACGGCACCTTCCCGGCGGCCCTGTTCGGCCACGCCAACTTTGCCGCGCTGGCCCAGGGCACCTGGGTCGCCAGCGACGTCCAGCGCGATCCGCGCACCGGCGGCGCCGACACCTGGCCGACCTACGCCTCGCTGCAGATCCGTTCCGGCGTGGTGGTGCCGGTGCACCGCAACGGCGCCCTGACCACCTGCCTGTTCATCAACGACAACCTGCCGCGGGTCTGGAGCGCCGACATCGTGCGCCTGATCGAGGACGTGGCGGAACGGTCCTGGAGCGCGCTCGAACGCGTGCGCGCCGAGGAAGCGCTGCGCCTGGCCGACCGCCGCAAGGACGAGTTCCTGGCGATGCTGGCCCACGAGCTGCGCAATCCGCTGGCGCCGATCTCGGCAGCCGCCCAGCTGCTCAACATGGGCCCGCCGGACGCGGCCCGCGTGGAGCGCACCAGCGCCATCATCGCGCGCCAGGTGGCGCACATGACCGGCCTGATCGACGACCTGCTGGACGTCTCGCGCGTCACTCGCGGCCTGGTGGTGCTGGGCCGCGACCAGGTCGACCTGCGGCGCGTGATCGACGACGCGGTCGAACAGGTGCGGCCGCTGATCGAGGCGCGCCACCACCAGCTGGCCCTGCACCTGGAGCCGGAAGCCGGCCCGGCCATCGTCGAGGGCGACACCAAGCGCCTGGTCCAGGTGATCGCCAACCTGCTGAACAACGCCGCCAAGTACACGCCGGAAGGCGGACGCCTCGGCATCTGGATGGGCCTCACGCCCGACCACGTGCTGGTGAGCGTGACCGACAACGGCATCGGCATCGCCGCCGACCTGCTGCCCACCGTGTTCGACCTGTTCTCGCAGGCCGAACGCACCCCCGACCGCGCCCAGGGCGGCCTCGGCCTCGGCCTGGCCCTCGTGAAGAGCCTGGTCGAGCTGCACGGCGGCATGGTGACGGCCAGCAGCGAAGGCCGCAACATGGGTACCGAATTCACGGTGCGCCTGCCGCGCCTGGCCGCGGCGCCGGCCGCCGCCGGCGCCGCCCTGCCCGCGGACGCGGACGCGGCCGGCGAGGCGCGGGGACTGCGGCTGATGCTGGTGGACGACAACGAGGATGCGGCCATGACCCTGGGCCTGCTGCTGGAAGCGATGGGCCACGCGGTGACCGTGGCGCACGATCCGCTCGAGGCGCTGTCGCGCGCCGAGGCGGGGGGATTCGACGTGTTCCTGCTGGATATCGGCCTGCCCGGCATGAGCGGCGTCGAACTGGCGCGGCGCCTGCGCAAGCTGCCGCAGGCCAAGGGCGCCGTGCTGATGGCGATTACCGGCTATGGACAGCAGTCCGACCGGCATGACGCCGAGGAAGCCGGCTTCGACCGCTATTTCGTGAAGCCGGTGGATGCGGAGGAGCTGATTTCCGCTTTGGCGGCGGTGAGCGGCCGCTAGCCTCGTTCCCGCGCAGGCGGGAACCCAGGTTCGTTGCGGACCGCCGGCATATACCGCGGCCACTCACGCAAACTTGGATCCCCGCCTGCGCGGGGATGACGGTCGTTAAGCCTCCGGCTGCGCCGCTGCCGCCGGCGCCTCGTCCTTCACCTCGAACTGGCGCGGCACGAAATCCTCCAGCAGATCGAACACCCCGATCGACTCCACGTGCGAGGTGTGCGGGAACATGTTCGCCACGCCCGCCTTGCTCATCCTGTAGCCGGCGCGGTGGGTCAGGATGCCGGCGTCGCGCGCCAGCGTGGATGGGCTGCAGGACACATAAACAATGCGTTTGGGCAGCAGCTCCGGGTTCGAGAGGCGCAGCTCGGCCAGCGCCACGGCCAGCGCCACCGCGCCGTCGCGCGGCGGGTCGACCAGCATGCGGTCGAACTTGCCGAGGGCGATCAGGTCGTCCTTGGTGATGTCGAACAGGTTGCGGGTCGAGAAACTGGTCCTGTCGGACAGGCCGTTGGCGCGCGCATTCTCCAGCGCGCGCGTGGTCAGCGCGGTGCTGCCCTCGATGCCCACCACCTCTTTCGCCTGGGTCGCCAGCGGCAGCGTGAAGTTGCCGAGGCCGCAGAACAGGTCGGCCACGCGGTCTTCCGGCGCGACCTGCAGCAGGCCCAGCGCCTTGTGCACCAGCAGGCGGTTGATCTGGTGGTTGACCTGGGTAAAGTCGGTCGGCTTGAACGGCATGCGGATGCCGAACTCCGGCAGCGTGTAGTACAGCTCCTTGTTGTTCGGATAGAAAGGATAGGCGGTGTCCGGGCCCTTCGGCTGCAGCCACCACTCGACATCCCACTTGTCGGCGAATTCCTTGACCAGCTTTTCGTCGGCCGCGGTCAACGGCGCCATGATGCGCAGCACCAGCACGGTGCTTTCCTCGCCCACCGCGACTTCGATCTGCGGCATCTGCTGGTAGATCGACAGCGCGCCCACCAGCTCGCGCAGCGGCACCAGCATGTCGGACAGGTGCCTGGGCACGATCTCGCAGCTGGTCATGTCGGCCACGTAGCTGGAGTGGCGCTCGTGGAAGCCGACCAGGATGCCGCCCTTCTTGGCCACGTGGCGCACCGACAGGCGGGCGCGGTAGCGGTAGCCCCAGGTCGGGCCGTACATGGGGCGCATGATGTTCTCGGCCTTGGTCTTGCCGATGTGCCAGAGGTTATCTTCCAGCACGCGCTGCTTCATCGCGACCTGGGCCGAGGGCTCGAGGTGCTGCATCGAGCAGCCGCCGCAATGCCAGAAGTGCGGGCACTTCGGCTCCACGCGCATCGACGATGCCTTCTGCAGCGTGACCATGCGGCCGGATTCCCAGTTCTTCTTCTTGCGCAGGGTTTCGAAGCTGACCGTCTCGCCTGGCAGCGCGCCTTCGACGAAGATCACCTTGCCCGGCGAGCCGTCCTCGTTCTCCAGGTGGCCGACGCCACGCGCGTCCATGTCGAGGGATTTGATGTTGATGAAGGTTTCTTGCATGACTTGAAGAAGATGAGAACAAGGACACGTGCTTGCGCACGTCGTTCCCGCGAAGGCGGGAATCCAAGTCTGGCGCTTGGCCAAGGGATGCGTTAGTACCGCTCAACGAACTTGGGTTCCCGCCTGCGCGGGAACGACGGCAGATCAGCCGGACATCATAGCAAGGAATCGCGCACGACGCCACGGGCCGCCATGGCCCGCTTCAGCTTGACCAGCGCTTCCTGCTGGATCTGGCGCACCCGCTCGCGCGTCACGCCCATCTCCTCGGCCAGGGTTTCGAGCGTGGCCGGGTCGTCGTTGTCGAGGCCGAAGCGGCGCATCACCACCACGCGCTGCTTGTCCGGCAGCTTCTGCATCCAGTCGCGCACCAGCAGGGTCATTTCGTGCTGCTCGGCGCGCGAGTCCGGGCTGACGTCGCCTTCGTCGGGCAGCATGTCCATCAGGCTGGTCTGCGGGTCGTTGTCGAGCGGCGCGTCGAGCGAGGTGGCGTGCTCGGACAGGGCCAGGATGTCCTGCACCTCTTCCACCGGCCGGCCCACCAGGCTGGCGATGTCTTCGGCGCTGGCTTCCTTGCCGTCGTGGTGCTGGGCTTCCAGGTGGTATTTGGCGCGCAGCACCTGGTTGAGTTCGCGCACCATGTGCACCGGCAGGCGCACGGTGCGGGCCTGGTTCATGATGGCGCGCTCGATGCTCTGGCGGATCCACCAGGTGGCGTAGGTCGAAAAACGGAAACCGCGCTCGGGCTCGAACTTGTCGATGGCGCGCATCAGGCCGATGTTGCCCTCCTCGATCAGGTCGAGCAGGACCACGCCGCGGTTGATGTAGTGCTTGGCGATCGACACGACCAGGCGCAGGTTGTGCTCGATCATTTTTTGCCGAGCGGCAAAATCTCCGGCCTTGGCCAGGGTCGCATGGTGGACTTCCTGCTCGGCGGTGAGCAGGGGCTTGGCGCCGATCCGGTTCAGGTAATGCTGGGTGGTGTCGGTGGAGAGCTCGGCCTGCAGGACGCTTTTCAGCTCGTCGACGGACCCGGGCGCCGGACCTTCCAGCGCCGCCTCTTCCTGCCCGGCATGCGCGCCGCCCTCGCCCTGGTAGTCGCCGTCGCCCAGCGCTTCCTCCGGCACATCCTCCGGCGCATTGTCCGGCATGTCCTGGTCCAACGGGTCGGGCGGCAGCGTCATTGGTCCTCGCTAACGACTGGGCAGGAACTTCGACGGGTCGACCGGCCTGCCCTGCTGGCGTATCTCGAAATGCAATTTGACCGTGTCGGCATCGGAATCGCCCATCTCCGCGATCGCCTGGCCCTTGGCCACGCTGTCGCCTTCCTTGACGAGGATTGCACGGTTGTGCGCGTATGCCGACAGCAGACTGTTGCTGTGCTTAACAATCACGAGATTACCATATCCGCGGATGCCGCTGCCCGCGTACATCACCTTACCGGGACCGGCGGCCATCACCTGCTGGCCGAGCCTGCCCGCGATATCGATACCTTTGTTCTTGCCTTCGTCGAAGGTGGCGATGATGCGGCCGTTCGACGGCCACATCCAGCTCAGCTTGTCGTCGTCGCTGGCGATGACCGTGCTGCCGGCCGCCAGTCCGCCGGCCGGGCGCTCGGCGGCTTTCGGGTTCACGGCCGGCTGCTCGTCCTTCTGGGCTTCCGCCAGGCTGCCTTCGCTGTACGGCTTCTTGTCGCCGCGCGGCGCGGTTTTCCTGGGCGGCGCGGGGGCGGGCTTGTCGGCGCCCGGCATCGTGATCGGGTTGGTGCCGGCGATGGCGTTGCCGCCGCCGTTGCGGTCCGGCGGCGTCACCCGCAGCATCTGGCCGACCTTGATGTCGTCCGGATCGGCCAGGTTGTTCCAGGCGACGATGTCGCGGTAGTTCTGGCCGAAGTCGAGCGCGATCTTCAGCAGGGTGTCGCCCTTGCGCACGGTGTAGCTGCCGCGCGCATCGGCTTTCGGTTCGTCGTTGGCCGGCGCCGGCGGGGTCGCGGGATGGGGACGCGGGCTCTTGTTGGCGGCTGGCGCCGGACGGTCGATCACGGGCGCCTGGCGGGTTGCGGTGCTGCAGGCGCTCAGCACGATGCTGAGGGACAGCAGGGCTAGGCGGGTTGTTGGTTTCATTCTCATCTAATTCTTTTACAACTTTCTGGCACGCTCAGACGATGCCTGGCCGCAGCGGGACAAAATGGCAGGTTTCCAGCGTCTCGCTGGTCCATTCCGATTTACCGGTGCGGGTGATGCGCTGCAGGTGCTGGACCTGCGCGCCGACGGGCGCCACCAGCCGGGCGCCGATGGCCAGCTGCTCGAGCAGTGCACGCGGCACCTCGAGTCCGGCCGCCGCCAGGATGATGCCATCGAAGGGCGCCACCTGCGGGAGCCCAAGCATACCATCTCCGTATTGCAAGCGCAGATTGGGGATGCGCAAGGGACGCAGGTTGGCCTTGGCCAGCTCGTGCAGCGGCTTGATGCGCTCGATCGAATACACCTCCTGCGCCACACAGGATAACACTGCGGCCTGGTAACCGCAGCCGGTGCCGATCTCCAGCACGCGCCGCAGCGGCTGCCTGGCGTCCTTCAGCAGCTCGATCATGCGCGCCACGATATACGGCTGGGAAATGGTCTGGTTGTGGCCGATCGGCAGCGAGACGTCGGCATAGGCCTGGCTCGACAGCGCCGGCTCGATGAACATGTGGCGCGGCATGATTTCCAATGCCGACAGCACCTGGGCATCCTTGACGCCCTCGCGCGCCACCCGGGCCGCCATCGCGCGGCGCGGCGCTTCCGTGGCGGCCAGCTCGGAGCGCTGCATGGTCTGTTGGGGCTGGGCCGGCTGCGGCGTGCCGGCTGCCGGCGGACGCGGGCCCGTCCCCGTGGCCGGGACCTGCCGGGTCTGGACCTGGCTGGTGCGCGCATTCTGGGTGGCCGTCTGCGGCGTCGCCACCGGCGCCGGCGCAGCAGGCTTTCGGACGCCGCCGCCGGTCACGGACGACAGCGGCAAAGGAAAATTGCTGCGCTTCTCGCTCATTCCAGCCACCCTCGCAGCGAGGCCAGCTGTTCGCGGTGGGTCAGGTCGACCTGCAGCGGCGTGATCGACACCCTGCCCTGGCTGGTGGCGTAGAAGTCGGTGCCCTCGCCGGCATCGCGGCAGGCGCCCGGCGCGCCGATCCAGAAGATCTCGCGGCCGCGTGGATCCTGGCCGCGGATCACCGGCTCGGCCTGGTGGCGGCGCCCCAGCCGGGTCGCGGTGAGCGGCCCGATCTGCTCATAGGGCAGGTTCGGGATGTTCACGTTCAGCAGGAAAGGCGCTTCCAGCGTGTCGAAGCGGCGCTGGACGATGTCGCGGGCGACGCGCGCCGCCGACTCGACCTCGCTCCAGCCCGAGTGGACTTGGGAAAAGGCAATGGCGGGGATGCCAAACAGATAAGCCTCGGTGGCAGCGGCGACGGTACCGGAGTACAGCGTGTCGTCGCCCATGTTCTGGCCGTTGTTGATGCCGGAAACCACCAGGTCGGGGCGCTGGTCGACCATCCCGGTCAGCGCGATGTGCACGCAGTCCGTCGGGGTGCCGTTGACAAAATAGAAACCGTTTGCAGCTTTCGACACCGACAGCGGCCGGTCCAGCGACAGCGAGTTGGACGCGCCCGAGCGGTTGCTGTCGGGCGCGACCACCACGATGTCGGCGATCGCGGCAAGCGCATCGGCCAGCGCCTGGAGTCCAGGTGCGAGATAGCCGTCGTCGTTACTGATAAGGATTCGCATCCTCCGATTTTACCTGAAGCAACGGCCAGATCGATGCCTTCGGCTGCACATTTATTGCTCATCCGGACGCCCGCCTGGGCGTTGCGCCGTGGCACATGCGCCACACCGCTCAGCTGCGGACGATGCGCCTGCCCTCTTCCATCGCATGCAAACCTTCTTCCAGGGCGATCACGTGCTGCTCGATGCGGCGCGCGGCGGCGAGCTCGTCGCCCTGCTGGCCCAGGTAGAGCTCGCCCAGGCGCGCCAGTTCGCGGGCCAAGGGCGGCGCCTGGGTATCGCCGGCGCGCTCGCGCAGGGCTTCGACGGCCTGCACCAGGCGCACTTCGGCCAGCGGCCGCCATGGGAAATGCCCGGGTTCCATCCATTCGAGCAGGGTCTCGATGCTGCGCACCGGGCCCAGCCGGTCGCGATCGGCGCCGCGCACGCAGGCCAGCCCTGTTTCGCCCAGGCTGGCCTGGGGCAGCTGGACTTCGTCGAGGTAGCTGTCGAGCGCCAGTCCGGCCAGGCCGTAGCAGTCGCCCAGCAGGGATTCGAGCGCCGCCTGGTAGCCGCGCTGGCCGTGGCGGGCATCGCCGTGGCGCCAGCCGAGGCGTTCCTCGACCCCGCCGTCGGGCGGGCTGGGCAGCGGATAGACCAGCAGCGGCCGCTGCTCGTCCTCGTGGCTGCAGCGGTAATCGAGGGCGCGCCGCACGACCCCGTCCAGCCCTTCCAGGCTGCGCGGCTCCGGCGTGAACACGCCGACCATCTTGTCGGGCAGGAGCGCCGTGCAGACGCTGGTCGCGGCCGAGCGCCCGCCGCGGCAATCGACCAGCACGTGGGCGAAGCGCCGTGTCAGGTGGGCGGCAAAGCTGCGGAACAGCGCCGGGCAGGCGCAGAACAGGGCGTCCCAGTCGAGCCGGTCGGCCCGCTCGCCGTAGCTGTCGTCGAAGCGGCCGGCGCGCATCAGATACAGCGGGCGGCCGTCGTCGACCCGCTCGAGGTAGCTGTCCCAGTCGATGGTCTCGAGGACGCGCTCGGCCAGTTCGCGGGTTTCGTCGGCGGGTGCGCGGCCGAGCGCCTGCAGGCGTTCGCGGCAGGTTTCGAACAGTTCCAGCACGCCCTGGCGCTCCGTGGCGGGCTGGCCGCCGGCAAAATAATGGTGCAGGCCGGGACCTTCGAGGTCCCAGTCGATCATCAGCACGGGGGTTTTCGCATTTTTGCGTCCAGACAATAGCCATGCGGCATTAACTAGCGCGCGGCTACGCGCGCCCGCGCCATCGTAGGCGTAAAACGTCGTCACCTCGCCGGTCATGGCCGGCGCGGCGGTGAAGCGGCTGGTTTCCATATTGCTCCTCATTTTTTCGGGAAGGTGGTATCCGTTATCTCGCGCCACGGGGGTGGGACATCGGGGAGCACGAATTGGTTGCAGTCATGCCCCGGCGGCATGGTCTTTCTCAGATACTGGTAATGGGTGACGATCCGCCTGACCATCTTGTCGATGTCCGGCAGGAAGTCGGGATTCGATTTCAGGTCGCCGGTCGCCATCGTGAAGCGCGAAAAATCGACGTAGAAGCTGGTGTCGGTGATCTGCGGCGGCAGCCTGTCGGGATGCTGGGTCATGATGACCGGAATGATCAGGTGGCTGGGCAGCGCATACCACTTGCTGCGTTCCAGCTCCAGCGCCTGCATGGCCGCGTATTCGCGGCGCGTGTAGGCATGGGCTTCGTATTTCGGGGTGTAGATGAGGATCATGCAGACGCTCTCGCACATCGCGCGCGCGATCTTGCGGTCGAGGTCGTCGCCGCCGCCGAGCTGTTCGGTGTCGACGAAGAGTTCGTCTTCGTTGTCGAAATACGGCTCCAGGTAGCAGCGCAGGGCATCGGCCAGGGTCGCCTTGAATCGCTGCATGAGCTCATGCCTCCCATGGGCATAGCTGAAGAAACAGCCGTAACGGATCGACATTGCCCCTCCTTGATTGTTGCCGCTGGCAACGCTTCAACGCCGCCACCGGCAGCGGACTTGGGAGACTCTAGCAAGCCATGCATGCCGCATGTTGTGACAGCACAAGCGCCCTGGCGGACTGGTCGGAACTTCGATCCGGCATAATGCCGTCTTCTTCAAGGAGCAGATATGAAAGCCGTCGTTTGCAAGGACTGGGGGCCACCGGACAGCCTGGTGGTGGAAGAGATCGCGGACCTGGCGCCCGCGGCGGGCCAGGTGGTGGTCGACGTGAAGGCGGCCGGCGTCAACTTCCCGGACGTGCTGACCGTGCAGGGCAAGTACCAGGTGAAACCGGAGCTGCCTTTCACGCCGGGCAACGAGTTCGCCGGCATCGTGCGCGCCGTGGGCGACGGCGTCGGCGCGTACAGGCCGGGCGACCGCGTGATCGGCTTCACCCGCACCGGCGCCTTTGCCGAACAGGCCCTTGCCTCGGCCGCGATGCTGATGCCGATGCCGCCCGGGATGGACTTCGAGGTCGCCGCCGCCATCACTCTCACCTACGGCACCTCGCACCACGCGATCGTCGACCGCGGCGCCCTGCAGCCCGGCGAGACCATGCTGGTGCTGGGCGCGGCCGGCGGCGTCGGCCTGGCGGCCATCGAGATCGGCAAGGCCGTCGGCGCGCGCGTGATCGCGGCCGCCTCCAGCGTCGAGAAGCTGGCGGTCTGCAAGGCCCATGGCGCCGACGTCCTGATCGACTACGGCAAGGAAGACCTGCGCGAAGCCCTGAAGGCCGCCACCGGCGGCAAGGGGCCGGACGTGATCTACGATCCGGTCGGCGGCGTCTACAGCGAGCCGGCGCTGCGCTCGATCGCCTGGCGCGGACGGCACCTGGTGGTCGGCTTCGCCAACGGCGAGATCCCGAAGCTGCCGTGGAACCTCATGCTGCTGAAAGGCGCCTCGGTGGTCGGCGTGTTCTGGGGCGACTTCGTGCGCCGCGAACCGCAGGCGAACATGGCGGCGATGCGCCAGATGCTGGGCTGGATGGCGGAAGGAAAACTGCGGCCGCTGGTGTCGCGGCGCTATGCGCTGGAGAACACCGCGCAGGCGCTGGCCGACATGGCCGCGCGCAGGGTCACGGGCAAGATCGTGATCGTGCCGGGAGGAACGGCATGAGCAGGGACGAAGGACTGAACCCGGATGGCCTGGCCGCCCTGCGCGCCCGCTTCGAACAGCAGTCGCGCAAGGCGCAGGCCTATTACACGGTAATGCACGCGGTGCGCGCCGTCTTCAAAAACGACGACGACGCCGGCGCCTGGATGGAAGCGCCGCTGGCCGCGCTGGGTAACCGGACGCCGGCCCAGTTGGTGGCGGAGGGCCGCACCGAGGAAGTGCTGGCCCACGCGCGCACGCTCGAATAAGCGCCCGGAAAAGCTCAGGCCGTGGTGCTGGGCTCGCGCGGCGCAGCCTCGCGGGCACGCAGCTCGGCCGCGCGCTTTTCCCAGTAATGGGCGTTCGGGATGCCCAGCGCCACCGGATCGAATTCCGGGTCCTTGCCCAGCGCCTTCTGCGCCTCGTAGTCGCGCAGGCACTTGAAGGCGGTGTTGCGCATCAGCAGGATCGCGGCGATGTTCAGCCAGGCCATCAGGCCGACGCCGAGGTCGCCCATCGCCCAGGCCACGTCGGCCGTCTTGACGGTGCCGTACACGGTCGAACCGATGATCAGCACCTTCAGCAGGACGTTCATCCACGGCCGCGGCGTGTGACGGTTGATGTAGGCGATGTTGGTCTCGGCGATGTAGTAGTAGGCGACGATGGTGGTGAAGGCGAAGAACAGCAGCGCCACGGCGACGAAGATGGCGCCGAAGCCCGGCATCGTGTTTTCCAGCGCGGTCTGCACGTAGCCGGGGCCGGAGGCGACGCCTTTCACGCCCTGGTAGATATGGCTGCCGTCGGCGCGCTCGACGTTGTACTGGCCGGTAATCAGGAGCATGAAGGCGGTGGCCGAGCACACGAACAGGGTGTCGATGTAGACCGAGAAGCCCTGCACCAGGCCCTGCTTGGCCGGGTGGCTGACCTCGGCGGCCGAGGATGCATGCGGGCCGGTGCCCTGCCCCGCTTCGTTCGAGTACACGCCGCGCTTGACGCCCCACTGGATCGCCAGGCCGAGGATCGCGCCGTAGCCGGCATCCAGGCCGAAGGCCGAGCTGAAGATCAGCTTCACGACGCCCGGCAGCGCGCCGATGTTCATGGCGATGATGATGAGGGCCACCACGATGTAGGCCAGCGCCATGAAGGGCACGACGATCTCGGCGAAGTGGGCGATGCGCTTGACGCCGCCGAAGATGATGAAGCCCAGCACGATCGCCAGGCCGGCGGCGGTGACGGCCGGGTCGATGCCGACCGCGGTCTTGAGGCCGTCGGCGATCGAATTCGCCTGCACGCCCGGCAGCAGCAGGCCGGTGGCGACCACGGTGACCGCCGCGAACAGCCAGGCATACCATTTCACGCCCAGGCCCTTCTCGATGTAGAAGGCCGGACCGCCGCGGTATTCACGGTCGATCTGTTCCTTGTAGACCTGGCCCAGGGTCGATTCGACGAAGGCCGAGCTGGCGCCGAGGAAGGCGACCGCCCACATCCAGAACACGGCGCCGGGGCCGCCGAAGGTGATCGCGGTGGCGACGCCGGCGATGTTGCCGGTGCCGACCCGGCCGGCCAGGGTCATGGCCAGCGCCTGGAACGAGGACACGCCCTGGTCGGAGCTTTTCCCTTCCATCATGAGGCGCGTCATCTCGCGCATGTGGCGCACCTGCAGGAAGCGCGAGCGGAGCGAAAAATACAGCCCCGCCCCCAGGCAGAGGGCAATCAGGGCCGGGCTCCAGACGTAGCCGTTGATGGCGTTGACCAACTCGTTCATCGAAATCTTCTCCAAGGCATGTCGACAATGGCCGCGAGTTGCATTTGCGGCAAGCCGTCAAGATACCCGAAGCGGCTGGGCCTGCCTATCATTTTTTCGGCCCGCCACGGCGCCTGTTATGATGACGCCATGTGTGTCAATTACCGCCCAGATC
>CAJYXO010000253.1 GCA_913778765.1 uncultured Massilia sp. | reverse complement strand
GGCCCAGGCCGCCCAGGCCGGCGCCGACGGCGCGCAGGACGGCGCCGCGATGCGTCCGGACCAGGTGCTGATGTCGCGCCAGATGACCTGGCCGAACCAGGACGGCGGCACGCTCGCCAGCTCTTGGCGCGGCATGGTGCGCAGCTATGGCGCCCAGCTGGTGAACCGCGAACTGCAGGCCCGCCCCGGCCAGTTGCCGACCGCCGTGCTGCTGGCCGGGCAGCTTGGCGGCCAGGACCCGCGGGTCCTGCGCCAGGCCGACCAGCAGCAGTCCCCGCTCGACGCCTGGCGCTTCACCGTGCACGCGGGAAGCCCGCGCGACCAGCATCTGCGGGTGGTGGAACAGGACCCGCCGCCCCGGCAGCAGGAACGCCGCCGCCGTTCGCGCGCAGCGCTGCGCCTCGAAGTGATGCTGGATGACGGCGTCGTGGTGACGGTGCAGGCCGAACCGCTGGCCGACGGCGTGCGGCTGGAATTGTGCGCGCCGGACGAACGCAGCCTCGCGCGCCTGCGCGCACTGCAGCCGGAACTCGAGCAGGCGGTGGGCCGCGCCGGCCTGCGCGTGCTGGGATGGAAGTACCGCGACAGCCTGCCGATGGGGCCGGCGCATATCCGTCTGCCGTCGGCGGAGATGGCGGCAGCCTTGAGTTTGCCCGTGTTCAGGGCGATGGCGGAACTGGCGCTGGTGCTGCCGGCTTAACCCACCGTACCGATGATGGAAACCTCGCGGTTTTCCGGAATCTCGTTATACGACAGCACATGCAGCCCCGGCGCGAACAGGCGCGCATAGCGGGCCAGCAGCGGACGGACCTGCGGCAGCACCAGCAGCAGCGGCGCCGTATGCTGCTGCTTCATCTGCTCGCGCGCCACCGGCATGTTCAGCTGGAGCTGGGACAGCAACTGCGGATCGATCGGGTAGTTGTCCAGCGCGACCTTGCCGCCGTTGTTCTGGCGCGCCTGGTTGAGTGAACCGAGCAGCATGTTCTCCAGATCGCCGGACAGGTTAAAGGCCGGCATGTCCTTCTTCTTGCCGCACAGGCCGGTCACGATCTGGCGCCGCAGCGCGCAGCGCACCTCGGCCGCCAGCAGGATCGGGTCCTTGGTCGATTCCGAGCTGTCCAGCAGCGTGGTGGCGATCACGACGATGTCCTTCAGCGACACGTTCTCGGCCAGCAGCACCCTGAACACGCGCAGCAGCTGGGTGTGGGTCAGGGCCTTGTCCAGCGCCGACGCCAGCTTCGGCGACAGTGCGGTCAGGCGGTCCATCATCGCCGGCACGTCTTCGTGGCGGAACAGCTCCGCCAGGTAATCCTTGGCGACCTTCGAAGCATGGGTCGCGATCGCGCTCGCCACCTCGACCACCTGGTAGCCCTGGCCCAGCGCGTGCGCCTTCTGCTCCGGGTCGATCCAGGTGATGGCCATGCCGAAGGCCGGCTCGATGCCCGGGATGCCATCCAGCTGCCCGTACACGGTCGGCGACGGAATCGCCATCAGCGCTTCCGGCACCACCTCCCCTTCCGCGACCACGGTGCCGTTCACCGCGATCGAGTACTGGTTCGGGCGCAGCGTCAGGTCGTCGCGCACGCCGATCGGCGGCAGCAGCAGGCCCATTTGCTCGGACAGGCTCTGGCGCACGCCCTTGATGCGCTTGCTGAGCGCTTCGCCCTGGGCCTTGTCGACCAGGTGGACCAGCTTGTAGCCGACCGCCACCGAGATCGGCTGCACCACCGGCAACTGCTGCCAATCGAGGTCCGGCGCCTTGTCGTCGCGCAGCGCGGCTTCGATCGCCGCCACGCTCTCGCGGTCCGGCGCCGCTACCTGGCGCGACATGCGGTAGCCCACGTAACCCAGCACGCCGGCGAAAATGAAGAAGAAGAACCACGGCATGCCCGGCACCAGGCCGAGGATCACCATCACGCCGGCCGCCGAGTACAGCACGCCCGGCTGGGCCAGCAGTTGGCCGCCGACCTGCTTTTCGAGATCGCCGGAATCGCTGACGCGGGTCACCAGGATCGCCGCCGCGGCCGACAGCAGCAGCGCCGGAATCTGCGCCACCAGGCCGTCGCCGATGGTCAGCAGCGCGTACTGGCGGAAGGCGTCGCCCATCGACAGGTTGTGCATCAGCGCGCCGATGGCGACACCGCCGATCAGGTTGATCAGGAGGATCAGGATCGAAGCGATGGCGTCGCCGCGCACGAACTTCGAGGCGCCGTCCATGGCGCCGTAGAAGTCCGCTTCATCGGCCACTTCCTTGCGGCGCTGCTGCGCCTTTTCCTGGTTGATCAGGCCCGCGTTCAGGTCGGCGTCGATCGCCATCTGCTTGCCGGGCAGCGCGTCCAGAGTGAAGCGCGCGGACACTTCGGAGATACGTTCGGAACCTTTCGTGACCACGATGAAGTTGATGATCATGAGGATCACGAACACCACGATACCGACCACGAAGTTGCCGCCGATGACGACGTTGCCGAAGGCCTCGATCACGTGGCCGGCCGCCCCTGTCCCCTCGTGACCGCGCAGCAGCACCACGCGGGTCGAGGCCACGTTCAGGGTGAGGCGCATCAGGGTGGTGCCGAGGATCACGGTAGGGAACACCGAGAAGTCCAGCGGACGCTTGGCCGACACGGACACCAGGATCACGATCAGCGCCAGCACGATATTAAACGTGAACATCACGTCCAGCAGCACCGGCGGCAGCGGCAGCATGATCATTCCCAGGAGCGCCAGCAGGAACACCGGCGTGGCGATCTTCTGGCGGCGCAGCTCGGCCATCAAGCTGTTAAGCATGTTCATTGTGCGGATACCTCACTCAATTGACTCGGGACGAAGACTTCATTCGGGAACCGTGGGGGCGCCTGGCGCCGGCCGGCACGGAATGCATTCAGTTGCAGCACATAGTTCAGCACCTGCGACACCGCCTGGTAGAGCTGGGCCGGGATCTGCTGCTGGACCTGGCTGGTGTTGTAGATCGCGCGCGCCAGCGGCGGCAGCGCGACCGTCTCGATCTGGTGTTTCGCGGCGACCGACTTGATGTACAGGGCCATCTCGTCGATGCCCTTGGCCACCACGAAGGGCGCTTCGGCGCGGCTGGTGTCGTACTTCAGCGCGACCGCGTAGTGCTCGGGATTGACGATCACGACGTCGGCGGTCGGCACGGTCTTGTTCACGTTGCGGCGCGCCAGCTGCTGCTGGATCTGGCGGATGCGCTGCTTCACTTCAGGCTTGCCTTCGCTGCTCTTGTACTCTTCCTTCACTTCCTGCTTGCTCATGCGCTGGTTGCGCGCGAACAGGAAGGACTGCAGCGGCACGTCGATCAGGGCGAAGATCAGGAACACCGAGATCATCGCCATCAGGCCGTCGAACAGCTGCGAGACGCCGCGCAGCACCGCATCCGACAGCGGCATGCGCTGCAAATCGATCCAGGTCATCGCGCCCGAATTGACCACGTACCACAGCACCAGCGCCAGCACGATCGCCTTGGCGACCGAGATCGCGAAGGTGCTCCAGTGCTTGGCGGACGCCAGCTGGCCCAGGTTCGACACCGGCGAGAAGCGGCCGAAGTTCGGCATCAGGGCGGCGGTCGAGATGTTCCAGCCGCCCGGCACCAGGCTCGAGATCACCACCGCGAGCGTGACCGTGAACAGCGGCAGCACCATTTTGATGAACAGCATGGCGGCGGCGCTGAACACGATCGACAGCGCGTTCTCGATGGCGCCGGCCTCGCCGACAGGCACGAACACGAGCCGGAACAGCGCGCGGAAGCCTTCCAGGTAATCCGGCATCAACACCACCAGCAGCTTCAGGCTGGCCAGGATGCCGACCGCGGTGGCCAGGTCTTTCGAGCGGACCACCTGGCCCTGCTCGCGCGCCTTCCTCAGCTTCTGCGCCGAGGCCTTTTCTGTTTTATCGCCGCCGGCGCCTTCAGCCATGGGCCATCCTCATCTGCTGCTGGAGCATCTCCAGCACCTGGTTGGTCATCTGCACGTAATGCTCGGGGATGAAGCGCACCACCTGGGCCAGCATCATCAGGCCGAACAGGGTCACCAGCGAAAAGCCCAGCGAGAACAGGTTCAGCGAGGGCGCCACCCGGTTCAGGAAGCCCATGCCGAGCTGCACCACCAGGGTCGAGAACACGATCGGCAGCGCCAGCAGGATCGCCGCGGCGAACACCCAGCCGACGTTCAGCGCCACGGTCTGCAGCAGCATCGGGTGATAGCCCCCACCCACCGGCCAGGCCAGGAAGCTCTGGCCCAGCACGCCCACCAGGATCAGGTGGCCGTCGATCGCGAAGAACACCAGGATCGCCACCAGCCCGAGCAGCCCGGACACCACGTCCGACTGCTGGCCGTTGATCGGGTCGTTCATCTGCGCCATCGAAAAGCCGATCTGGCTCGACGCCAGGAAGCCCAGCATCGACACCACCGCCATCGTCAGCTGCAGCGCCAGGCCGATCGCGCCGCCGATCACGGCCTGCTCGACCATCGCCACCACGCCGGCCAGCGAGAACGGGTCCGGCATCGGCATCCCCTTCGTCATCGGCAGCATCATGAAGGCCAGCACCACCGACAGCAGCGCGCGCACCGGCAGCGGCACGTAGGCTTCGCCCAGCACCGGCGCGGTCGTGAACATCGCCATGCAGCGCGCGAACGGCCACCACAGGGCGTTGATCAGGGGGAGCAGGAAGCCGACGACTTCGAGCATCGAGGCCGGCCTTTAACCCACCAGCTGCGCGGCACGCTGGAACACGTGCACGCAGTAGTCCATCAGCTTGCCGGTCATCCAGTGGCCGGCCACGATCAGCGCCAGCAGGGTCACCAGGAGGCGCGGCAGGAAGCTCAGGGTCTGTTCGTTGATCGAGGTGGCGGCCTGGAACACGGCGACGATCACGCCGGTGACGAGACCGGGCAGCACCAGCACGGCCGCCAGCAGCATCACCAGCTGCAGGGCCTCGACCATGATGTCGACGGCGATATCGGGAGTCATGTCTTTCAGTCTCTAATAGCCGTGGATGCTGCCGACCAGCGTGTTCACGGTCAGGGTCCAGCCGTCGACCAGCACGAACAGCAGCAGCTTGAACGGCAGCGAAATCACGAGCGGCGACAACATCATCATACCCATCGCCATCAGCACCGAGGACACCACCAGGTCGATGATCAGGAAGGGAATGAACAGCATGCAGCCGATCTGGAAGGCGCTCTTCAGCTCCGACAGCACGAAGGCCGCCAGCTTGACGGTGAAGCCGCGCTGCATCGGCGCCATCTCGGCCGGTTCGCCGGCCAGGTGCGCGACCTGGGCCAGCGCCGCCTTGCTGGTCTGGGCCAGCATGAAGCGCGACAGCGGCACCTCGGCGGTCTTGAGCGCCTGCTCGAGCGTGATCTTGTCCTTGTCGTAGGGGACGAAGGCTTCGTTCCAGACCTGCTCGCCGACCGGACGCATCACCAGCAGCGTGAGGATCAGGGCGACGCCGGTGACGATCCGGTTCGGCAGGCCCGATTGCAGGCCGAGCGCCTGGCGCAGCAGCGACAGCACGATCACGAAGCGCGTGAAGCTGGTCATCATCATGATCATCACCGGCAGCAGCCCGAGGATGGTCATGAGGACCAGGATCTGCGACTTCACGGTGAGGCCGCTGCCGGTGCCGGGGATGATCCCCGGCAGGAGGTCGGGATTTTGCGGCGCCGCATGCGCTGCGCCCGCGGCGAGGCCGGCGCCCAGCAAAAGGAAAGCGCCGGCGAACGCCGGCGCATAACGGCGCACGGACTGCGCGCCGCCACGTGCGAACCTCATGGTGCGATCAGGTCCAGGTTCAGGCCGTCGAGATCGATCACCTTCAGGCCGTACTGCTCGCCCGCGACCACCACTTCGGCGCGACCGATGGCGGCGCCGTTGACCTTGATGACCAGCGGCTCCCCGGCCAGCGCGTCCAGCGGCAGCACGGAGGACGGACCGATGTCCATCAGTTCCTGCAGGGAGATGCGGGCCGAACCCACTTCCAGCGTCAGGGTCACCGGGATGCGGCGCATCATCTGCGGCAGGCGGGCCGACTTGGCCGCCCCACTCGGTGCGGCAGCCGGGGTCTCGGCGCCTTCCAGATCGTCGATGATGATGTCGCCACCGGCGATGTGCTCGTTCAGGTTCATGTCCATTTATTCGGCATCTTCAAAAGAGGTTAAACACAGCTTTCCTTTGTGCTCGGCGACCGCCGCTGTAAACAAGCGTGCTTCATCGAGCAGGACGTCGGCACGGCCCACATTGACCGGGATCACGTCCCCTACTTTCAGGTCGAACAGCGCACCCAGGGTGATCTCCTTGGAGACCAGTTGGCCGTCGAGCTTGACCTGAAGCTTCGACGACAGCGGCTCGGCGGGGCCGCGCACTGCATGCGTCCGCGGCTGATCCGGCCGCAGGCTGCCCAGGATCGCCCCCATCAAGCTTTGATCCGGCGCAATCCAGCAACGACCGATTGCACCATTGGCATCGCGTACCGTCACGCAGACCGTCCAGGCGCTCTTGCCCGGCATGGTCGAAGCGATCACGGCGCCGGCCGGCACCGGGACCGGCGCGACTTCCATTGCCACACTGGCAGCGACGCGTGCATACAACAGATCGATCATGTGTTGCGTCAGGACGACGACAAGACGCTCTTCCGTCGCCGTAATACGCTCGCTGCCGGGATCGCGCGGCGTTGCGGCGGCGCTACGGCCACCGTAGCGCCGTTCCAACAGTGTCAGTAACAAGCCACGCTCGAAAGCCACCGAAACCGTGCCGAGGGCGCCTGTTGCGGCCATCCAACGCAGGCCCGGGTCCTGTGGGACCCGGCCGAATTCGACGCCGTCGAGGCGCCAGCCGCCCCAATAACGGCGCGCGCTGCCTTGCATGGCGGCGTCGAGGTCGTCCTGCAGGCGCACCGCGAACTGGGGCAGCAGATGCACCGGACGCCCCAGCAGGCAGGGATCGAGCACTTGGTGCTGCGAGGTGGAGTCTAGACTGGCGATCGGCATGTTCGAATTAACAATTTAATAAGCGGGAATGCTTTCTTTTCATTCCCATGGGCAACTATTATACCTGCTAAATTGTGTCTCGCCACTTGAGATTCCTCTTTGAATTCGTCATTGCCGTACGGTAAGATGCACGCATCAGGTAGGGAATTGCAGAAATTCGCCCTGGGTAATACGGAGTGGCGCTGGTATTCTCCCCGGTTCCGCGACGGAAACCAAGCATTGGGAGCAACCTGAAAATTTAACAATTTCCAAAGCGCAATCGAAATTGCGACACATTGACACTTGGAAACACTGTCAAATCACTACCAACTGTCACACACGAATATTTACGCATGGGAGTGGAAAACACGATGGGAACTGAACTTGCCGGTCTGATCCGTGCCGATCTGGCCGCCCTGACCAATGACGCCAGCCGCCTCGCCGTGGCGCCGGCGCTCGACGCCGGGCAGCCGACCCAGGAGAACGCCACCGGCAACGTCTCGTTCGCGCAAAGCATGAAAGACGCGCTGACCAGTGTCGACAACCAGGAACGCGCCGCCAGCGAACAGATGGCCGCCGTCGACAGCGGCAAGAGCGACGACCTGGTCGGCGCCATGCTGTCCTCGCAGCAGGCCAACCTGTCCTTCTCGATGCTGATGCAGGTCCGTAACAAGGTCATGGGCGCCGTCGACGAACTGCTCAAGCTCCCCGTCTGATCAGGAAGAAGCTCACCGTGATTGCTGCTCTCAAGTCCGCCATCGGCGGGAAACGCCTGCCGGCGCTGCCGCCCGCGCTATCGAAAAACCTGACCCCGATGCTGGTGCTGGCGATCGCCATCACCGCCGCGGTCACCCTCTTCATGTGGAAAGACCAGGCCGACTACAAGCCGGTCTTCGGCGCGCGCGAAAAGGTCGCCGCTTCCGACATGATGTCCGTGCTCGAAGCCGAGCACGTGCCCTACCGCGTCCACCCGGACAGCGGCCAGGTGCTGGTCCCCGCCGGCCAGCTTGGCAAGGTCCGCATGCTGCTGGCGGCGAAGGGCGTGACGGCCCAGCTGCCGGCCGGCCTGGAGCTGATGGACAAGAGCGACCCGCTGGGCGTGTCGCAGTTCGTGCAGGACGTGCGCTTCCGGCGCGGCCTGGAAGGCGAGCTGTCGCAGTCGATCCTGACGATCGATGCGATCGCCTCGGCGCGCGTGCACCTGGCGATCGCCAAGTCGACTTCCTTCGTGGCCAGCGACGGCGACAAGTCGTCGGCCTCGGTGGTGGTCGCGGTCAAGCCGGGCCATACCCTGTCGAACGAACAGATCGCCGCGATCGTCAACCTGGTCTCGGGCAGCGTGTCGAGCCTGGCTCCGAACCGCGTGTCGCTGGTCGACCAGAACGGTAACTACCTGTCCTCGCGCGTCGACCTGTCCGACGGCTTCGACGGCGCCGCCCAGGGCGATGCCGCCGCCAAGCGCTTCCAGGACGACGTCCGCGCCAACGTCAACGAGCTACTCGGTCCCGTGCTCGGCGCCGAGAACTTCAAGGTCAGCGTGACCGCCGACGTCGACAACGACAAGATCGAAGAGACCCAGGAAAAGTACGGCGAAGCCCCGAAGGTCACCAGCGAAGCGATGCGCGAAGAGATGGAGAAGAACCGCATGGCGATGGGCGTGCCGGGCACGCTGTCGAACCGCCCGCCGGTATCGAGCACCGCCGATCCGAACAACCCGGCCGCCGGCGATGCGAACGCCAAGGCCGACGACGGCAGCGCGCGCAAGAACGCCACCACCCGCCAGTACGCCTACGACCGCGCGATCACCCAGATCAAGCGCTCGCGTGGCCGCCTGAAGAAGCTGTCGGTGGCGGTCGTGCTGAACAACGCCAAGGCGGCGTCGCCGAAGACCGGCTGGACCCCGGCCGAAATCGCCAACATCGACAAGATCCTGCGCGGCGGCCTGGGCATCGACGCCAACCGCGGCGACGTGCTGGCCGTGTCCTCGCTGAGCTTCCCGGCCCCGACCCCGGTCGAGCCGTGGTACCAGCAGCGCGACAACGTGGTCGACATGACCGGCTATGCGGCCTGGCTCGTCGGCGCCCTGTTCGCCTGGTTCGCGGTGCTGCGTCCGCTGATGCGCGTGCTGACCCAGCGCGGCGCCGCACCGGGTGCACAAGCGCCGGCACTGGCCCAGCTGCCGGGCGGCGCAGCGGCAGCGTCGGGCGCCGCCGGCGCCCTGGCCGCACCGGGCGCGCAGGCCCTGCCGGGCAATGCGGCGGCTGTGGCCCTGCCGGCGGCTGCGGGCACGGCTGCGCTGGGCGGCGCCATGCCGGTCCAGCCGCTGCTGGAAAACTATGATTTGCCACCGGCCGGTTCGGCCGTGGACGTAATGGTCGACCACCTGAAGAACCTGGCGGGCAAGGAGCCGGAACGGGTGGCGGAAGTGGTCAAACAATGGGTGCAGAAGAAAAATGCCGGATCTGAACAATAACGACGTGCAAGAAGTGGCGCTGACCCCGGTCGAGCAGGCGGCGATCGTACTGCTGTCGATCGGCGAAGAACCGGCGGCCGCCGTGCTGCGCTGCCTCGAGCGCGAGGAATTGATCGAGCTGACCCAGGTGATGAGCCGGATGAGCGGCATCAAGGTCGACGCCGTGAAGAACTCGATCCAGAAGTTCTTCGACGACTACCGCCAGCAGAGCGGCCTGCACGGCGCCTCGCGCAACTACCTGAAGCGCTCGCTCGACCTGGCGCTCGGCAGCGAGATCGCGAACTCGGTGCTGAACACCATCTACGGCGATGCGATCCGTCCGATGATGGCGCGCCTGCAGTACGCCTCGCCGAAGTGGCTGGCCGACTATATCGCCGCCGAGCACGTGCAGATGCAGGCCGTGTTCCTGGCCTTCCTGCCGCCCGCACTGGCCGGCCAGATCATCGACGCGCTGCCGGCCGAGGGCCGCGAGCTGGTGCTGCTGAACCTGGCGCGCCTGGAAGAGATCGACCGCGAACTACTGGCCGAGCTGGAAGAGCTGGTGCAGCGCTGCCTGTCCGCGCTCGACACCCAGAGCGCCGCCGTGGAAGGCGTGCGCCAGGCCGCCGAGATCCTGAACCGCCTGCCGAACAACCGCGCCGAGATGGTCGAGCTGTTGCGCGCCCACGATCCGGAAGTGGTGTCGCAGATCGAGATGTCGATGTACGACTTCTTCATCCTGTCGAAACAGACCGAGCAGACCATCACGCGCCTGCTCGACGAGATCCCGCTGGAGCAGTGGGCCGTGGCCCTCAAGGGCGCCGAGCCGGCGCTGCGCGAAGTCATCCTGGGCGCGATGCCGAAGCGCCAGGCCCAGAGCTTCGAAGACCTGATGCGCCGTTCCGGCCCGGTGCCGATGTCGCGCATCGAGCAGACCCGCCGCGAGATCATGGCCGCCGTGAAGGACCTGGCCGACAACGGTGACATCGAAGTCCAGCTGTTCGCCGAGGCGACCGCCGAATGAAGCAATTCCGGCCTTATCACTTCCCGCCCCTGGCGCAATTCCTGGCGGCGCACGGTAACACCGCACCCTCCTCGACTTCGTCCACCCCGGAACAGGACTGGCAGGGCGCGATGGCCGACGGCTTCCGCCAGGGCCAGCAGGACGGCTATGACGTCGGCGTCGAGCAGGGCCGCAGCGAAGGCTTCGACGCCGGCCACGCCGAGGGCCTGGCGCGCGGCATCGAGGAAGGCCGCCAGCAGGCGCTGGCCGAACTCGAAGCCCTGGCCAAGCCGGTCGACGCGATGCTGCGCGGCCTGAAGAAGCTGAAGACCGAATACAAGAATGCCCAGCGCAAGGAAGTCGTGGACCTGGTCGGCAAGATCGCGCGCCAGGTGATCCGCGCCGAACTGGCGCTGCAGCCGGTGCAGATGCTGGCCCTGGTGGACGAGGCCTTGTCCGCGATGCCGCCGACCCGCGACGACGTCGAGGTCATGCTGAACCCCGAGGAAATGAAGCGCATCCAGGAACTGGACCCGAAGAAGGCCAAGAAATGGAACCTGCTGGCCGACCCGCGCCTGGAGCCGGGTGAATGCCGCGTAAAGGCCGGCGACCACGAAGTCGACGCCGGCTGCCAGGGCCGTCTTGCGGCCTGCATGGACCAGGTGCGTGAAGGCCTGGCCGCTGCCGACGTGGCGCAGGAGGAAGCATGAGCGCCCTCGCCCAGACGCTCCGTTCGCTCGACATCGGCGCGGTGCCGGTGGCCACGCCCACCGGGCGCCTGGTCGCGGTGCAGGGCCTGCTGCTCGAGAGCGTCGGCGTGCGCCTGCACACCGGCCAGCGCGCGCGCGTCGAACTGGTCGACGGCGAATGGCTGGACGCGCAGGTGGTCGGCTTCCGCGACAAGGTCACCTACCTGATGCCGTTCAAGCAGTCCGACGGCCTGGTCACCGGCGCCCGCGTGCTGCCGGCCGCCGGTCCGTCCCGCATCGAGATCGGCCCGTCGTGGATGGGGCGCATGGTGAATGGCCTCGGCGAACCGATCGACGGCCTGGGCCGCCTCGGCGGCGACCAGATCCTGTCGACCACGCCGCCCAAGGTCAACCCACTGCGCAAAGCGCCCGTGGAAGAGCCGCTGGACGTCGGCGTGCGCGCAATCAATTCGATGCTCACCATCGGCAAGGGCCAGCGCGTCGGCCTGATGGCCGGTTCCGGCGTCGGCAAGTCGGTGCTGCTCGGCCTGATCACGCGCCAGACCGTGGCCGACGTGATCGTGGTCGGCCTGATTGGCGAACGTAACCGCGAGGTGCGCGAATTCGTCGAGAAGTCGCTCGGTCCCGAAGGCCTGAAACGCGCCGTTCTGGTCGTCGCGCCGGCCGACGAAAGCCCGATGATGCGCGTGATGGCGACGGAGCTGTGCCACTCGATCGCGGCCCACTTCCGCGACCGCGGCCAGAACGTGCTGCTGCTGTGCGACTCGCTGACCCGCTACGCGATGGCGCTGCGCGAAGTCGCGCTGTCGCTGGGCGAACCGCCGGCCACGCGCGGCTATCCGCCGTCGGTGTTCTCGCACCTGCCGCAACTGTGCGAATCGGCCGGCAACGGCGAAAACCCGAACGGCAGCATGAGCGCCATTTATACGGTGCTGGCGGAGGGCGACGACCAGCAGGACCCGGTGGTCGACAGCGCCCGCGCGATCCTCGACGGCCACATCGTGCTGACCCGCGAGCTGGCCGAACGCGGCCACTATCCGGCCATCGACGTCGCCCAATCGATCTCGCGCTGCATGGCCCAGGTGGTCACGCCCGAGCACTCGCAGGCGGCGCGACGGCTGAAGGCGGCGATGGCCAAGCATGCGCGCGTGCGCGACCTGATCCCGCTCGGCGCCTACCAGCCCGGCGCCGATCCGGAAACCGACCGCGCGGTGAAGCTGCATCCGCACATCGAGGCCTTCCTGTGCCAGGGCACCAAGGAAGACGCGCCGTTCTCGCCCTGCGTCGACCAGCTGAAAGCGATGATGGCATGAGCAAGCAAAACACCATCGACAGTCTCGGCACCCTGGTGCGCCTGCGCAGCACCGAAGTCGACCGCCTACAGACCGAGCTGGCCAAGCAGGAAGCGATGCGCGTGCGCTACCAGGCCACCGTCGACCGTCTCACGGACCTCGCGGTCGGCAGCGGCCCGTCGGCACCGGCAGGCAGCAAGCTGTCGCCGGCGCTGGCGGCCAACTGCGGCAACTACAAGCAGGCCGTGTTCGCGCTGGCCGACAACCAGCGCACCGACCTGCACCTGCACGAAGCCAACATGCAGGTTTCGCAGCGCAAGCTGGCGCAAGCCTGGACCAAACGCGAACTGCTCGGCAAGGTGCTGGCCCAGCACGAAGCCGCGCATGCGCGCGAGCAGGACCGCGCGCAGCGCAAGCGCGAAGACGACATCGCCACGCAGTCGTGGCTGGCAAATCAATAAGGAGCACGCATGTCCACCATTAACGCCCCAAGCTACGATCCGACCAGCACCGCGCAGGCGATGGCGCAGAAATTCACTGCGTCCATGCAGGAAATCCTGACCAACCAGACCAAGACCGCCGGCGCCACCTCGAGCGGGCTGTCGAAACTGAGCTCGGCGATCTCCGCCTTCCAGACGAGCCTGAGCTCCCTGACGGGCCTCGGCAAGTCGGTGCTGGCGCAGAGCGCGACCCTGTCCGACACCAGCATCGGCACCACCACCGCCAAGGCCGGCGCGCCGAGCGGCGCCTACAGCCTGTTCGTGCAGCAGCTGGCGACCGCCAGCCAGGTCTCGTACAACGGCCTGAGCGACGGCCGCAGCGCGGGCGGCATCCTGAAGGTCAAGCTGTCCGACGAAGGCGCCGGCACCACCACGGCCAGCTTCGATGTCGACTTATCGAGCGCGAGCGCCGACACCGACAAGGACGGCAAGCTGAGCATCCGCGAAGTCGCGGCGGCGATCAACCGTTCGAGCGGCAACGCCGGCCTGGTCTCGGCCGGCGTGGTCACCATCGGCACCGAAGCGCGCCTGGTGCTGAGCTCGAAGAGCACCGGCGTGGCGAATACCGTGTCGGTGGATGCGTCCGGCGTGACCGATGCCGCCCTGCAGACCGGCCTTGGCACGCGCAGCACGCTGGCTGCGGCCCAGGATGCGATCGTGCTGCTGGGCGGTCAGAGCGGCGGCACCGCGATCAAGCAGGCCTCGAACACCTTCACCAACATCGACGGCGTCTCGATGACCTTCACGCGCGCCCAGGCCGCGAGCGAGAACGACATCAAGCTGACCGTGGCCGGCGATACCGGCGGCACGATCTCGAACGTACAGGCCTTCGTCGACGCCTACAACAAGCTCAAGACCGCGATCGACGGCCTGGTCGATGCCGGCGACCCGACCAACGACAAGTCCGCGGGCGCCTTCGCCCACGATGCCGGCATCAAGGCGCTGCAGAGCCGCCTGGTGAGCCTGGTGCGCTCGACCGGCAGCAGCTCGCTGGCCAGCTACGGCATCGTCGCCACCCGCGACGGCACCCTGAGCCTGGACTCGACCCGCCTAACCAAGCAGCTGGCCGCCAATCCGAACGGCCTCGATGAGCTGATCGGCTCGGCCAGCACCAGCAATCCGCGCGGCGTGGCCGGCTCGCTGAATACCTATCTGAACCTGTGGAGCAACAGCGCCACCGGTCAACTCAAGCAGCGCAACGACGCCGTCACCAAGCTGCAGTCGACGCTGAGCCAACGCCAGACCGATCTGGATGCG
Organism: uncultured Massilia sp.; assembly: GCA_913778765.1. Classification (GTDB taxonomy): domain Bacteria; phylum Pseudomonadota; class Gammaproteobacteria; order Burkholderiales; family Burkholderiaceae_D; genus Telluria. The sequence goes on along the minus strand of CAJYXO010000253.1, from coordinate 30,174 downwards.
CAGTTCGACGCCGCCTACACCCGCTACCTGAAGCAATTCACCGAGCTGCAGACGCTGCAGTCGACGATGACCAGCAATGTGTCGCTGTTCGACGCCATCTTCAGCAGCGACAAGTCGTCCTGAACGACGCACCGTCCGAGAGAACATCATGTCCTATCAAGAAGCCTACAGCAGCTATCACGCGACCAACCTGGACGCACAGACCTCGCGCGCCTCGCCGATCGAACTCGTGCTCCTGCTCACCGACGGCCTGCTGGAAGAGCTGGCCCGCGCCCGCGCCCATATCGTGGGCAAGCGCTACGAAGCCCGCGCCGCCAGCATCAACAAATGCGTCGACATCATCAACGGCCTGTCCAGCTCCCTCGATTTCGAGGGCGGCGGCCAGGTGGTTTCGAACCTCGCCAACCTGTATGAATTCTGCGGCCAGCACCTGAATGCCGCCGGCGTGAAGCAGGATCCGGACATGGTCGACGAAGTCGTGAAGATCATGACCACCATCCGCCAGGGCTGGGCCGGCGTGCAGGCGCGCAATGGATAAATCCTCCGCCCTGCTCCGCAGCGCCGAGTCGCTGCGCAGCGCCGCCGACGGCGCCGCCTGGGAACAGCTGGCGCAGATGACGCAGGCGCTGGCGCCGCAGCTGGAGGCGCTGGCCTCCCGCGGTCCGCTCAGCCGCGCCGAACGCGCGGCCCTGCTGCGTCTACGCGAAGCCCACGACTACGCCTTCGACGCCGTCGCCGCCGCCACATCGACCCTGAAGACGCGCATGGACGACATGCGCGACAACAAGGAAGGCTGGATGGCCTACGCCATGGATAACGCAGCATGATGATGAATACGATGACCCAATCCGCCGCCGCCGCGGCGAAGACCGCGGACGCCGGCCAGCCGGCGCAGGTTGCCCAGGCCGCCGACATGCAGGCCGCGCCGGCTCAGCCGAACGCCGCGGCGCAGCCCGCAGCGCCGGCCCAGGCTTTCGCCGCCTGGCTCGGCGACCAGGCCCAGGCCGCCGCGCTGGCCGTCCAGGCCGGCCTGCCGGCGGATGCCGCCGAGGCCCCGGCCGCGACCCGGGCAGGCGATGCCGCCGCTGTCGCCGATGACAGTGCCGACGACGGCGCCGGCGCCGCAAGCGCCGCTGCGCAGCCGCAGGACGGCGCGCTGCTGGCCGCGATGGCCATGCCCTTGATGCCCTTGAGCCCGATGCAGGTGGCGCAGGCCGTGCAGGCGGCGCAGCCAGCCGGCACGCAACCCGCCGTGCAGCCCGCGGCGCAATCCGATGACGACGCCAAGCCGGCCGCCGGCGGCACCGCGGTCGCTGCCGCCGGCACTGGCGTCGGCGCCGGCAGCCGCGCGCTGCAGGACCAGGGCCTGGCCCTGCCGCAGCAGGCAAGCGCGCCGGCCGCGCGTCCGGCCCTGCCCGATGCCGCGCCGATGGTGCGCCTGGCGGTCCACGCCCAGGCCGACGGCAATGCCGCCGACAGCGGCGCCCGGGACCGCGGCGCCGACCACGCCGCCGGCAACGGCAACGGCAATAGCAGCGGCAATGCCGCGCCGGCCGCCGTCGCCGGCATGCTGGCGGCGCAGCCGGCCGCCGCCGCACCGGCTGGCGATACCGTCAAGCTGGCCGGCCCGCCGACCGCATGGCGCCAGAGCCTGCAGGAAGCGCTCGGCGAGCGCATGAACGTCCAGGTCGGCAAGGGCATCGAGCAGGCCGTGATCCGCCTCGAGCCGCCGCAGCTGGGCCGCATCGACATCGCGATCCGCCACAGCGCGGGCACGCTGGAAGTGAACATCTCGGCCACCAACGGCGAGGTGCTGCGCCAGCTGCAGAACGTCAGCGACAACCTGCGCAGCGACCTGTCGCAGCGCCAGTTCACCGAGGTCGCCGTGACCGTGACCCCGCCGCAGAAGAATGGCGCGGCGCCGTTCGGCGATCCACAGCAGGGCCGCGGCCGCAATCCGGACCGCGGACAGGAAGAACAGCAGCCCGGCCGCGCCCTGGCCGAGGCCGACAACAACGCGTCCGGCTTCACGCTGGGCGGAAAACAATCATGAGCAAAATGAAAACGATCATCGCCATCGCCGGCGCCGTCATCATCAGCGCCGCCGGCGCGGGTGGCGCCGTGTGGTGGTTCATGCCCAAGCCGGCCAGCGCCGCGGACACCGGCAAGAAGGAAGCCGAGAAGCCGAAGGAAGGCAAGCCGGTCAAGTACGTCACCCTCGACAAGGTGATCGTGATGCTGCGCCGCGGCCCGAACGAGGCCGAGAGCCATTACCTGTCGACCGACCTGGTGCTGGCGACCGAACCGGACAAGGAAAAGGAAGCCAAGGAAAACCTGCCGCTGCTGCGCAGCCTGGCCGTGCGCACGCTGTCGAGCTTCACGATGGCCGAGGCCTCGACCATGACGGTCGAGAAATACGCCGAGCAGCTGAACCATGCCTTCAACGCCGACTATGCACGCACGCGCACGGAAAAGCCGTTCGACGAAGTCATGATCGGCAAGCTGATCATCGAATAATGTGCAGCGACATGCAGGGGAACACGTGGGCTACATGACCGACTACGCCGACAGCTACGCCAGCAGCGAATACGCCGGCGCCGCGATCCACGCGGCGATGAGCGCAAAGGACGAGCAGCGCCACCTGGTCGCCTACGCGCCGCTGGTCAAGCGCATCGCACGCCAGCTCAACTCGCAGGTGTCGGGCGCGATCGGCCGCGAGGACATGGAACAGATCGGCCTGATGGGATTGCTGGAAGCGCTGCGCCGCTACGGCGCCCCGGACGCCGGTTTCGCCAGCTACGCCGGCCTGCGCGTGCGCGGCGCGATCCTCGACGAACTGCGGCGCCAGGACTGGCGTCCGCGCGCCGTGCGCCAGGACAGCCACAAGATGCGCGACGCCGTGCGCGCCCTCACCCGCAAGCTGGGCCGCGAGCCGAACGACAAGGAAGCCGCGGAGGCGCTCGGCATCGGCCAGGACGAATGGCGCCAGTTCCTGCTCGACGACGTCGCCGAGGAGCTGCTCAGCTTCGACGACGTGCTGCAGGAAGCCGCCGACCGCGCCCACGGCGCGCCCGGCCCGGAAGAGCAGTTCATGGTGCGCCGCAGCCTCGAACAGGCCCTGAACGCGCTGTCCGAACGCGAGCAGCGCGTGATCCAGATGATTTACGAATTCGAGCTGAGCTACAAGGAAATCGCGGCCGTGCTCGATCTGTCCGATGCGCGCGTCTGCCAGCTCAACAAGAGCGCACTGGCCAAGATGAAGGCCGCGCTGGCCCAGGCCTGAACAAGAAAGGTAACAAAAACCATGCAAATTATCGGCATCCTCATCGTGCTTGGCGCCGTGTTCGGCGGCTTCGCCTTCATGGGCGGCACCGTCGGCGCCATCTGGCAGCCGATCGAGCTGCTCATCATCGTCGGCGCCGCCCTCGGCGCCCTGATCGTGGGCAATCCGAAGCACGTGCTGGCCGAGCTGCTGGTCCAGTTCAAGAAAATCGCCGGCCGCCAGAAGCACGACTCGGAATTCCAGCGCCAGCTGCTGCTGCTGATGTACGAACTGCTGCAGACCGCCGCCGGCGGCCTGAAGGCGCTCGACGCCCACGTCGAAGCGCCCAAGGAAAGCCCGATGTTCCAGCGCTATCCGCTGATCCTCGAAGAGCCGAAGCTGCTGGCTTTCATCGTCGACAACTTCCGCCTGATGGCGATGGGTAAGATCAACGCCCACGAGCTGGAAGGCGTGCTGGAACAGGAACTGGACGCGATCCACGAAGAACTGACCCAGCCCTCGAAGTCGCTGCACAAGATCGCCGAGGCGATGCCGGGCTTCGGCATCCTGGCCGCGGTGCTGGGCATCGTGATGACCATGAATTCGGTGGGCGGCGGCGCCGACACCGCCGAGATCGCGGAGCACATCGGCGCGGCGATGGTCGGCACCTTCATCGGTATCTTCTTCTGCTACGGCGTGCTGGATCCGATCTCGAACATGATGAAGCAGCTGGTGAACTCCGAAGCGTCGACCATGGAGACGGTGAAGGTCGTGCTGTGCACCCACGTGGCCGGCAAGCCGCCGCTGCTGGCGATCGACGCCGGCCGCCGCCTGATCCAGCTGAACACCAAGCCGAGCTTCGCCCAGCTGGAAGCCTGGATCACCGCGATGGCCGACGGCGAAGACGCCGGCGCGAGCCGCAAGCGCGCCTGAGAAGCGAGACCGACCAGCATGCAAGCAGCTAAAAAAGGCGACAAGCACCACGAGGAAACCATCGTCAAGCGTGGCGGCGGCAAGCACCACGACGACGAGCATGGCGGTGCGTGGAAAGTCGCATTCGCCGACTTCTGCATGGCGCTGATGGCGCTGTTCCTGGTGCTGTGGCTGATCGCGGCGCGCGAAGCCTCGGCCATCAAGAACATCGTGCGCGACAACACCGCGGCCGGCCTGATCGAAGGCAGCGGCGGCAAGCCGGAAATCGCCGGCAATCCGAGCGGCAGCCTGATCGAACGCTTCACCCTGCCGCGTTCGAACGGCGGTTCGAAAGGCGCCGACAGCGGCGGCAAGACCACCTCCACCGCGCCGGCCCGCACGCAATACGAATCGCCGTCCGAGCTGGCGGCGCTGGCGCATGCGCTGCAGCAGATGAGCGCCGATGCCGGACTGGCATCGAACCTTGCCACCGTGGTCACGCCAGACGGCCTGCGCGTGATGCTGCACGATACCGACCGCCAGGGCATGTTCGTGCGCGGCAGCCCGATTCCGACCGACCGCTTCTCGAAACTGTTGCGCGCCATGGCGCCGCTGTTCGAAAAAATGGAAAATCAGATGCTCATCGTTGGCCACACGGACTCCTTGCAGTACACTAGCACCGATCCGACGGCCTACTCCAACTGGAGCCTGTCGGCCAATCGCGCGCTGGCTGCGCGCTCCCAGCTGCTGATCGGCGGCATGCGCAAGGAAGGCATCCTGCAGGTGGTCGGCATGTCCGACCGTGCCCCGCTCGACGCCACCAAACCCGATGCCGCCGTCAACCGCCGCATCGAACTGCTGATCCTGACCTCGAAACAGGCCGCCGCCGTCACCGCGATGTTCGGCACGCCCAAGCAGACCGAAGACCTGGCCAAGGACGTGTCCATCGCCAAGCCGGGCGAGGAAGCGCTCCAGGAACTGCGCAGCCAATTGCCGAAGAAACCATGACGATTCAATCCAAAACCCGAGGATCCCGCATGAAGATCACTGGCGCCTCCACCCCTTCCATCACGATCGCGCCGCAAGCCGGCGGCCCCGCGGCCGCGCCGGCCGTCGTGCCATCCAATGCCACCGAAGCGCTCGAGTCCGCGGTGCTGCAGCCGGCGCAAAGCGCGCTGAAGGCCCTTCCCGACTTCGACGCCGACAAGGTCGCCCAGCTGCGCGACGCGCTGTCGAAGGGCGAGCTGCCGTTCGACGCCGGCCGCCTGGCTGGGCTGATCCAGCGCTTCCACGGGAGCCAGGGCTGAACATGGGCCGCCTGACCCGCGACCAGGCCCTTGCCCGCCTGCTGGACGGCATCCAGGCCGATCTTGCGGCCTGCGCCACGATCCGTGACCTGCTCGAGCGCCAGTTCCAGGCGGCGCTGCGCCACCGCGGCGCCGAGCTGGGCGAGCTGGCCGAACAACTCATGCCGCAGCTGGACGCGATGGAACAGCGCCGCCAGCTGCGCGTGCAGCTGGTGCGCGCCCTGCACGGCCTGGATGCCACGATGGACACGCTGCTGAGCAGCCTGCCCGCCGACCAGCGCAGCCGCGCCGGCGCCGACTGGGCCCGGCTCGAGCAGCTGGTCCGCGACTGCAAACAGGCCACCGCCCGCAACGGCAGCCTGATGGCCGACCAGTATTCCGTGATGCAGCGCGTGCTGCACGGCGAGGACCAGCTGTATGCGCCACGCTGATTTGAATACCGCCTTCACCCCCGCCACCGCGCCGACCGCCGCGACCCGCCCGACCCCTGGCATCGGCGGCGGCAGCGGTTCGGCTGCAAAATTCGGCGGCATCTTCGGCTCTGTGCAGGAAGAAGTCGCCTCCTTCATCCAGAACGGCGGCGGCGATGTCGGCGCCGGCACCGGTACCAGTGCGAGCCTGAGCCCGGAAGGCAGCATGTGGCAGGCGCGCGCCAGCCAGGCCGCGAACGCCATCGTCGGCGACGGCGGCGATGCGTCCGACGGCCAGCAGGCCTTTTTGGCAAGCATCGCGCCGTGGGCGAAGGAAGCGGCCGACAAGCTGGGCGTGGCGCCGGAACTGGTGTCGGCCCATGCCGCGCTGGAATCGGGCTGGGGCCAGCGTCCGCTGCGGAACGCCGACGGCAGCTCGACCTTCAACCTGTTCGGCATCAAGGCCGGCAAGGGCTGGTCCGGCGACGTTGCCGAATCGGCCACCACCGAATACGTCGGCGGCGCCGCGCTGAAGACGAGCGCGCGTTTCCGCGCCTACCCGGACCAGGCCAGCGCCTTCCGCGACTATGCGCAGATGCTGATCGATAACCCGCGCTTCCGCGGCGCGCTCGGCGCCGGCGGCGACGCCCACGCCTTCGCACAGGGACTGGCCCGGGGCGGCTATGCGACCGATCCGGCCTACGCGGCCAAGCTGTCGCGCCTGGCCGGCAAGCTCCAGGGAATCAGCGGTTGACCGCGTTACGGGCTGACCCCGTTGGCGATGGGCTCGACGGTGCCCTGCCCGGCCACGCGCATGCGCACCACCTGGCCGCTGCCGGCGTTGCGCACCCGGACCACGGCGCCGCGCGCGCCGGCGTCCAGCGCCTCGCCGGCCGTGCTGACTTCGATGCCTTCGCGCCGCGCGATCATGAGGACCGCATCGCCGCGCTTGACCAGCACCGGGCTGCTGAGCTGCCCGCTACGCAAAATGTCTCCTGGACGCAACATGCGGCGTGACATTTGTCCGACAGCTTCTTCGGGCGCACTGATCGGATCGGCAATGTTCGAAATATCACGGCGCTCGATCGTGACTTGTGTCTCTAGCAATGCCTCATTGGCGGCAACCGGCGCCGCGGCGACCGCCACCATCGCCGACACACGGCCGCGAACGATGTACTCGTACCGCCATCCGGGCGTGTCGTTGCAGCGCGCCAGGAAGCGCATCCGCAGCGGAGAACGGGTATCCAGGGCTTCGATCGCGACATTCTGGGCGCACGGTGGCGCGGCGCGGGCGGCAACGACGGCGACGTCGACTTGCACCTCGGTCAAGCCGGCGGCGGCCATCTGTTTTTCGAGCTCGGCACGTGCTAGTTGTTCAATTTGCACCGGAATCGGTTGGGGGGCAGCTTGCGCCAGCGCAGAAAATACTACGAATGTCGAAGCAACAAGGGTTGCCTTACAGAAAGCAATCATTAGAGAATAGCGTCAGCGGAAAAAACTGATTCTAACCAATCCATCGCATCAACAGACAGGAGGTGCCTGCGCATGACGATTAATTTCAAGGACGCACTCGGGGTGCACGCCGACGCGCTCGAACTGCGCGCCGAGCGTACCAAGGTGTTGGCCGCCAATATCGCCAACGAGAGCACCCCGGGCTATACCGCCCGCGACCTCGACTTCGGCGCCATGCTGCAGGAACGCCAGGATGCCGACAATGGGCAGCTGACGCTGAGCGAGGATTCGCCGCTGTACCGCGTGCCCTACCACCCGAGCGCCGACGGCAATACCGTCGAAATCGGCATCGAGCAGGCCGCGTTCTCGCAGAACGCCTCCGACTTCAATACCAGCCTCACCTTCATCAACATGCAGCTGCGTGGCCTCGCCAAGGCCATCAACGGACAATAAACCTCATGGGCTTCAAGGACATCTCCCAGATCGCCGGTTCGGCGATGGCGGCGCAGTCGGTGCGCCTGAACACGATCGCCAGCAACCTGGCCAACGCCGACGTCGCGGCGGGCTCCGAAGCCGAAGCCTACCGCGCGCGCAAGCCGGTGTTCGCGGCCGTGATGGACAATGCCGCCGGCGGCGGCGTGCGCGTGCTGGACGTGGTGCAGAGCGCCGAGCCGCTGCGCCGCGTGCACGAGCCGGACAATCCGAAGGCCGACGCCGAAGGCATGGTCTATTACACCAACGTCAACGAAGTGGCGGAAATGGCCGACATGATGTCGGCCTCGCGCGCCTTCGAAACCAACGTCGAGGTGCTGGGCCGCATCAAGGGCATGCAGCAGTCGCTGCTCAAGCTGGGAGAAGGCTGATGGTCACGACGACTTCCGCCACGAATGGCCAGTTCGCCGGTTCCGCCGGCGCCGCGAACGCCGTGGCGCCGCAGGCCGCCACCAACGAGAACCGCGACATGTTCACCAAGCTGCTGGTGGCGCAGATCCAGAACCAGGATCCGCTGGCCCCGCAGGACCCGACCGCCTACGTCAACCAGCTGTCGCAGCTGTCCCAGACCGAGGCGCTGCAGAACCTGTCGCAGATGACCACCGCCAACGCCAGCATCCTGCAGAGCATGCAGACGCTGGCGATGGGCGGCCAGGTCGGCTCGGAAGTCACGGTGGCCACCAATACCCTCAAGCTGGAGGGCGGCACGGTGCACGGCACGATCCAGCTGAACGGCGCCAGCGCGAGCACCTCGCTGGTGCTGACCGGCCAGGACGGGCAGCAGCACACGATCGAACTGGGCGCCCACGGCTCCGGTTCGCAAAGCTTCACGATCGATCCGGACGCCCTTGGCCTGCCGCCGGGTACCTATGCGATCCAGGCCAAGCCGTCGGACGGCACCTCCCCGCAGATCGAAGTCGCGGCACGCCTGAACAGCGTGCGCGTCGCGAACGGCGGCGTGGTGCTGCAGGTGGCGAACATCGGCGAGGTCGCCCCCTCGTCCATCACCGGCTTCAACGGTAAAACCGAATCTTAAAGAACAAGGAATCGACATGAGCTTCGACATCGCACTGTCCGGCATCCAGGCCATCAACGAATCGCTGGAAACCACTTCGAACAACATCGCCAACGCCGCCACCTACGGCTTCAAGAGCAGCCGCGCGAACTTCGCCTCGGTGTATGCGGGCACCCAGGCCAACGGCGTGGAAGTCGGCTCGCTGACCCAGACCATCGGCCAGAACGGCTCGACCCAGACCACCGGCCGCGGCCTCGACGCCGCCATCGACGGCCGCGGCTTCTTCGTCAGCCGCGATCCGCAGGGCGGCATGACCTATACCCGCGTCGGCATCTTCTCGACCGACGCCAAGGGCACTCTGATCGACAGCAACGGCAAGATGGTGCAGGGCTACGGTCCGGCCAACGGCGGCGCGCTGGGTCCGATGGGCGATATCCAGGTGCCGACCGGGCAGATTCCGGCCGTCGCGACCACCAAGGTCAGTTTTGTCGGTAACCTGTCGGCTGACTGGAGCGTGAAATCCGGCACCCCGAACCCAACCGACTCGACCACCTACAACATGGTCAAGCAGTCGGTCGCCTACGATTCGCTGGGCCAGCAGCACACCGTGTCGGCATATTTCGCCAAGACCGGCGACAAGACGATCGACGTCTACTACAGCGTCGGCGGCGCCGCTCCGGCCAAGGGTGCGACCCTTACCTTCGATGACAAGGGCGTGCTGACCGGCACTGCGCCGACCACGATCAGCGTCGGCATCCCGGCCACCGGTGGCGCAGCCGCGGGCAGCGTTACCATCGATTACACCGGCACCACCAAGTTCGCCGGCGAAGCCACCACCACCACCAACCGCAGCGACGGCTATGCCTCGGGCGCCTTCGTCGGCGTCGAGCTGTCGCCGGACGGTTCGCTGGTCGCCAAGTACAGCAACGACCAGACCCAGGTGGTCGGCACGCTGGCCGTCGCCACCTTCGCCAACGAAGGCGCGCTGCAGGCCATCAGCGACACCAGCTGGACCGCCAACGCCGCTTCCGGCACCGCCCTGTACAACACCCCGGGCGTGGGCCTGTCGGGCAAGCTGGTCACCGGCGCGCTGGAAGGCTCGAACGTCGACATCACCTCGGAACTGGTCGGCCTCATGACCTCGCAGCGCAACTACCAGGCCAACTCGAAGGTGCTGACCACCGAGAGCCAGATGATGCAGTCGCTGATGCAGGCGCTGTAATCCATGGACAAGCTGATCTTCACCGCCGTCTCCGGCGCCGAGCGCCTGCTGCGGTCGCAGCAGGTCCACGCCAACAACCTGGCGAACATGGACACCTCGGGCTTCCGCGCCAGCATGGAAGTGGCGGGCAACAAGGAACTCGCGGGCTTCGGCTACGACGACCGCCACCTGTCGACCATGCAGGCCGATACCGTCTCGACCCGCGCCGGCGCGGTGCGCGAGACGGGGCGCCCGCTCGACGTGGCGATCGGCGGTCAGGGTTACCTGGCCGTGCAGTACGGCGACAACGAAGCCTATACGCGCTCCGGCGAGATCGAGATCGACGCCAACGGCGCGCTGTCGGTGCACGGCCGCGCCCTGCTCGGCGAAGGCGGCCCGATCACCCTGCCCCAGCACACCGCGGTGGAGATCGGCACCGATGGCACCATCTCGGTGCTGACCGAAGGCGCAACCCAGATGCAGGTGGTCGACAAGCTCAAGCTCGTGAACGCCGAAGGCGCGGAGCTGACCAAGAACGAGGCCGGCCTGATCGTCACCCGCGACGGCGCGCCCCTGGCGGTCGATCCGGCGGTCGGCGTCAAGCCGCGCGCCCTCGAGGGCAGCAACGTCTCGGCGGTCGAGGAGATGGTCGCGACCATGAGCCTGAACCGCAGCTTCGAAATCCAGATGCGCCTGTTCAAGGCCAGCGACAGCATGAATGAAGCGGGCAACCGTCTCATCGGCGCTTAATCAAAAAAGGAATTTCCCATGAATCCAGCAATGTGGATCAGCAAGACCGGCGTGCAGGCACAGGATGCGAAACTGCAGGCCATCGCCAACAACCTGGCGAACGTGAACACCGTCGGCTTCAAGCGCGACCGCGTGGTCTTCGAAGACCTGTTCTACCAGGTCGACAAGCAGCCGGGCGCCCAGACCGCCGACAACACCGTCACCAACGGCGTCCAGCTCGGTAACGGCACCCACATCGTCGGCACCCAGAAGGTCTTCACCAACGGCAGCATCCAGACCACCGGCCAGTCGCTCGACGTCGCCATCTCCGGCAACGGCTTCCTGCAGGTGCGCCGCCCGGACGGCCAGCCGGCCTACACCCGCGCCGGCCAGCTGCAGGTCGACGCCAACGGCGTGCTGACCAACGCCCAGGGCCTGCCGCTGGTCCCGCAGATCACCGTGCCGAACACCGCCACCGGCCTGACGATCGGCGCCAACGGCATGGTCAGCGCGACCATGCCGGGCCAGACCGCCCCGCAGGAACTGGGCCAGCTGACCCTGACCACCTTCGTGAATCCGGCCGGCCTGCTGGCGCTCGGCGAGAACCTGTTCCAGGAAACCACCGCCAGCGGCAACCCGAACGAAGGCCAGCCGGGCACCGGCGGCTTCGGCACCCTGAAACAGGGGTCGCTGGAAGGCTCGAACGTGCAGGTCGTCGAAGAGATGGTCGACATGATCGCCGCCCAGCGCACCTACGAGATGAACACCAAGGTGCTGTCGGCCGCCGACAACATGCTGCAGTACCTGGCTTCCGCTTCCCGTTGATTTCATTCGTCAAATGATCCGTCAGATCTCCGCGGCAGTGGCCGCAACGCTGCTGCTCGCGGGCTGCGCTTCGCGCGTCCCCCTCAACAATCCGAAGCCGGTCGACGAAGCCCTGGCCTGGCCGAAGGCCGCGCCGGCGCGCGCCGGCGTGTCCGGCGGCGTGTTCTCGGCCGATACGGTCTCGCTGACCTCCGATGCGCGCGCCTTCCGCGTCGGCGACGTCGTCACCGTGCTGCTGCAGGAAACCACCCAGGCCAGCAAGAAGGCCGGCACCAGCTTCTCGAAGAGCTCGGACGTCACGGTCGATCCGCTCAAGGCCCTCGGCAAGAGCTTCCCCAAGACCGCGATCGGCATCAACGCCGACCGCGGCTTCCAGGGCGACGCCACCAGCACCCAGCAGAACGCGCTGTCCGGCGCCGTCACCGTGATCGTGCAGGAAGTGCTGCCGAACGGCCTGCTGCGCGTGGCCGGCGAAAAGCGCCTGCAGTTGAACCAGGGCGAGGAATTCCTGCGCCTGGCCGGCTTCCTGCGCGCCGCCGACATCGACAACGCCAACCAGGTGTCGTCGCTGCGCGTGGCGAATGCGCGCATCGCCTACTCCGGCCAGGGCACGCTGGCCGAGGCCAATACCCCCGGCTGGCTGACCCGCTTCTTCACCGGTCCGCTGATGCCGTTCTGACCGCCCCTCAAGGGATAACATGATTCGAATTTTCGCAAGAAGCCCGGCTTTCCGTATCGCTTCCATCCTGCTGGCGGCGGCCCTCGTTTCGCAGGCCAGCGCGGCGCCGGCGGCGTCGGTGGCGCGTTCCCCGGCCGACGCGATGGCCCAGGCCCGCGTCCAGCCGCTGCGCAACCTGGCCAGCGTCGAAGGCGTGCGCGATAACCCGCTGGTCGGCTACGGCCTGGTCGTCGGCCTGAACGGCAGCGGCGACTCGACCCAGGTGAAGTACTCGAGCCAGTCGGTCGTCAACATGCTCAAGCAGTTCGGCGTCAAGCTGCCGGAAGGCGAAGAAGCGAAGAACAAGAACGTCGCCGCCGTGATGGTGTCGGCCGTGTTCCCGCCGGGTTACCGCCGCGGCCAGGCGATCGACGTGACCGTCTCCTCGCTCGGCGACGCCAAGAGCCTGCGCGGCGGCACCCTCCTCCTAACCCAGCTGCGCGCGGCCGACAATGAAGTCTACGCGCTGGCCCAGGGCAACCTGGTGGTGGGCGGCCTGTCGGCCTCGGGCAAGAGCGGTTCCTCGGTGACGGTCAACACCCCGACCGGCGGCCGCATCCCGAACGGCGCCATGATCGAGCGCGAGATCGCGACCGACTTCGCGACCCGCGAGCAGGTCGTGCTGCGCCTGCGCCATCCGAACTTCGACACCGCCACCAACGTCGTCAACGCCATCAACCGCCGCTTCGGCAGCGTCGCCACCACGTCCGACGGCACCAGCGTCGAAGTGGTGGCGCCGACCAACCCGACCGAGCGCGTGGCCTTCGTCGCCAAGCTGGAAAACATGCCGGTCGAAGCCGGCGTCGAAGTGCCGAAGGTCGTGTTCAACTCGCGCACCGGCACCGTCGTCATCTCCGACGGCCTGCGCGTGAAATCGGCGGCCATCACCCACGGCGCGCTGAAGGTCGTGATCTCGGAAAGCGCGATGGTCAGCCAGCCAGGCCCGTTCTCGAAAGGCCAGACCCAGGTCGTGCCGCAATCGAAGGTCAGCGTCGACCAGGGCTCGGGCCAGATGTTCCACTGGCCGGCCGGCGCCAGGCTGCAGACCATCATCGACGTGGTCAACAGCCTGGGCGCGTCGCCGGACGACATCATGGCGATCCTGCAGGCGCTCGACCAGGCCGGCGCGATCGAAGGCGAACTGGTGGTGATCTGATGCTCGATAAAATCCATCCCCTGAACGCGCAGGCCCAAGAAGCGAACTTGGACAAGGTGGCGCCCGCCGCCGATGTCCCGGACCCGGAATACGTGAAGAAGGCGACCAAGGCCGCGGTCGAATTCGAAAGCTTCTTCATCCAGAACATGCTGCACCAGATGCGCGAAAGCGCGAAGACCCTGGCGCCGGACGACAGCCCGGCCAAGGATCCGGTCAACAGCGACATGCTGGAGATGGCGGACAAGCTGCTGTCCGGGCACATGGCCGGCCAGCGCGCGTTCGGCGTGGCCGACGCGATTCTTCGACAATTGTTGCCGCCGGGGCTTAATAAAAAGGGCTGAACGGTCGCCTGTATCGATTGATCCCGCACACAAAGACGCGCACCCATGAGTATCCTGAACAACGCACTGTCCGGCGCCACCGCTTCGCAGGCGGCGCTGGCCGCGAGCAGCCAGAACATCGCCAACCTGCAGACCAAGGGCTACACCCGCCAGGCGGCGCTGCTGAACGCGGTCGCGCCCACATCCGGCTCGAACCAGGCCGGCAACGGCGTCATCGTCAGCTCGCTGCTGCGCTTTTCGGACAACTACAAGACCCAGCAGCTGTGGCGCGCCGCGTCCGACCTGGGTGCGCATTCGCAGACCCAACCCTACCTGACCCAGCTCGAGACCGTGATGGGCAACGACGACGCCAACCTGTCCGGCGGCATCGACAAATTCTTCGCCGCGCTGAACGCGGTGGCCGGCGTCGACCCGACCTCGACCCCGCTGCGCCAGCAGGTGGTCACCGCGGCCGGACTGCTGGCCCAGCGTTTCAACAGCCTGAACAACGTCTATAACGCGCAGCTGCAGTCGGTGCGCCAGCAGCGCGTCGCCATCGTCGATTCGGCCAACGTCTCGATCGCCGCGATCGCCACGCTGAACACCCGCATCGCCAACGCGAACGCCACCGGCAGCAATGCCTCGTCGCTGATCGACGCGCGCGACCAGGCGATCGACAGCCTCGCCAGCCAGATGGCGCTGGAAGTCAGCGACCAGCCGGACGGCACCCGCAACGTGTCCCTGCGGAGCGGCCAGTCGCTGGTGCTGGGCGGCGTGGCCGGCAAGCTGTCCGTCAGCGGCGGCGCGACCCAGACTTTCAGCCTGAGCTTCGCCGGCACCACCTTCGACCTCGACGTCACCGGCGCCGGCGGCCAGCTGGGCGGCCTGTCCAGCTACGAAAAGAACACCCTGCTGCCGATGCAGCAGAACGTGGCCGAGATGGCCAAGCAGATCGCCGACAAGGTCAATGCCCAGCTCGCGCTCGGGAAGACCATGGATGGCGCCAGCGGCAAGCCGCTGTTCGTCTACAACACCGGCAGCACCTCGAACATGCTGCAGGTGGCGAGCGGCTACCAGACCGCCGACCTGGCCTTCTCGGGCGACGGCACCCCGGGCGACACCGGCAACCTGCAGAAGCTGGTCGACATCAAGAACCAGACGCTTACCATCACCGGCCTCGGCTCGGTGCTGCTGAGCGACGCCGACACCCAGCTGGTCGGCAAACTGGCGGTCGACAGCCAGCAGAACAAGGGCGCCCTCGAGACCTACCAGACCATGCGCCAGCAGGCCGAGGCGGACTGGCAGTCGACCAGCGGCGTGAACCAGGACGAAGAAGCCGTCAACCTGGTCGAATACCAGAACATGTACCAGGCCAACCTGAAGGTGATGTCGGTCGCGAACGCCCTGTTCGACGCCACCCTGGCGATGATGGGCTGAACGGCGGACTGAAAGAGAGAGAATCATGCGTATCGCAACCGCCCAGTACCAGGCGATGATGAATGCATCGCTGGCGAAGAACCAGACCCGCATCACCGAGCTGACCGAGCAGATGGCCACCGGCAACCGGATCCAGGTGCCGTCCGACGATCCGGTCGACAGCGTGCGCATCTCGCGCCTGCGGCGCGAAGAAGCCGCGATCGACCAGTACCGCGCCAACATCTCCGCGGTCAAGCAGCGCATGACCAAGAACGAGGGCTACCTCACCAACATGGTCAACGACATGAACTCGGGCCGCGACCTGCTGGTGTGGGCCGCCGACGGCAGCAATGCGCCGGACGACCTGAACGCGATGGTGACCTCGCTGAACGCGCTGCGCGACAGCCTGATGTACACCGCGAACTCGGTCGACCAGGAAGGCCGCACCATCTTTTCCGGCACCGTCACGAACACCAGGCCGATAGCCTACGACGCCAGCGCGCCGATCGGTTCGCGCTACAGCTACACCGGCAACACCAACGACCAGACCGTGGTGGTCGGCAACGGCATCACCCAGGTCGCGAACCAGAACGTGAAGGGCCTGGAAAAGCTGCTGAACCAGCTCGACCAGACCATCGCCACCCTGTCGGCGCCGGGCGTCAGCCCGAACGATCCGGCCGTGCGCACCGTCATCTCGAACAACCTGGACGGCTTCGACGACGCGATGGAGCTGTTGTCGGGCAAGGTCGCGGTGCTGGGCGGCCAGCAGAACATCCTCAACACGATCGACGCCAACCACGAAAACGTCAGCCTCTCGAATAAAATGGCGATCACGAACATCGGCCAGCTCGACGTCGGCGCCGCCGCCATCGAACTGAACGGCTATTCGACGGCCCTGCAGGCGAGCTACAAGGCATACAGCAAGATCGGAACTCTCTCCCTGTTCGCAGCGCTTTAATGGCAATGGAAACGACACTTCGACCAACGACTGCCGGCAGCACCGGCGGCACGCTCGGCACGCGTGCCGGCGCCGCGTCCCGCCTGGTCAAGACGCATGCGGCCGAGCCCACGACGGAAAACGGCGGCGCCGGCAAGGCCGCGTCCAGCGGCGCGCCCGCCCCCGCTCCCCTGCGCAGCAATGCCGCCAGCATCGGCGGCGCGCTGCAGGACCAGGTCGCGCGCGCCCAGCAGGCCCTCGATTACCTCGACCAGGTGGCGAGCCAGCTCGAATCCGTGAAGGGCGAACTGACGTCCAGGCTGACCAGCGCCCGCGGCGCCGCGCGCCAGCGGAGCGACAGCCAGGCCAGCACGCAGCTGGGCGCCCAGGTCCGCCAGCTGGCCTCAACCCTGTCCGCGCGCCGCAAGCGCGCCGGCGGCGGCGTCGACGCCAACCTGAACTTCACCGGCAAGCCGGCCGTGCAGCGCTTCCGCATCCGCGGCCTCGATCTCGCTTCGCTGCGCAGCGCCGGCCCGCAAAGCGTCGCCTTCTCGGTCGGCGGCGTCGGCGGCCCGCAGCTGTCGGTGAACCTCGACCCGGACCAGACCGACGAAGAAATCGCCGAAGCGCTCAACCGCGCGCTGGCGCCGATGGGCGTCAACGCGGGCCTGGACGGCCAGGGCGGCTTCGTGTTCACGACCCCGGAAGCCAACTGGCCGGCGGTCAAGGACAGCATCGCCATCAGCGGCCGCGGCCGCGTGGCCACCGAAGAAGTCCCGGCCGAGCTGGCGCCGCAGCAGTGGCCCGCCAACGGCACTGGCGACGCCCTGCGCGCCAGCCTGCGTGAAGTGGTGCAGGCGCTGGAGCGCGTGCGCCGTTCGCGCGACGCCGCCGGCAGCGCCCTGTCGGCCGCCACGGTCGAGATGACCCAGGCCACCACGCCGCCCCCGGAAGCCCAGGACGCGGCGCAGGAATTCGCCAGCACGGCGTCGAATCCGGATTATGAATCGCTGCTGTCGCTGACGTCGGCGCTGGTGGGGGTGAGCCGGGAGCGGGTACTGGCGCTGCTGGGCCTTCGTTAAATAGATACTCTCAAGACCGTCGTCCCCGCGCAGGCGGGGACCCAAGTTCTGCGTGCGTTACGTTAGCGCTGGCAAACTTGGGTCCCCGCCTTCGCGGGGACGACGTTTTGGAGCCAGGGATTTTCAATGCGGCCTGACGCTGATCGTCGTCCCCCGCAAATCGATATCCCGGATCTCCACGCTGCCGAAACTCGGCCCCGGCCCGCTCCCCACGCGGATGTTGCGGAAGCTGATCTCGCCGATCGTGCTCGGCATGCGCAGCGTGATCGAACCATCCTTGTTCACCACCGCGTGCGAATTCGCGGCATCGTAGGTCACGCCGCGCACCGTGGTATCGGCCGACAGGAACATCGCCAGCGGATTGAAGACCTGGGCCAGTTCGCCCAGCACCCGCACGCCGCCGTCCGGCAGCGCGTGAGACAGGTTCTGTCCCGCCTGCGCACCGGCCATCATGGTCAGGGCCGCGAGGCGCTGCTCGAGCTGGCGCGCCTGGTCGCGCAGCGCGGCGTCGTCGCCGCCTTTGCTCCATCCTTGACCCATGATCTCGCCCAGCTCCTCGTCCGACAGCTCGCGCAGCGAGCGTTCGCCCAGGGCGCGGGTCGAGACCGACGCCGCCGGCGCCGCCGTCACCGCGGCATAGGCGTGCAGCGGGCCAAGCAGGGCCGTGGCCAGCGCCGCCGCCATGCGCAGGTTGCGCTGGCGGCGGATCGCGCCGCGCACCTGGGCTTCGGTGATCAGCTTCATGTCGGACAGGATCTCGCCCAGCCTGCGGCCGCTCCTGCCCTGCTCGCGGATCGCCGCCTCGAGCTGCGCTTCCGAGATCAGCTTCTTGCCGAGCAGGATCTGCCCGAGCTGCGATTTGTCGCGCTTCTGCGTCATCCAGTCCATGGCTTCGTCCCGCTCATTGTCCCGACGCTGCGCGCAGGCGCATGCCGATCCGGTTCTGCAGCTCGGTCATCTTCGGCTGCATCTGCGCCGCGTTGGCCTTGGCCACGTTGTCGCCGACCGTCTTCTTCATCTCCGGCACCAGGGTCTCGAACTTGGCCAGCACCGGCGATTCCAGCACCTCCGCAAGCTGCTTGAGCTCCTCGGTGCTGAACTTCTGCGCCAGCAGCGGCGCCACGCTGGTCTTCACCGCCGCCTGGGTGCTGGCGCGCAGCGGCGGCGCTTCCTGTTCGAGGAACCTGGTGGCGTCGGCCGTGATGTCCTTCATCACCGCGTCCTGCTTGTCGGCCGGGATCCGGCTGGTCACCACCACGCGCGACTGGCGCACCATCTCGGCCACCGGCGCCTGCAGCATCTGCAGGCCGACGGTATCGAGCGCCATCTTGGCCAGCACGCGGTTGACCAGCGCCTGCTTGTCGGCCGGGACGGCGGGCGTGGCCTGGGCGAAGGCGCTGCCGGCCACACTCAGGCCGGCAGCCACCAGCAAGGCTTGCATCGATCGGGACATCGTCATCTCCATGGTTTGATAGTCAGAACGGGCGCGTGTAGGACGCGCCGAAGTAGCGCACGATCAGGCTCCCCGACACGGTGGTCGCCGCATACGGGTTGTAGATCAGGTTGAAGAAATCGTCGCAGTTCAGGTTGCAGTCGCTGCGCGCCGGGATGTTGTAGCTGCCCTTGATGTAGCTGCCGGTGACGTTGACCTCGGCGCCGCTGTCGAACTTGTAGCGCACGCCCAGGCTCTTGAGCTTCGTGTCCGGCAGCGGCGCGAGGAGGCTCATCTGGTTGCCAGGGATCGAACTCTTGCGCGGCTCGTAGCCGGCGCGCAGCGCGAGCTTTTTGGTGACGTTGATCTGGGTGCCGAAGCTGTAGTTGACGACGCTCCTGAAGCCCATCTTGAAGGTCGCCTGGCGCGAGTTCGCATAGCCGAACAGGCGCGCCATCTCGAGCAGCTTGACGCTCTGGTCGAACTCGAAGGTCAGCTGGTTCCACTTGTTCCAGTCGGCGTAGCTGACGTCGGCGTTCAGCTGCACGTAGTCGGTGGCCATCAGCTTGATGCCGGCCTGGACCCGCCACGGGAACGGGATCCTGGCGGTCATGTTCCCGCTCTGGTACTCGGGAATGTCGGCCGGCATGCCGGTGACGGCGCCGACGATGGGACCCAGCAGGCTGGAATTCAGGCCGCGCACGAAGCCGCGCAGCATCGGGTCGGCGTGGACCGTGTACTGGCCGCGGAAGGTGGTGGTGCTGCCGCCCTGGTAGACCAGGCCCAGCGCCAGCCATTTCTTCGGCTCCCACAGGATGCCGACGTTGAAGGTCGGGTCGAAGGAGGCGCGCATGTCGAAGTCGATGTTGGCGGCGCGCTTGAACGGGTCGACCATGGCTTCCGGCCCGCCGCCGCACAGGCCGAAGGTCAGGGTGTCGATGACGGTGCCGTTCCCGTCCGGGCACATCGCCCGCTGCAGCTGGCCGACCGTGCCGAGCAGCTTGTTCGGCGCGCGGAAGTCGGTGTTGATCGCGAAGTTGGTGTATGCGATCGGCACCGCCAGGCCGATCCTCAAGGTATCCGAGACCTTGTAGGCCGCGGTCGGCGACAGGTAGTTCAGGCGCTGCAGCTGGATCAGGCGGCCGTCGAAGCGCGCCGGATCGTTCGGGTCCTTGCTGCGGTCCACGCTCATCGCCTGCGACAGGTAGACCAGGGTGCCGAAGGTCCAGTTCGATCCGGGCGCGTTGTACGAGAAGCCCAGGCCCGGCACCGCCACGCCCGGCAGGCGCGCCTTCGGGATGCCGATGAAGGGAAGCGCCACCGCCTGCCGCACCGGCCCGCTCGACATGCCGTTGATCGGGTCTTCCTTGAAGCCGCCGATGTCGATGTCGGGCGCGCTGACGAACTTGTTCGCGTTGCGGATCGAGGCGACGAAGATGCCGTCGAACTTCTGGCTGCCGCTCAGGCGCGCCAGGCCGGCCGGGTTGAAGTGGATCGACTCGATCCCGGGCGGATCGGCCGTCACCGCATTCCCCATCGCCATCGCGGTCGGGCTGGTGGCCAGGTTGTCGGTCACGCCGGCCCGCGCGGCCGGCAAGGCGGCGCACAAGCCCAGGCCTGCGGCGATGGCGAGGAGGCGCGGCGTCATTTCAGCAGCAGCGGCACGCTCATGGTCAGCGTCAGGTTCGGCGCGGCCGAGGTCAGGCCGGCGCCGACGGTGAAGTTGACCGTGGTCTTGGGCGAGAAACGGTAGCCGAGGCCGAAGGACAGGATGCCGGCGGCCTGGGTCTGGGTCTGGGCGCGGGTTGGCGGCAGCGAGCGGTCGGGGTTCTCGAAGAACAGCGTGGAGCGGTCCGAGATCATCTCCTGGAACGAGACCGAGGTCGTGATCTTGTACGACAGCGCATACGCGAAGCCGAGGCCGAAGCCGAAGCTGGCGCCGGGACGCACTTCGCGCAGGGTCGCGTTGTACAAGGACTGGTGCAGGTGCTTGGCGCGCAGGCCGTAGCCGAGATTGAGGGAGCCGAACAGCGCCACCGGGTCGACGATGCGGGTCACGTTGGCGCCGAGGCTGAAGGTGTGGATGCCGGAGCCGGTCGCCAGGCCCTTGTCGTTGTCGACCTTGAAGGGGCTGTCGCCGGTCGCCAGGCGCACCCCGCCGGTCAGCGTCAGCGTGGGTTCGTCGCGCTTGACCTCGAGCGGCTGCCAGCGCACGTTCAGGCCCAGGTCGCCAATCGTGTGCGAGACGCCGGAATAGCTGGTGGTGTCGGCGTAGCGGCTGATGAAGGGCATGCTGACGTTGGCGGTCAGGTTGTTGCGCAGGCCGTAATCCACCATCAGCGTGTTGGTGACCGTGTGCGAATTGCTGTTCTGGACCGAGAACAGGGTCGCCTGGCCGGAGGCCAGGTCGGTGTTGATCTTCTCCTGGCCGATGTAGGCGTAGCTCAGCTCATAGTTCACCTGGAGCCCGCCCTTGCGGATCAGCGAGTACTGCTTGTCGACCGCGGTCAGGGTTTCCTTCAGCAGCGTGGTGTTGTCGGTGTCGCCCTCCTTCTTGGCCAGCGCGTCGCGCACCGCGTCGCTGGTCGCGGGCGTGGACGACTGCTGGGCAAAGGCCAGGATGGGTTGCGCGAGCAGGCTGCAGAGCATCAGCACCGGCAGGGAACGAATCTTCATTGGTGGTCCTTCTTCATGGGTCTCATGGGGTGCTGCTGGGTCTACTGCTTGCGGATCGAAACGCCGCCGAAGCCGTTCAGCAGGCGTTCCATCTGCAGCTGGTTGTCGAGCGGGCGCAGCAGGCCGCGGTCGCGCACGCGGTCCATGTCGGCCACGCCCAGCTCGTTGTCGTTGAGCGCCAGCTTCGCGACCGGCGGCTTGTCCTTCTGCGGGTAGGCGATGAACAGCGTGTTGCGGTCCCACAGGGTGGCGAATTCCTCGACCGGGAAGGTGATGTTGCCCATCGCCGGATCGGCCAGGAACACCAGGCCGCCGCGTACGCCGCGCAGCACCACGAAGTGCCTGAAGCCGGCGTAGTCGATCGGCACGATGCCGGGATGGTCGAGGGTGATCAGGTCGGCGATCTCGGCGCGGAAGCCCGCGCTTTCCACGCCGATCGAGGCCAGGTAGCGCTTCATGTCGAGCAGCGAAAAGCCGCGCCGCTCGATGATCTTGTCCTTCTCGCCGAAGGCCATCATGCCCTCCATCGACTGCTGCTCGCTGACGTCGATGCCGAGGTGGTACTTGAGGATCGTGACCAGGGCCGCCGAGCCGCAGCTGTAGTCGTAGGCCTGGTGGACGATGTTCTTGTACTTGAGTTCGGAGAATGGCTCCATCCCGACGTTCTGGATGCCGGCGGCGGCCACCGACATGGTGGTCGGGATGTCGAAGCGGTCGAGCGGACGGTCCTTGGCCTCATGCTTGGCCAGCACGCCCGATCCTCCCAGCAACGCGGCCAGGACGCCCAGCAGGACTGCGAACATTCATGTCTCCCTCGGGGCGCGTCTTGCGCTCCCTCAATGTATCTGCTTTTAACGTGGCGTTTTGACTACGTTTATTGCAGTTTTTCTATATTTTGTATGCAGGCAAGCTTTTCGGATGTTATAAAACGCTGTCGTTTTTATAAAAAACCGCTCATTCGAAAGTCGGGACGATGAATACCTGGGACAGGATCAGCAGTGCGTTGGGGGAGCCGGTGGTCAGCGTCGAAGTCAAAGGCGTGCCGCTGCGGGCCGAGCGCTACATCTTCCAGCTCGGCGGCTGCGAGGTGCCGCCGCTGGATTCGCTGGTGCTGGCCTGCCACCTGGGCGGGGCGCGCGCCACCGCCGGCCGCTCCGCGGGACGCTCCTTCGATTTCCTGGCCGGTTCCTCGACCGTGTTCCAGCCCGGCTTCGCCAGCCGCTGGACCTTCTGCGGCGCGATCGACATGGCGATGTTCCACGTGCTCGACCCCAGCCACGAGCTGGTGCGCCAGTTGCAGCGCCTGCTGAATGCGCGCACCAAGGCGCCGCCCTTTTCCGATCCTCTGGTGAACGCCTGCGCCCAGCAGCTGCTGGGCGAACTGGCGCGCAGCAGCGCCGCCAACCTCGCCGACCACGCCTTCGTCGAGCGCCTGAGCCATGTGATGATCGAGCAGACCTGCCGCGTCCTCGAAGGCAAGACCGCACGCAGCCTGCCGCCCGACGCCCTGCAGCTGGGACGCCTGCAGGGCGTGCTGGAATGGATACAGGAGAACCTGTCGAACGAGCTGTCGAACGCCGAACTGGCCGAGCGGGCCGGCGTATCGGAATCGCACTTCCGCCGCATCTTCCAGGAAGCGATGGGATTGAGCCCGCACCGCTACGTGCTGCGCCTGCGCCTCGAACGCGTGCACGAACTGCTGACCCGCACCAGTTTTTCGATCGCCCGTGTTGCGGCGCAATGCGGCTTCAACAGCCAGAGCCACATGACGTCCTGCTTTTCGAATGCCTACGGAATCACGCCGGCGCGCGCCCGGCAACAGTCCCGCATGTAAGGGAACAATGATCGTTTTTTGAAAAAACGAAGATCATTTTCCGAATCACTCACCTTGGGCATGCACACATAATAAAAAAACGGCAAGCGGGCGCCAGACCCGCAGCCGCCCCAACAAGGAGACGACCATGACCCAGGCGCGAGGTCCAGCGTGAAGTATTTGTCCGCCACCGACGTGGTGCAACGCATCAAGAGCTGCCTCTCCGCCGAAGGCGTCGACGTCGACGGCCTCTTCCATCGCGCCGGCCTCAAATGGTTCGAGCAGGGCAGCGAACGCGCCGCCGACCTGCTGGCGCTGTCCGACCAGTTCAGCCAGCTATGGGAAGGCCTGGCCCTGGCCAGCGGCGATCCGCTGATCGGCTTTCGCGTGTTCGCCCCCGATCCGCTCAGCTGGCTCGGCGTGCTGGGCCACCTGATGCTGGCCTCCCCCACCCTGAAGCAGGCCGCGGACAGCCTGATGCGCTACATGCCGCTGGTGTCGCCGGTCGTGCGCGCCACCATCGAAGCGCGCAGCGACCGCGTGCGCGTCGGCCTGAACCTGGTCGGCGGCGTGGTCCCGGTGCCGATGCAGCGCTACGACTTCACCTGGAACCTGCTGCTGTCCACCCTGCGCTTCGTCGGCGGCCGCCCCGACCTGAAACCGGCCAGCGTCGAATACGCCTATCCGGCGCCGAACGATCCCGCGCTGTGGGCCGCACGCTTCGGCTGCCCGGTGCGCTTCGGCGCGCCCGCCAACGCCCTCGAATTCGCCAACGCCGACATCGTCGCGCCGATCCCGACCGCCAATCCGCTCGCCGCCGAAGGCCTGTTCCGCCTGCTCGACGAGCGACTGGTGCAGGCCGAACGCAGCAGCTTCGCGGCGCGCGTGCGCGAGATGCTGCCGGCCATGATCGACCAGGGCGGCGCCCTGCGCGACGCGGTCGCACGGCGCCTCGCGATCAGCGAACGCACCCTGCAGCGGCGCCTGGCCGACGAAGGCACCGACTTCTCGACTCTGGTCGACGAAGTGCGGCGCACCATCGCCCAGCAATACCTGGGCAGCGACCGCATCAGCGTCAAGAACCTCAGCTACAAGCTGGGCTTCTCCGATCCCAGCGCCTTCCACCGCGCCTGCCTGCGCTGGTTCGGCAAGGCGCCTGGCGAGTTCCAGCAAAAGTCGAAGAGCGCGTAGGCGCTAGTGCGACCATAGCCTCAGCTGGCCCGTCATCGTCATCTCGCCGTTCAGGCTGACGCTGCCCAGGTTGCCGCTCACCGGGCCGCGCGCATCGGTCTGCACGCTGATCGAATCGAAACCGGCATCGAGGAAGCGGGTGTACGCCGGCATCGTCAGCGCCACGTAGCTGGTGCCATCGGTGGCCGTCTGCGCGCCGATGCTCAGGCCCACCATCTGGATCCGTCCACCGGGATTTCGCACCACGATATAGGTCGTCTGGCCGTCCACCTTCTGGCCGATCGTCAGGCGGCTGTCCCCCAGGACGTAGTCGGGCTGGCGGTTCAGGTTCAGGTCGACCGCGAAGCTGATGCCGTCGGCGCCGCGCACCTGCGCCAGTTCGCTGTCCGGCAGCGGCCGCGGGCCGCCGGCCGTGGCGGCGCCGCTGCACAGCATGGCGATGAGGACGAGCACCTTCTTCATGGACGGAAGCGGATATCCAGGTACTGCAATTGAATGGCGCCGATGCGCGAGCTGCCCAGGTCCACGTTGCCGGCATCGCTGCGGAAGCTGATGTTCCCGATCTGCAGCGTGCCGGCGGGGGCGGCGGCGCCGGCGTCCGGCCAGCCGATGCCGATGTGCAGGCTCGCGTTCCCCGCGGCGTCGGTGCGGGCGTTGAAGATGCCGGCCTGGCTGCCGATGCCGGCCAGGCGCCAGGGCGCGCTCGGCGCCGAACCGTCCTCGGTGGCGGCGCCGATGCGCAGGTCCGACAGCACCAGCGCCCCGCCGGCGTCAAAACGGCCGTTCGGCTGCAGCGCCACGCTGCCGATCTCCATGCGGGTCGCGATGCCGAAGGCCAGGCCGTCGCCGTCGATCGGGGTCGACCACTGTATGCCGCCGCCGTAGTAGACCAGGTCCTTGATCGTCACGCTGCCTGCCTGCACCGCGATGCCGCTGTCGATCACGTCGAGGTCGAAGGCCATCTGCCAGGCCTCGCGTCCCAGCAGGTTGCGCGGCATCGCGATGTTGACGATGTCCGCCCGGCCTGGTCCTCCCGAGATCACGTCGAGGCGGTACGGGTCGGCGAAGGGCGCGTCGACGTTGTCCGAGCGCGAGGCCGACAGACGGCCGATGCCGATGCTGCCGCTTCCGTCCGGCGTGGTGTAGCGCAGCACGGCGTTGCCGGACATGGAAAAGTTGGACAGGTTGAAGCGCATGCCGTCACGGCCGCTGACCTTGGCCAGCGCGCTGTCCGGCAGCGGCTCGAGCGCCCGGGCGGCGCAGGGCAGCAGCAGCGGCAAGAGGAAAACGGCGGCGCGCATCAATGCCCCGGCGGGTTATTCGCCGGCACCATGCCGGTCAGGTTCAGGGCAGCCAGCTTGTCGCGCCAGTTCAGCCAGACGCCGGCCTGGGCTTCGGTCAGGGCCGGCATCCCGGGCGCCGCCTGGAACGTCACAGGCGTCTTCAGCACCGAGATCCAGAAATCGCGGCTCGGGCCGCTCGCATCGCCGGCCGTCACGGCGCCGACCTGCGACAGGCTGAGCGTGCAGCCGGTGCAGGTGCCGTCCCAGCGCTTGCCGCCGCCCGCATCGGTCAGGGTGTCGATGGCCCCTAGAGCGCCCGCGTCGATGCGCATCGCGCCGGACAGGGTCGCGATCTTCATGCCGATGTCGCCGGAGATGCTGTCGAAGCCGAGGCGCATGCCGACCACTTCGCGCTGGCCGGCGGCGCCGGTGTTTTGATAAACGAATTCGAAATAGGGATTGCCGATGTGGACCAGGCGCTGGGCATCGCCGGCGTCGCTGCGGCCGAAGCGCAAGGCGCCGATATCGAGGTCGGCGCCGCCGCCGTTGCGCGGGGCGTAGGTGTATTCGCCCAGGCGCAGATTGGCCAGGTTGGCGTTCAGGGTGACGTCGGCGTCGAGGCCGATGCGGGTGAAATCGAAACCGTTGTAGCTGGAATTACCGACGGTGAACAGGCCTTGCCCACTCACGCTGGACATCTCGGTGTCGGACAGCGCGCGCATCTGGGCCGAGGCGGTTCCTCCGGTCAGCACCAGAAACGCCAACAAAAACGCCAACAATGTTCTGCGCATGGACATCCCGACGAGCGTTCATTCAAAAACGGCCCGGGGCTCGTGGCCGCGGGCCGTCCCACTACCAAGCTTGCATCAGTGCGCCCAGATGTAGACGGTGGTGCCTTGCAGCTTGATGTCTTTCATTTCGAACTTACCGAAGGAAGCATCCGAATTGCCCATCTTGATCGAGTCGACGCTCATCGCCAGGTTCTTGGTGGTGTCGACCAGCGGGATCGCGATCTTGACGACGTCGCCTTTCGGTGCGAAGGCAGCCAGGCCGGCGCTGGCGCCTGGCACGGCCAGCGGCGAGATCACGCCCAGGGTGGTGGCGGTGTTGGCGGTGCCGTCGGCGTTGAAGGCGCTCACTTCACCCTGGAAGGTGGCGTTGTTGACGATGTCGATCGTGGCGGCGATGGCGCCGGTGATGCTGATGTTGCCGAAGCGAACCGAGCCGCCGGTCGAGTCGGTGTCGGTGTACTTGAATTCACCGATGTTGATATGCAGGTCGGCTGCGATCGACACACCGTCACGGCCCGAGACTTTGGACAGGTCGCTGTCGGCGATCGGGGTCAGGGCCGATGCGTACGAAGCGATCGAGGACAGGGCAGCGACGACAGCGAGTTGTTTCAGCAGTTTCATAGCGGTATCTCCAATTTTATTGTGATCGACGGTGTCTCTTCGGCTCCGCAGCGCCTGGGAGCGTTGTTTCTTAATTGGAAGTCAATTAAGTGATAAGGATGTTATTACTTCCGTTAAATTAAATGCATTTTTTGTCCTGCCTCATGGAGCCAAATCGATGGATTCCTGAGCCAATAAAAAAACCCGCTGCAAGCAGCGGGTTTTTTCGATCCGGCGAACCGGAAGCCGGGCGGAAGCGCGATTACGCGGCTTCGCGGCTGGCCTTCTTGCGCTCGTGCTCTTTCAGATGACGCTTGCGCAGGCGGATGCTCTTCGGGGTGATCTCGACCAGTTCGTCGTCCTCGATGAACTCGACGGCGTATTCCAGCGACATCTGGATCGGCGGCACCAGGCGCACGGCTTCGTCGGTGCCCGAGGCGCGCACGTTGGTCAGCTGCTTGCCCTTGATCGGGTTGACGACCAGGTCGTTGTCGCGCGAGTGGATGCCGATGATCATGCCCTCGTACACCGGGGTGTTGTGCTCGACGAACATGCGGCCGCGGTCCTGCAGCTTCCACAATGCGTAGGCGACGGCCTGGCCGTCGTCCTGCGAGATCAGCACGCCGTTGCGGCGGCCGGCCAGTTCGCCCTTGCCGGTGTCGACCGGCGAGTAGGCGTCGAACACGTGGCTCATCAGGCCGGTGCCGCGGGTCAGGGTCATGAAGTCGCCCTGGAAGCCGATCAGGCCACGCGCCGGGATGCGGTATTCCAGACGGACACGGCCCTTGCCGTCCGATTCCATGTTCTGCAGGTCGCCACGGCGGCGGCCCAGTTCTTCCATCACGCCGCCCTGGTTGACTTCTTCGACGTCGACGGTCAGGTTCTCGTACGGCTCGCACTTGACGCCGTCGATGTCCTTGAACACCACGCGCGGACGGGACACCGCCAGCTCGAAGCCTTCACGGCGCATGTTTTCCAGCAGGATGGTCAGGTGCAGTTCGCCGCGGCCCGACACTTCGAAGATGGTGTCGTCGTCGGTCGGCAGCACGCGCAGGGCGACGTTCGACTTCAGTTCGCGGTCCAGGCGGTCGCGCAGCTGGCGGCTGGTGACGAACTTGCCTTCGCGGCCGGCCAGCGGCGAGGTGTTGACCATGAAGTTCATGGTCAGGGTCGGCTCGTCGACGGTCAGCATCGGCAGCGCTTCCGGGGTGTCGACGGCGGTCACGGTCACGCCGATGCCGATGTCCTCGATACCGTTGATCAGCACGATGTCGCCGGCCACGGCTTCTTCCACCTGCACGCGCTCCAGGCCCTTGAAGTTCAGCACCTGGTTGATGCGGCCCTTGATCGGGTTCTTGTCGTCCTGGCCGTTCACGACCAGCACGTCCATGCCCGGCTTGATGCGGCCGCGGTTGATGCGGCCGATACCGATCTTGCCGACGTAGGACGAGTAGTCCAGCGAGGTGATCTGCATCTGCAGCGGGCCGTCCGGGTTGTCGTCACGCACCGGCACGTATTTCAGGATGGCGTCAAACAGCGGCTTCATGTCGCCGCCGCGCACGCTTTCGTCCATGCCGGCGTAGCCGTTCAGGCCCGAGGCGTAGACGATCGGGAAGTCGAGCTGCTCGTCGGTGGCGCCCAGCTTGTCGAACAGTTCGAAGGTCTGGTTGATCGCCCAGTCGGCGCGCGCGCCCGGACGGTCGATCTTGTTGACCACCACGATCGGCTTCAGGCCCAGGGCCAGCGCCTTGCGGGTCACGAAGCGCGTCTGCGGCATCGGGCCTTCCTGGGCGTCGACCAGCAGCAGCACGGAGTCGACCATCGACAGCACGCGCTCGACCTCGCCGCCGAAGTCGGCGTGGCCCGGGGTGTCGACGATGTTGATGTGGGTGCCTTCGTACTCGACCGCGCAGTTCTTCGACAGAATCGTGATGCCACGTTCTTTTTCGAGGTCGTTCGAGTCCATCACGCGGGTGTCGACCGCCTGGTTTTCACGGAAGGTGCCGGATTGGCGCAGCAGCTGGTCCACCAGGGTGGTCTTGCCGTGGTCAACGTGGGCGATGATTGCGATATTACGAATCGCGCGTTTGGTGTCTGACATGTTCGTATTCAACAGTGAATGTTGCGTGATGGGTGGAGGCGTCCGCTCAGGGGCGCTCGGCTAGTGGCGCTCGGCATAGCCGATTTCCAGAACCCGCTACTATAGCACGGTTATGCGTCATGCTGCGCCGCAACGACGGGAAAAACACTTGAATTTCAACGATTTGCTGCCTGTGTCCAGCGTAGCGGCGAAATGTTGAATGTTGATGACGTGCCCGGACGCCGCTGGCAGCATGGGGCTGCCTCTCCGGGGCAGGGACGATATGGCGCATCGGCGGCGGATTTCAAGTCCCGCCGCCCGATATTTATTGCTTGGCCGCGATCAGCCGCTCCGGCGCCAGGATCGCATATTCCTGCAGGATGGCCGTGCCCAGCAGTTTATTGTCCGCATACACGCGCACCCTGCCCTGCCCGGCCGGGACCTGGACCGGCTCCTTGCCCAATGCCAAACGCTGGCCGTTCAGGAAGCGCTTCGCCAGTTCCGGCGTCAGCTCGACGCGCGGGAAGCTCGACAGCAGCGCGTCGACCGGCGCCAGCAGCGACAGCGGATCGGCATGCGCCTGCAGCTCTTCCAGCGTGACCATGTTGGCGGTGGTCAGCGAGCCGACCTGCACCCGGCGCAGCGCGCTCAGGTGGGCGCCGCAGCCCAGCGCCGCGCCGATGTCCTCGCCCAGCACGCGCACATAGGTGCCCTTGCTGCACTTGACGCGGATGGTCAGGAACGGCGCCGCGATCGCGACCAGTTCCAGCTCGTGGATGGTGACCGGCCGTGCTTCGCGTTCCAGGGTCACGCCTTCGCGCGCGTATTCGTACAGCGCCTTGCCGTCGCGCTTGAGCGCCGAGTACATCGGCGGCACTTGCAGGATCGGACCGCGGAAGCGCGCCAGCGCCGCTTCGACCTGTTCGGCAGTCACGTCGACGTCGCGCGTTTCCAGCACGTCGCCTTCGGTGTCGCCGGTGGTGGTCGTGATGCCCAGGTGGACGGTGGCCAGATAAGTCTTGTCCGCTTCCAGCAGGTCCTGCGAGAACTTGGTCGCCTCGCCGAAGCACAGCG
>CAJYXO010000252.1 GCA_913778765.1 uncultured Massilia sp. | reverse complement strand
GGTAACCAGCGAGCTCGAGGCGATTGCCGAACCGCAGCCGTAGGTCTTGAATTTGGCGTCTTCGATCACGCCGGCTTCGTTCACCTTGATCTGCAGCTTCATCACGTCGCCGCAGGCCGGGGCGCCGACCATGCCAGTGCCGACGTCGTCGGAATTCTTGTCGAACGAGCCGACGTTGCGCGGGTTTTCGTAGTGATCCAGGACTTTGTCCGAGTATGCCATGTCAGTACTCCTTCTGAGATTCGTTGATTAGTGTGCGGCCCACTGGATCGAATTCAAGTCGATCCCGTCTTTATGCATTTCCCACAGCGGCGACAGTTCGCGCAGCTTGCCGACCTTGTCCTTCAACAGCTTGATGGCGAAGTCGATGTCTTCCTCGGTCGTGAAGCGGCCGATGGTGAAGCGGATCGAGCTGTGCGCCAATTCGTCGCTGCGGCCCAGGGCGCGCAGCACGTAGGACGGCTCCAGCGAGGCCGAGGTGCAGGCCGAACCCGACGACACGGCGATGTCCTTGACCGCCATGATCAGCGACTCGCCTTCGACGAAGTTGAAGGACACGTTCAGGTTGTGCGGCACGCGGTGTTCCATGTCGCCGTTGATGTAGACCTCTTCGATCTCCATCAGGCCCTTGGCCAGGCGGTCGCGCAGCGCCCGGATGCGCGCCAGTTCGGTGTCCATCTCTTCCTTCGCGATGCGGAAGGCTTCGCCCATGCCGACGATCTGGTGCGGCGCCAGCGTGCCCGAACGCAGGCCGCGCTCGTGGCCGCCGCCGTGCATCTGCGCTTCCAGGCGCACGCGCGGCTTGCGGCGCACGTACAGCGCGCCGATGCCCTTCGGGCCATAGCTCTTGTGGGCGCTGAAGCTCATCAGGTCGACCTTCAGCTCTTCCAGGTTGATCTCGACCTTGCCGGTGGCCTGGGCGGCGTCGCTGTGGAAGATGATGCCCTTCTTGCGGCACAGTTCGCCGATTTCCTTGATCGGCTGGATCACGCCGATCTCGTTATTCACCAGCATGACGGAGACGATGATGGTGTCCGGACGAATCGCCGCTTCCAGCTGTTCGATCGAGACCAGGCCGTTGTCCTGCGGCTCCAGGTAGGTCGCCTCGAAACCGACGCGCTCCAGTTCGCGCACGGTGTCCAGCACCGCCTTGTGCTCGGTCTTGACCGTGATGATGTGCTTGCCCTTGGACTTGTAGAACTGGGCCGCGCCCTTCAGGGCCAGGTTGTTCGATTCGGTCGCGCCCGAGGTCCAGATGATCTCGCGCGGATCGGCGCCGACCAGGGCCGCGACGTTGGCGCGCGCTTCCTCGACCGCGGCCTCGGCGCTCCAGCCGTAGGCATGGCTGCGCGAAGCCGGATTGCCGAACTGCTCGCGCAGGAACGGGATCATGGCGTCGGCGACGCGCGGATCGATCGGCGTGGTGGCCGAGTAATCCATGTAGATCGGGAAGTGCGGCGCAGTCTGAAAGCTCTGCTCGATTTTTTTGTCCAGGGGCGCGTTCATCAGTTCACTCCAATATGCTTTGCTTCGGTATTGTCGGGCGACGCGTGGCGATGCATCACCACCACGTTCTGTTCCTTCTGTTCTTTTTGCTTCTGCTGCTCGACCAGGTCATGCAGGGTGACCGAATCGAGGTAATCGACCATCTTCGCGTTCAGCGTGGCCCACAGCTCGTGGGTCATGCAGCGCGTGCCGCTGGCCGCATCGGCGCCATGGCAGTTTTCCTTGCCGCCGCACTGTGTCGCGTCGAGCGGCTCGTCGACGGCGATGATGATGTCGGCCACGGTCACCTTGTCGGCACTGCGCGCCAGGCTGTAGCCGCCGCCCGGACCGCGCACCGACTCGACGATCTCGTGCCGGCGCAGCTTGCCGAACAACTGCTCCAGATAGGACAGCGAAATGGCCTGGCGCTGGCTGATGCCCGACAGCGTGACGGGACCGTTACCCTGGCGCAGGGCGAGATCGATCATCGCGGTAACAGCAAAACGGCCTTTGGTGGTCAGACGCATCACAACCCCGGGTTGGTTTCCAAACAGTGTTAAAATCTTGCCTCTTCACAACGCCTCAAGCTCGTTTCCCGCATGAGCAAGAATAAAAACCTGATTAGTTGATCGAATTAGTCAAGTATAGCGCATTCGGCGGGGTTTGTCTTGGCGGCCCCTGTTTCTGCCAGCGGCAGAAATTCGGGGTCAGACCACTTTTTGCGGCAAAAGCCTTCCGGCAATCTCTACGCCGGCCTTCCGCGTTTTTCCTCTGAAACTCGCGTCAGCAAGCGATATCCGTTCTGCTGAACAATTGCTCGAAAAAGTGGTCTGACCCCGAATGATGCATTATGGGTGCAGCAGTTGCATCGGGCCGAACAGCCGGTGCATGCCTTCGTGGCCGATGAAGCTGAGGTTGTAGGGGTGTTCGGCGTGGATCTGCGGAAAACCTTCTGCTTCCGGCACTTTCTTCAGTTGCTCGGCAATCTTGCCCCACAGGACCACGATCGGCTTGTCGGCGCACTCGCCCAGCGCCGCGAACACGGCGCGCTGGAACGGCAGCCAGGCGCGGGCGTCGACCACCGGCGCGACGTGCTTGCGGAACACCAGCGACGCATTCAGCAGCAGGAAGCCCTGCCCGATCAGTTTGTCCTGCAGCTCGGCCAGGGTGCGGATCGCCGCGCCCTCGCGCGCCGCCCTGGCGATCGGCGCCAGCGCGGCGCCGCCGGTGTCGTCGATGTTCAACTGGCCGTCGGCCACCAGCAGCATCTTCATGAAGTTGCGCAGCGAGGTCGCGCGGTTGACCGGCTTCGACAGGCCGGTGTCCGACCATAGTTCGCCCACGGCGCCATCCATGAAGCACACGCCGGTCGCGCTTTCCGGGCGCGGATACGGCCCCTCCCCGACCAGCACGTAGCGTACCCTGTCCAGCGGCAGCGAAAACGCGGCGAACAGGCGACCGCCGTTCGGCAGGTAATCGTCGCCGGCCAGCGCCGGCAGATAGGCCGGATCGGCGGCCATCATGGCCTGCAGGCCGGCTTCCAGGTGCGGGCGCCACGAGGCGTGGGCCAGTTGCAGGGCGTCGAGGATGGGGGCTGGGATGACGTTGGGCATGATCGAATCGGCAAGCAGCAAAGGGGGCAGATTGTAGCCGACCCGGCCATCCACAAGCCCGCCGGGCCCGCTTTTTTCGCGGGCTGTTCCGCGCTGCAAGCTGGCGTCCCCATGTCGAAAACCGGTGCATCATCGGCCACCGTATCCACTTACGCAATCGACAGGAGGACAGCATGCAAACGATCCAGGATGTGATGACCCGCGACGTGCAAAGCATTTCGCCGCAGGAAACGATTCAACGCGCCGCCCAGATGATGGACGAGCTGAATGTCGGCTCGATTCCCGTGCTCGACGGCCGCAAGCTGGTCGGCATGATCACCGACCGCGACATCACCGTGCGCGCCACCGCCGCCGGCCAGGCGCCGGGCAGCACCCGCGTCGGCGACGTCATGAGCACCGACGTGCGCACCTGCTCGCCCGAGCAGTCGGTCGACGAAGTGCTGGACCAGATGGGCGACGTGCAGATCCGCCGCGTGCCGGTGGTCGACCAGGATTCGCACGACGTGGTCGGCATCGTCTCCATGGGCGACATGGCGGCCAAGCATTCGGCCGGCGTCGACCATGCGCTGGAAGAAATCTCGACGCCCGCCGAGCCGGACCGTTCGGGAATGTCGCAAACACGACATTGACTAAAAAATATTAATTAGACAACATTAATTTACTGTCGGAAATTTTTACAGCCGCATGGCTTCGTGCGGCCAAGTAATACATTTTTCCCAGTAAAAACAAGGATGTTGTCGAGCTGGCACGTTCGTTGCATATGAGGAAGCGCCCTCAACAAGAAGAACGGATGCCTGCCATGACCTTTTCGAAACACCTTGCCCGGACCACGCTGGCCCTCGCCGGCGCCATCGCAACGCTTGCCGTGGCTCCGGCCGCAGTGGCCGTCCCCATCGGCACCGTCTACAGCTTCGCGCTGGACGTCGCCCAATCGAAGGCCGGCCTGCCGGGCGCCAACTACGGCACGGTCACCCTGACCCAGGGCCAGGACAAGGTCGACGTCAACGTGACCCTCGCAAACGGCTTCCTGTTCGCGAACACCGGCGTCGGCGCCCAGTTCGCGTTCAACCTGAGCCAGCCTTTCCTCGACGCCGTCGTCACGCTCGACGCCGCCACCGCCGCCAACTTCGTGATCGGCGCCGGCAGCGCGTACAACGTGACCCCGTACGGCATCTTCACCGACGCCCTGCTGTTCAAGGGCGGCGCCAGGACCGGCCTGTCGGCGCAGATCGGCACGCCGCTGAATTTTAGCGTCGCGCAGACCGGTATTTCGCTGGATGCGTTCGGCCTGAGCGGCGCGCGCAACAACGGCCAGAAAGGCGGCTACAGCTTCGCCGCCGACCTCGGCTTTGCCGCCACCGGCAAGACCGGCGGCGTGGGCGGCGTCGATCACGAGACCGTTACGCCACCGCCGCCGCCGCCGCCACCGCCGCCGCCGAAAGACGAGCCGCCGTCGACGGACGACAACCCGCCGCCGCCCAAGGATGAAAACCCGCCGCAGTCCGAAGTGCCGGAACCGGTGTCGCTGGCCCTGCTCGGCCTCGGCCTGGGCGGCATCGCCCTCAGCCGCCGTCGCAAGTGATTTCCCGGCCGGCCGGGGCGGAAAGGATTATTCCGCGTCCGGCTGGTTCGACGGGTGCGCCGCCACGAAGGCCGGCAGCACCACGCACTGGGCATTGATGCGCTCGATGTTCGGATACGCCGCGATGTCGATGCCGTAGCGCTGGGCATTGAAGACCTGCGGCACCAGGCAGCAGTCGGCGATGGTCGGCGTGTGGCCGTGGCACAGCGGCCCGGCGCTCGGGTCGCGCGCCAGGTGCTTCTCCAGCACCTCGAGACCGCTCACCAGCCAGTGCCGGTACCATTCCGTTTTCTTTTCTTCCGACACGCCCAGCTCGTGGACCAGGTAGCGCAGCACGCGCAGGTTGTTCACGGGGTGGATGTCGCAGGCGATGATCTGGGCCAACTCGCGCACGCGCGCCCGGCCGGCCGCGTCTTCCGGCATGATCGGCGGCTGCGGGTACTCGTCTTCCAGGTATTCGAGGATGGCCATCGACTGCGTCAGCGTGATGTAGTCGTCCTGGAAGGCCGGCACCAGGCCGCTCGGATTGATGGCGCGGTACTGCTCCTGCAGCTGCTCGCCGCCGTTGCGCAGCAGGTGCACGGGGATGGCCTCGTACGCCAGCCCCTTCAGGTTCAGCGCGATGCGCACCCGGTAGGCGGCCGAGCTGCGGAAATACGTGTAGAGCTTCATGTCTTGTTCCCCTCTTGGTGCGGCTGGTAGGGAGCGACCTCCTGGTCGATCGCCCCGAAGATGCTGGCGCCGGCGGCATCGAGCATCTCGATGCGGACCGTGTCGCCGTAGCGCAGGAAGGGCGTGCTCGGCGCGCCCTGCTCGATCGTTTCATACATGCGCACTTCGGCCAGGCAGCAATAGCCGACGCCGCCGTTGGCGATGCTCGAGCCGTGCAGGCTGCCCTGCTTGTTCGACACGGTGCCGGAGCCGATGATGCTGCCGGCCGCCAGTTCGCGGGTCTTCGCGGCGTGCGCGACAAGCTGGGCGAAGCTGAAAGTCATGTCGTCGCCGGCGTTCGGGCGGCCGAAGGGCTCGCCGTTCAGGGTGACCTCCAGCGGCAGGCGCAGTTTGCTGTCCTGCCATGCATCGCCCAGTTCGTCCGGGGTCACCGCCACCGGCGAGAAGGCGCTGGCCGGCTTCGACTGGAAGAATCCAAAACCTTTTTCCAGCTCCTTCGGGATCAGGTTGCGCAGCGAGACGTCGTTCACCAGCATGACCAGGCGGATCGCGCGGGCGGCCTGCTCCGGCGATGCGCCCATGGCCACGTCGCCGGTGACGACCGCCACTTCGGCTTCGAGGTCCACGCCCCACTCCTCGGACAGCACCGCGATCGCATCGCGCGGGCCGACGAAGGAATCCGAGCCGCCCTGGTACATCAGCGGATCGGTGTAGAAGGATGGCGGCACCTGGGCGCCGCGCGCCTTGCGCACCAGCTCGACGTGATTGATGTAGGCCGAACCGTCGGCCCACTGGTAGGCGCGCGGCAGCGGCGAGGCGCAATCTTCTTCGAGGAAGGGCTCGGCGTCGGCGGCCATGCCCTGGTTCAGCAGTTCGTAGATCTGCTGCAGCTGCGGGGCGATGTGCTCCCAGTCGTCGAGCGCGGCCTGCAAAGTGCGGGCGATCGCCGGCACGGGCTGGCAGGTGACGAGGTCGCGGCTGACGACGACGAGAGTACCGTCGCGGCCGCCGGCTTTGAGGCTGGCGAGTTTCATGATGTTCCTTGTGGTCCAGGCAGTCCGATATTGCCGCCATTAAAGATGAAAACGGACTATCATACAAACAATATTTTTCGCTCTATTTATCGGATTATCTGATGAATCCCACCCTGCGCCAGATGCGTGCTTTCGTCGCCGTCGCCAAGACCGGTAACTTTACGCTCGCCGCCCAATACCTGCACGTCACACAATCCGCCTTGTCCGGTCTGATCAAGGAGCTGGAGCAGACCCTGGGCGCGCGCATGGTCGACCGCAGCACGCGGCGCATCGCACTGACGGACATGGGCAAGGAGCTCTACCCTCTATTCAGCCAGATGATCGACGATCTCGACCGTGCGCTTGCGAACATTGCGGACCAGGCGCAGCTGCGCAAGGGCATCGTGCGGGTCGCCGCGCCGCAGCTGATGGCCTGCACCCTGCTGCCACAGGCAATCGCGGCGTGGCGCGAACGCCATCCCGACGTCAGGGTCCGGCTGGCCGACAGCGCGGTCGAGAACGTGACTGCCCAAGTGCTGTCGGGCGCCGTCGACTGCGGCATCGGCCCGGAGCGCGACGAGACGCCGGACCTGGACGCCCGCCCCTTGCTGGAGATGCCTTTCGAAGCCGTGCTGCCGCCCGGCCACCCGCTCGAGAGCCGCCCGCAGCTGGCCTGGAGCGACCTCGCCGGCTACCCCTTCATCTCGCTGCGCGGCCAGTTCACCGAGCGCCTGCTGGCCGACATGAGCCAGGCCCAGCGCGACCTCACCCTGCGGCCGGAACACGAAGTCACCTTCATGACCACCGCGCTGGCGATGGTGGCCGCCGGTCTCGGCCTCACGGTCTGCATGCCCTATGCGTCGGCGCTGGTGCGGCGCCATGGCCTGCTGACCCGGCCGCTGGCGGCGCCGGTGCTGACCCGCCGTTTCTTCATCTACACGCGCGCCCAGCGTTCGCTGTCGCCGGCCGCCGACGCCTTCGTCGCGTTCCTGGCGGCGTATGTGAGCAATGGCGCGCCGCGTTAAAATCGGGCGCATGTCCCATAACACCGTTGAAATCAACCGGCGGATGAACCGGTTCGATACCCATGCCAGCGTCTGGCTGTTCGGCTACGGCTCGCTGATCTTCAAGGCCGACTTTCCCTTCCTCGAGCGGCGTCCGGCCCACATCGGCGGCTGGACCCGGCGCTTCTGGCAGGGCTCGCACGACCATCGCGGCACCGAAACCGCGCCCGGCCGCGTGGTGACCCTGGCGCCGGAGGCCGGCGCGATCTGCCACGGCATGGCCTACCTGGTCACGCCGGAGGAATTCGCCCACCTCGACTACCGCGAAAAGAACGGCTACCTGCGCCTGGCGACCAGCATCCATTTCGAGGACGGCAGCGCGGCCGAGGGCCTGGTCTACATCGCCACCCACGAGAACGCGGCCTACCTGGGCCCGGCCAGCGAACGCGACATCGCACGCCAGATCGCGGGCGCCGAGGGTCCGAGCGGACCGAACAGCGAATATCTGCTGGAACTGGCCAAGGCCCTGCGCGAACTCGGCAAGTTCGACGCGCACGTATTCGAGATCGAGCGCCACCTGGCCTCATTCATGCGTTGAGCCGCGGCCGGCGAACGTTCAGAGAGGGTCGGCAGGCCCCGTGCAAATGCGGTTGCGCCCGCCCTGCTTGGCTTCGTAAAGCATGGCGTCGGCGCGCAGGAACAGCGCATTCTCGGTCTGGCAGGCCGGATAGGCGGCCATGCCGCCGCTGAACGAGAAATGCCGCACGTCCTCGCGCCGCACCTCGAAAGGCAGGCGGCCGAAGGCCTGGCGCAGCGCGTCCAGGCGGCGCCAGCCCTCCTCCAGCGTGCAGTCCCAGAACACGATCACGAATTCCTCGCCGCCGAAGCGGCTCAGCAGGTCGCGCTCGCCCAGGTGCGACGCCAGGCAGACCGCCAGGCGCTTGATGACGATATCCCCGAAGTAATGGCCCCAGGTATCGTTGATGGTCTTGAACTTGTCGATGTCGATCACGCCGAAGGCCAGCGGGCGCTCCTCGCGCGCCGCCTGGCGGATCAGTTCCTGGGCCTTCTTCTGCAGGCCGACCTTGTTGAGCAGGCCGGTCGCGCGGTCTTTCGAGATCAGGTCCTTGCTGATGCGGATCTTGCTGGCGCGGTTGACCAGCTGGGCGCACAGCAAGGCCGGATCGCCGGCCGGCAGCACCGCGTCGAAGCCGCTGGCCAGGGCGCGCTGCATCAGGCCGGCGTCCGGCTGGTGCTGCAGCAGCACGATCTCGCGCACCGGATCGGCTTCGATATTCTTTTTCAGCACCTGCGCCAGCGACTCGGTGCCTGCGAACTCGGCGTCGCTGACCAATACCAGGTCCGGCTGCAGCTCGCGCACCCGCAGGTGCAGGGTCTGGGCCTGGTCATGCGTGACGAGCTCGATCCTGGCGGCGTCCAGGCAGGTCCGGTCGAGCGCGCTCGCGTCGCCGAGCTGGATCAGGCGCACCAGGTCGCCGCGCTTTTTCTGGACGAACAGGTTGAACAGCTTGTCGACCAGCACGTCGTTGGCGATCGGCTTTTCGGCATAGGCCAGACAGTGGCTGTCGACCAGTTTCTGCTGGAGCAGGTAGCGCCCGCCCTGGCGCGAGCTCTGCAGGTAGACATATTCGCGGCCGGCAGGCAGGCGCTGCAGCAGCTCGCCCAGCATCAGGGTCTTGCGACTGTCCTGCATGTCGGACTGCATGTTGTGCAGGGCATCGAGGTCGATCACGAACAGGCTGGTGCCGCTGTCCTGCTCGACGGCCGCCACGAATTCGCTGAGCTCGCTGAAGAAGGCCATGTCGAAGTCGTACTTGTGCGCGTGCAGCCGCAACTCGGCCTGGTTGTCCTTGATGAAGAAGCTCTGGGACAAGAGCATTGCACGGTATTTGTAGAGCGGGACGAGGCTGGGCATGGGGCGCGGTGTCGACAGGCATATACAAGAATTGCCTATCAAACATACAGCGATATTGCCCGCGAAGGTATAAAAAAAGAAACTTTTTTAGTCCATATGCACGAAGCATGGCTTATCAACAACACTTCAGTGCTTGACAGGGTGTCGGTCAGGCCACGCCCTCGATCACGCGGCGCACCTGCAGCGCACGCTCCTCGACGCTGCCGCTGACGAGGGTGTAGGGAATGCCGCGATCCTCCAGATCCTTCAGCACCAGCTGATGGATGCGCGCGCGCCAGGCTTCGTCTTCGCGCGCCGGTTGTTCTTCGTAGGGAATGTCGTCAGCGCAGACGAAGGTGTAGGCGTAGCGCTCGCGGCACTCGTCGGCGCAGCGCAGCAGCGCCGGCGGCGCCGGCTCGGTGACCTGGCCGAATTCCAGGCCCAGCAGCAGCGTGGTGAGGGCATTCGTATCGACGAACAGGTAGCGCCTGGCATAGGGCATC
>CAJYXO010000251.1 GCA_913778765.1 uncultured Massilia sp. | reverse complement strand
CCGAGGCTGACCACGGTGCCGCGCTGGGTGGTGACGGCCACGCCCCGCACCGCGCGCTTGTCCGCGCCGGGCTGGTTCCACAGGCCGTGGCAGGCCCTGCACACCGATTGCCAGTAGTCCTCGGGATCGTGCTCGGCCCAGCCGGGCTGGGCGGAAAAGTAAGCCTCCAGCATGACCTGGGACTTGGCGACGATGTTCCCGTCCAGGTCGAACAGCAGCGCGCGCACGCTCTGGGTGCCGTTGTCGATGGCGAGGATGGTGGGCTGCGTGCTCATGCCGGGTTCTCCGGCAAGCCATAGTGGGCGCGCCACAGGGCCGCGTAATCCTGTTCTTCCCGTGCCCAGCGGGCGTCGTCCCAGCCCAGCTCCGGCTGGCAGAGCGCGCGGATGCGCGGCATCAGCGCCGCCCCGCCCTGCCTGAGCTGGAG
Source organism: uncultured Massilia sp. (assembly GCA_913778765.1). Classification (GTDB taxonomy): domain Bacteria; phylum Pseudomonadota; class Gammaproteobacteria; order Burkholderiales; family Burkholderiaceae_D; genus Telluria. Next base: position 5,293 of record CAJYXO010000251.1, on the reverse strand, counting down.
CCCGAGCCGGGTGCGGCGCAGCAGCAGGTCGTCGAGGCGCTGCACGGCTTCCGCGCGCGCGGCCCAGCGCAGCTCGGCCCACGGGGTTTCGGTGCCCGGGATCAGCGCGCATTCGCCCTCTCCCGCGGCGGCCAGCAGCGCCCCCGCGGACGCGCCATGGCGTCCCTGCAGGCGACGCAGCAAGCCGCTGGACAGCCCGGCCGGCAAACGGCCGCCGCATGCCGGCGGCGGCGGCGGCGCGAACACGCGGCAGGGCCGCAGGTCGTCGCGCCAGTCCGGCAGCTGGACGCGCACCTGTTTCAGGGCGTCCAGCGCGATGGCGCGGAAGGTCGTCAATTTGCCGCCGGCCACCGCCACCAGGCCGTCCTCGCTCCACACGCTGTGCTCGCGCCCTTCGCGCGAGGCGTCCGCATGGCCGCCGGCGATCACCGGGCGCACACCGGCAAAGGTCGACAGGACGTCCTCCTCGACGATGCCGAGCTGCGGGAACTGCGCCTGCAGCGCCGCCAGCAGGTAATCGAGTTCGGCCCGCGTGATGCGCGCTTCGCTCGCGAGCGGCTGTTCGTGATCGAGGTCGGTGGTGCCGACCAGGGTCGTGCCTTCCCACGGGTAGGCGAACACCGGACGCCCGTCGCGCGGATGCATCAGGCTCACCGCCTGCGCCAGCGGCAGGCGCCAGGCCGGCAGGACCAGGTGGCTGCCGCGCAGCGGACGCAGGCGCGGCCCCTTGCCGTGCAGGGCGCCTGACCAGGCGCCGGTGGCGTCGACGGTCACGCGCGCGCGAACGGCGTAGTCGGCGCCGCCGACACCGTCGTGCAGCACCGCGCCGCCGACCCGGCCGTCCGTGCGCAGCAGCGTGCGCGCGGCCACGTAGTTGAGCGCCGCCGCGCCATGGTCCATCGCCTCGCACAGCGTGCGCAGCACCAGGCGCGCATCGTCGGTCTTGGCGTCGGTGTAGACGATGCCGCCGGCCAGGTTCGCCTGCCCGACGTTCGGCGCGCGCGCGAGGAACTCTTGAGGACGCAGCCAGTGGCGCTCGCGCCGCCCCGCCAGCAGGTCGTAGACCGCCAGCCCGGCCAGGAAGCTGCGGCGCCCGCGCTGGCCGGCGTAGTGGGCGAAGGCGAAGCCCTGCGGCTCGACCAGCCCTGGTGCGTCGCGCAGCAGGCTTTCGCGCTCGCGCACCGATTCGCGGGTCAGGTGCAGGTGTCCGTCCTTCAGGTAGCGCAGGCCGCCGTGCACCAGCTTCGACGAGCGGCTCGAGGTGCCCCAGGCGAAATCGCGCTGTTCGACCAGCAGCGCCTTCAGGCCACGCCGCGCCGCTTCCAGCAGGATGCCGGCGCCGGTGATGCCGCCGCCGATCACCAGCAGGTCCCACTCCTTTTCCATCAGGCCGGGCAGCGCGGCCCGGCCGTCGCGTCTCCACAGGGCGTTCATGGGGTCACCAACTTGCCGGGGTTCATGCAGCCGTCCGGGTCGAACTGGCGGAACAGCGCGCGCAGCGCATCCATGCCGAGCTGGCCCTTCTCGATGCGCAGCCAGGGCGCGTGGTCCAGGCCGACGCCATGCTGGTGGCTGATGGTGCCGCCGCCGGCCACGATCGCTTCCGCCACCGCGGTCTTCACGCGGCGCCAGCGCGCCAGGTCGGCCTCGTAGTTCCCGGCCAGGCGCCAGATGAAGGTCGTGTAGACGCTGGCGCCCTGCGGATACAGGTGCGACAGGTGGGTGTAGGCGTGGACCCGCTCGCCGTCCGCCGCCAGCGCGGCGCCCGCCGCCGCTTCGACGGCATGCATGGCCGGCGTCACGCGCGGCCAGTCGAGCGCCGTTTCGACGGTGTCGATCGCATAGCCCTGCGCCCAGGCGGCGTTGCGCAGGTAGACGTTGCGGAAGCGGTTCTTCTTCCAGCGTTCGCCGAGGCCCTGCCCCGCATGCACGCCGCCATGGCGGCGCGCGATTCTCAAGGCCGCTGACAGCGCGGCGCGCGCCTGCGCCTTTTCGCCGCTGGCGCCGACCAGCAGCATGCACTTGCCCTCGCCGGCGCCGCGCAGGCGCAACAGGGTCTCCAGCAGCGCGACCTGTCTTGCATGGCCGGCCAGCGTCAGCATGGTCGCCGTCTCCACCGGATTCGACAGGCGCAGCATTGACAGGCCCAGGCGCGCCTGCACGATCTCACGCACCGCCGGCTCCGCGCGCTCCCAGTCGGGCAGGAACACGGCGTGGAAGGCTTCGTAGGCCGGCACGGGACTGATGCGCACGGTCGCCTCGGTGAGGATGCCGAGCCGCCCCTCGGAGCCCAGCACCAGCTCGCGCAAATCGGGACCGGCGCTCGATGCCGGAAAGGTCGGGATCTCGAGCGTGCCGGCCGGCGTCTCGACGCGGCCGCCGGCGAACAGCTGTTCGATGCGGCCGTAGCGCAGCGACTGCTGGCCGGACGACCGCGTCACGACCCAGCCGCCCAGGGTCGAGTAATCGAAGGATTGCGGGAAGTGGCCGAGGGTGTAGCCCTGCGCGCGCAGCTGGGCTTCGAGGTCCGGACCGGCCACGCCGGCGCCGAAGGTGGCCAGCAGGGATTCGCGGTCCAGGTTGGTGAGCGCGCGCAGGCGGCCCATGTCGACCGACAGCGTGGGCCGGCCGCGCGCGGCGTCCAGATGGCCGCAGACGCTGGTGCCGCCGCCATACGGCACGACGGCGGCGCCGGCGTCGACGGCGTAGCGGATCAGTTCACGGACCTGGTCCGCGCTTTCCGGGAAGGCCACGCCGTCCGGCGCGCTGTCTACCCGGCCGTAGCGCAGGCGCAGCCAATCCGGCAGGCTCTGGCCCAGCGCATGGGTCAGGCGCACTTCCGGCGCCGTGTCCACCAGCGCATGCGGCGGCAGCGTCGACGCCGCGAGCCCGGCGCAGACGTCGGCGAACCCGGCGTCGCGCGGCGCCGTCCCCGCGCCCAGCCGCTCGCCGAGGAAGCGCAGCGCGCCCTCGCCGATCGGCACCTCGATCGTGTCGTCTCCCCAGCCGTTCCAGCGTCGCATCCGCTATCCCCTTATGTTTATTTCAAGTAAGATAATCCAAGCTCCCTTCCCTGTCTTGCGGATTCATGCCAAGCCCTTGCTCGAACATGCCACCGACGACTGCGCCACCGCTGGCCCGGGTCACCGGGTCCTACCTGCAGCCGCTGCTGGACGCGGCCGCCGCGCGCGGCGTGACGGCGCAGGCGCTGGCGCGCGCCGCCGGGCTGGCCGACGGCGCCCTCGATGCGCTGCCGGAATCGCTGGCCGCCGCCGACTACATCGCCCTGCTGGCGGCCGGCGCCAAGCTGGCGGACGATCCCCACTTCGGCCTGCACGTGGGCGAACGCGTGCGGCTCGGCACCTACAGCGTGTACGGCCTGATCCTGCTGGCCTGCGCCGACTTCGCCCAGGCCCTCGAACAGACGCAGCGCTACGAACAGCTGGCCCACGACCTGGGCCGCTCGCGGCTCGAAGTGGACGTGGCGGCCGGCCTGGCCTGCTACACCTGGACCAGCCACTTCCCGGGCGCGACGCGCCACCTGGCCGAAAGCGTGTTCGCCGGCATCCGCAGCTTCGGCGCCTGGCTGGCCGGCCGGCCGCTGGCGCCGCTGCGCCTGGCCTTCGCCCACGACAGCGACGCCGACCCGGCCGAGTACGAACGCGTGCTGGGCATGGCGCCCGCCTTCGGCGCCGGCGCCCACCTGGCCTGCTTCGACGCCGCCCTGCTGGCGATGCCGGTGCCGAACGCCGACGCCGGCATGTACCCGGTGCTGCAGCAGCATGCCGAAAGGCTTTTACGGGAGCGTGAAGATGCGCGCGAGCGCCACGGCATCGGCGCCCAGGTGCGCGCCTGCGTGATCCGCAACCTGGCGAACGACCGCGTGCGGCTGGCCGGCATCGCCGCGGAACTCGGGCTGTCGCCGCGCACCCTGCAGCGCAAGCTGGCGGACAGCGGCGCCTCGTTCCAGCAGGTGCTGGACGGTGCGCGCTATGCGCTGGCCCAGGACTATCTGCGCCAGCGCGGCCTGTCGCTGGCCGACATCGCCTTCCTGCTCGGCTACCAGGAGCAGAGCGCGTTCACGCATGCTTTTCGCGAATGGTCGGGCGTGAATCCGGGGGCCTGGCGGGAGCGGGCGCTGGCCGGCCCGGTCTGAATTCAGGGCGTTGTGAACTGGGGTAGACCTGACTGCTTCCGCCCCATATCGGACATTGGAGAATTCAACAATTCAACGTTGGCAATCGGCCGTCACTTGACCCTTAACCAATTTCCTGTTTCTTTGCGATGACGTGCATAACAAACGCTGACATTGCGAAAATCAATGCTCCTGTAAGTGCTATCAAAAACGGGACAGCATCCTCTCCATGAAAAGCTCGGCTTTTCGATGTCCCCTCAAGGCCAACCCAAATTAAGAAAGCCGCTAGTGCGCCTGTCAAGGCAGATGCGCCGAACTTCCTGCCAGCGAAGCTACCAAGCGCAAGCTCGGCGAGTAGAAAAACAGTAATGCTGTCGAACACATGTGCCCATAGTTCGACCAGTATTGGCACCAACGCAATCGCTGTGCCACCCATCAGCCGGATAGCCCACGAGTTTATCCGCTCGGGCGCTTGTGTGTTGCCCCTCTCTACATCCATCACCGCAGCTCCCATGTCGAGCGATAACCCGGCCGCTTGAGTACGTCCGCTCTTGGCCTTGGATTCAACTGGTCGACGCATCAAGTCCCTGTCTCACGCGGCGCCAGACGCCGCAAATCGTCCACCGCCGGCACGATCGCCAGCGCGCACAGCAGGCCAGCCAGCGGCAAGGTCGCCAGGTAGCCGGCATGCTTGAAGCCGATGGCGCCCATCAGCGCGCCGGCAAAAAAGCTCAGCAGCAGCGACACCAGCAGCCCGAGGCGCGCCCGATTGGCAAGCACCGGCGGCTGCGCCGCATCGCGGTTCCAGTACAGCATCCGCCCCAGTTCGATGCCGATGTCGGTGACGATGCCGGTCATGTGGGTGGTGCGGATCTCGGCGGCGGAGATCTTGGTGATCAGGGCGTTCTGCAGGCCCATCATGAAGCACAGCAGCATCACGGTGAGCGGCACGAACAGCGCATCGACGTCGGCCAGGCGCGCGCCCAGCACGCCGAAGACCAGCAACAGCAGGGCTTCGAGCAGCAGCGGCAGCGCGTACTCGCTGGCCAGGCCGCGGCGGCGCCCGTAGTTGACGGTGAGCGCGGTGCAGGCCGCGCCGGCCAGGAAGGACAGCACCGCGCCGAGGGCGTCCAGCGCCAGGCTGCCGGCGCCCAGCAC
>CAJYXO010000250.1 GCA_913778765.1 uncultured Massilia sp. | reverse complement strand
CTCATGCGTACATCTCCTCGATCTTGGCCAGAGCAGCTTTGGTGACCAGGACTTTCTTGTAGAACACCAGCGACATCGGGTCAGCGTGCTTCGGCTCGACAACCAGCACGTTCGGCAGGTTGCGCGATGCCAGCAGCAGGTTTTCGTCGATGGTGTCGGTGATCACCAGGACCGATTCCAGGCCCATGCTCTGCAGCTTCTGCGACAGCAGCTTGGTCTTCGGGGCTTCGATCGACAGGTTCTCGACGACGTTCAGACGCTCTTCGCGGGCCAGCTGCGACAGGATCGAGCACATGCCGGCGCGATACATCTTCTTGTTGACCTTGTGCGAGAAGTTCTCGTCCGGCGAGTTCGGGAAGATGCGACCACCACCACGCCACAGCGGCGACGACGACATACCGGCACGAGCGCGGCCCGTACCTTTTTGACGCCACGGCTTCTTGGTGGTGTGCGAGACTTCTTCGCGATCCTTCTGCTTGCGGTTGCCCGAGCGCGCGTTGGCGGCGTAGGCGACCACGATCTGGTGGATCAGTGCTTCGTTGTAATCGCGACCGAAGACTTCGTCGGTGGCGTTCACGTTCGAGCCGGCTTGGCCTTGCTCATTCAGGAGCTTCAGTTCCATCGTTTAAGCTCCCTTCTTTGCTTTGACTTTGACAGCCGGCTTGACAACCACTTGGCCGTTCTTGGCGCCAGGAACGGCACCCTTGACCAGCAGCAGTTGACGATCGGCGTCGATACGGGCGATTTCCAGGTTCTGGGTGGTGACAGTGACATCACCCATGTGACCGGTCATGCGCTTACCCGGGAACACGCGGCCCGGATCCTGTGCCATACCGATGGAACCCGGAACGTTGTGCGAACGCGAGTTACCGTGGGTAGCACGGCCCGACGAGAAGTTGTAACGCTTGATGGTACCGGCGTAGCCTTTACCGATCGAGGTGCCTTGCACGTCGATTTTCTGGCCCACTTCGAACATCGAGACATTGACTGCGTCGCCAGCTTTGAAATCAGCGGCTTGCGCGGCGTCGATGCGGAATTCCTTCAGCAGCGTACCGGCTTCGACACCAGCTTTGGCGTAGTGACCCGCACTGGCCTTGTTCACGCGGGAAGCGCGACGTTGACCGAATACGACCTGAACAGCGGAGTAACCGTCAGTTTCAGGAGTTTTGACTTGCGCAACACGGTTGTTGGACACGTCCAGCACGGTGACAGGGATCGAATCGCCGTCATCCGTGAAGATACGCATCATGCCAACCTTGCGACCGAGAAGGCCCAGGCTCATTTTTTCTCCATTCCCACCTACGATTGGGCGGGGCTAATTGAACTACAAAAACGCATGGGCAAAAAAAGACTAGCCCATACCGAAGCCGGCTAGTATAGCGCGCGCGTCGAGTAGGCGCAACAGGAGAATGCGAGGGTGACGCAATCTGTTGCGTTTTACGCTTTGGTCATGGAGAGAAGAGGAATCCGTTCTTGTCGAACGGCACAGAAAAAGTCTTGCTGCACTTTTTCTCTGCAGGCTCGAGGCCTGCGATATGGAGGAATTCTGGTGGGCGGTGCAGGATTCGAACCTGCGACCCCTTGGATGTCGACCAAGTATTCTAACCAGCTGAACTAACCGCCCGGGGAGGCCGCATTATAAGGGCCTCTTTCGGTAAAGCGCAATACCCATCCGTGAAATCTTTTATGCGACCGACATGATGCTATCGTGACATGGGTTGTCGATGTCGTATTGGAATGTTATCCTGTTCATGCTCTTTTCGAGGGATAAGCGCCGTCTCACCCCCATAAATCTTATAACTCCTCACGCTGGCGCGCGGCTTTCAGCCGTTGTCTTTTCCCTCCTCGCCGGCAGGCCCGCCTTGCGCGTACGGCCTCGCCATGTCCCAAGTGTGCACCGGCCCACGGCCGCGTACCGGCACACCCACGCCTTGAAAAAAGGATGACCGCATGTCCGCTACCATTTCCCGTTTCCCCTCTCCTTTCCTCGATCCGCAACGACTCGTCCTCGCCACCGACCTCGACGGCACACTGCTGGCCGGCTCGGGCGAAGCCCGGCGCCAGGTGCGCGAGCTGTTCAGCGGCGGGCTGGAAGGGGCGACGCTGGTATTCGTGACCGGACGCGGCCTGGAATCCGTGATTCCCCTGCTGTCCGATCCGACCATCCCGACCCCGCACTACATCATCGCCGACGTCGGCGCCACCGTCGTGCACGGCCACAACCTGCGCCCGGTCGAACCGCTGCACCACGAGACCGCCGCACGCTGGCCCGGCAGCCAGGCGGTGCTGAAGGCGCTGGCCGGCTTCCCCTACCTGCAGCGGCAGAACGTGCCGCAGGAACGCCGCTGCTCCTTCCTGTCCAGCGAGGCCGGCGTGACGCCGGCCCTGCGCGCCGCCGTCGAAGACCTCGGCTGCGACCTGCTGTTCTCGGCCGGGCGCTACCTCGACGTGCTGCCGCGCGGCGTCGGCAAGGGCTCGGCGCTGCGCCGGCTGGTGCAGGCCGCCGGCTTCGATCCCGAGCACGTCGTGGTGGCGGGCGATACCCTGAACGACCTGTCGATGTTCGAAGCGGGCTTCCGCGGCATCGCCGTGGGCGGCTCGGAACCGGCGCTGGTGGAACGGATCCGCCACATCCGGCACGCCTACATCGCCGACGGCCAGGGCTGCGACGGCATCCTGGACGGCCTGGCCCACCACGGCCTGGCCCTGCTCGATGCCGACCCGGCCGCGGCCGAGAACACGCGCGGCAAGGCCGAGCTGGTGATGGTGTACCACCGCCTGCCCTATGAAGAGGCGGTCGAGGACGGCGTCAGCGTGCGGCGCCGCCCGAAGAGCCCGAACGGCATCATGCCCACCCTGCTCAGCCTGTTCAGCGGCGGGCGCACCGGCTCCTGGGTCGCATGGTCGCAGCAGGCCTCGCGCGCACCGGAGGGCTTCGTCACCCACGAGCCGGTCGACGCCGAGCGCTACCCGAACCTGGAAGCGGCGCGCATCGCCCTGACGGCGGACGACGTCGACGTGTTCTACAAAAAGTTTTCCAAGGAAGCCTTCTGGCCGATCATCTTCTCCTTCCCCGATAAAGCCGAGTTCCGCCAGGACCACTGGGAGCGCTTCCTGGAAGTGAACCGCCTGTTCGCCGAACAGACCGCGCGCGAGGCGGCCGAAGGCGCCACCGCCTGGATCCACGACTACAACCTGTGGATGGTGCCGGCCTTCCTGCGCCCGCTGCGCCCGGACCTCAAAATCGCCTTTTTCCATCACACGGCCTTCCCGTCGAGCGACGTGTTCAACATCCTGCCGTGGCGCCGCGAAATTCTGGCCAGCCTGCTGCAATGCGACTACGTCGGCTTCCACATCCCGCGCTATGCCGAGAACTTCGTCGACGCCGCGCGCTCCTTCACGCCGCTCGAGGTGCTCGGCAGCCTACCCTGCGCGCCGCGCTTCCTGACCTATGGCTGCGCGCTCGGGGTCGACAGCGTGACGACCGAAATCGAAGCCGGCGGACGCCGCATCGGGCTCGGCGCGCATCCGGTCGGCACCGACGTGTCGGCGATCGAGCAATTGCTGCGCAGCGGCGCCGTGGCGGATGAGCTGGCCGAGATCGACGCCTACCTGGATGGCCGCACCGGCATCGTCTCGATCGAGCGCCTGGATTATGTGAAAGGCTCGCTGGAAAAGCTGCAGGCCTTCGAGCGCCTGCTGGAACGGCATCCCGAGCTGGCCGGCAAGGTGACCTTGCTGAACATCATCACGCCGGCGGCGCCGGGCATGGAAGTCTACGAAACCCTGCGCGAAGAACTCGACCGCACGGTGGGCCGGATCAATGGCCGCTTCTCGACCCTCGGCTGGGTGCCGGTGCGCTATTTCTACCGTTCCCTTCCCTTCGAAGCGGTGGTGGCCCATTACGCGGCCTGCGACGTCGCCTGGATCACGCCGCTGCGCGACGGCCTGAATCTGGTTGCAAAGGAATACATCGCCGCCCGCAAGGCGGTGGGCAAGCCGGGCGTGCTGATCCTGTCGGAATTCGCCGGCGCCGCGGTCGAGCTGCATGGCGCCTTGCTGGCCAATCCCTACGACACGCATTCGATGACGAGTACGCTGTACCGCGCCATTACAATGAAACAGGACGAAGCCGCCTATCGCACGGAACGCATGGCGGCGATCGTCGCCGAACACGATGTCGCGCGCTGGGGCGAGGATTTCCTTGCCGCCGTCGAGCGCGCCGGCGCCCGCGCCGACCTGCCGCAGGCGGCCTGAACACGATCCGCTATCGATCTGGAAAGGATGCTGCATGGATGTGATTTTCCTGAACAACACGGTACTGAGCTGGCTGACCGCGCTGGGCATCGCGCTCGGCACGATGCTGGCGCTGCACCTGGTCAAAAAGGTGGTGGTGCACCGCCTGGGCATCATCGCGGCCCGCACCGACACCAAGCTCGACGACGTGGCGGTGGCGGCGCTGCAAGCCACGAAGCCGCTCGTCATCGTGATCATGGGCCTGTACGCGGGCAGCACGGTGCTGGCCCTGCCCGTCGCGGCGAAGCTGTTCGCGACCCGGTTCGCCATCGTGACCGGGCTGATCCAGGCCGCGATCTGGGGCAACACGGCGCTGCGGGCCTACCTGACGGAGTACTACGGCAACAACGCCAGCGACCCGGCGCGCGCCACCTCGGCGGCGGCGGTCGGCTTCATCGCGCGCATGGTGCTGTGGATCGTGATTTTGCTGATGATCCTGGATAACCTGGGCGTCAACATCACCACCCTGGTGGCCTCGCTGGGGATCGGCGGTATCGCGGTGGCGCTGGCCGTGCAGAACATCCTTGGTGACCTGTTCGCCTCGCTGTCGATCGTGCTCGATAAACCCTTCGTGATCGGCGACTTCGTGATCGTCGACAAATTCCTGGGCACCATCGAATACGTCGGCCTGAAGACCACGCGGATCCGCAGCCTGAGCGGCGAGCAGCTGGTGTTCTCGAATGCCGACCTGCTCAAGAGCCGGCTGCAGAACATGACGCGCATGAACCGGCGCCGCGTGGTCTTCGGCTTCGGCGTCACCTTCGCCACGCCGACCGCGACGCTGCGCGCGATTCCGCCGATGCTGACCGAGGTCGTCAAGGCCCAGCAGCAGATCAGCTTCGACCGCGCCCACTTCAGCGGCATCGGGCCGTCCTCGTACAACTTCGAGGTCGTGTATTGGGTGGAGTCGCCGGACTACCTGCGCTACATGGACATCCAACAGGAAATCTACCTGCAGTTGCTGGACCGCCTGGCCGAACAGGATATCCAGCTCGCGCTGCCGGCCCAGACCATGCACGTGCACGACGCGCGCGACCTGGCCTGCCAGGTTGGCGACGGCATCGCGCCGCTCGAGCGCGGACCGGCGCCGCTGCCGCCTGCCGCCCGCTGAGGCTCAGTGGAGGGGTGCGGTCGACGAGCGCAGCACCAGCGAGCTCGCCAGCGCGATATTGCGCAGCGGCTCGTGCCCGCCGCGGATGCGCGCGATCAGCTGGATGATGGCCTGGCGCGCCATCTCGCGCTTGGGCGGCGCGATCGTGGTCAGGGGCGGCGTCGCGAAGGAGGCGGCGCCGATGTCGTCGTAGCCGACCACCGACATCTGCTCCGGCACGCGCACGCCGGCGCCGCTGGCCGCGCACAGCCCGCCGATCGCCATCAGGTCGCTGGTCACGAACACGGCGCTGGGCCGCTGCGGCCGCGCCAGCAGGCTGCCGAAGGCCGCGTGGCCGCCGGCACTGGTGAATTCCACGTGCAGCACGGCGCCGTCGTTCACCTCGAGTCCCGCTTCCTGCATCGCGCGCATGAAACCGCCGACGCGCTCGCGGCTGCGCGGCAAGTCGACCGGTCCGGACACACAGGCGATCGCGCGGTGGCCGAGCTCGATCAGGTGGCGCGTCGCCAGGTAGGCGCCCTCCTCCTGGCCGGCCAGCACCAGGTCGGCGTCCAGCCCCGGCAGGGCGCGCTCGAGCTGGACGATGGGCACGGATTCGTTGCGCAGCAGCAGTTCCTGGTCATCGTCGGCGCCGCTGGCGACGAGCACCAGGCCGTCGATGCGCTTTTCCATCAGCAGGCGCAGGTAGGCCGTCTGCTTCTGCGCGCCGCCATGGGCATTGCACAGGATGATGTGGTAGCCGAGCTCGAAGGCGGTATCCTCGATCCAGCGGATCATCTCGGCAAAGTAAGGGTTCGAACTGTTCGGCACCAGCACGCCGATGGTGTTGGTCTTGTCGTTCTTGAGGCTGCGGGCGACGGCGCTGGGCACGTAGCGCATCTCGTCGATGATGCCCAGCACCCGGCGGCGCACGTCATCGCTGACGACGCGCGTGTTGTTGATCACGTGCGAAACCGTCGAGATCGAGACCCCGGCCCGTTCCGCCACCTGCTTCATTGTCGCCATCGCGTTCCCCCTGAGGCGCGATTATCGCCGATTGGTTTCAATACTTACAACATGCATATACAGGCGATGAGCTCTTGTGGGCGATCGACATAGAGAAATATGCAGGACAGATCCGTGCGTTCGCGGCCCAGATGACTCAGGCGTACCCGGCTGTCAGGTTTTAATATCAGGACAACATTCGGCTTATCAAGAGGAGACGGCGACGCTTTCACGGCATTGCCGGCGTCGATGCCATGGCGACGCAGCCAGTCCTTCACCGGTTCGTCGATCCGTTCGCAGCCGGCAATATCTTCGATCGGAACCAGGCCATGGGTACGGGCGCCGATGCGCAGCTGCAGCCCCTCTTTCGTCAGCACATGCCGGCCGGCGCCGACCAGCCAGCGATCGCCGAACAGCCACACGAGGTTCGACACGGTCGCTACCAGCATCAGCATGTGGATCAGCTTGCGTTCGGCGGGATCGCGGATGAAGAGCGGCATGATCGCGGCATCGAGCGGCAGTTCGACGAAGCTGAGAAACAGGGCGATGGCGACGATGGTGCGGTAGGAGCCGCGTTCGAGATAGCCGAACGGGCGCCCGGCCGGCGCCTGCGGGCTGGCGCGGCGCAGCAGCCAGTGCAGGAAGCCGCGGCGCAGCGCGGCGTCGAGGCGGAACAGGCCCAGCAGTTCCGGCGGCAGCCAGGCCGCGACCAGCTGGCCCCATGCGCGCGCGTCGACGGCGTCGCGGGTGCGCCGGAGCGCGTCGGGCAAGTGGGAAAGATCCTTGGCCATCAGCACGAGCAGCGGCGCCGCCAGCAGCAGCGGCTTCAGGCTGTGCGCCAGCGGGCGCGGCAGGACGAAACTGATGAACATGCCGCCGACGAAGACGAGCCAGGCGGCGCCGATGACGTCGAGCCAGGGTGTGCGGCGCAAGCGCTCGGCGCGCCGGGAGAGGGAAATGGTTATCATGGCAATAAGATCATAGCATTGCCAGAACAAAAGAAAACGGGGCCGGCCCACCGAAGTGATGCCAGCCCCGCCTTCACCAGCGGACAAGTCCGCCGGGTGACACGTGATCGTGATTACTGCAGCTTGATTTCGACGTCGACGCCAGCCGGCAGGTCCAGCTTCATCAGCGCGTCGACGGTCTTGTCGGTCGGGTCCACGATGTCCATCAGACGCTGGTGCGTACGGATTTCGAACTGGTCGCGCGAGGTCTTGTTCACGTGCGGGGAACGCAGCACGTCGAAACGCTGGATGCGGGTCGGCAGCGGGACCGGGCCCTTGACGACGGCGCCGGTGCGCTTGGCGGTGTCGACGATTTCCAGAGCGGACTGGTCGATCAGCTTGTAGTCGAACGCTTTCAGGCGGATACGGATTTTCTGATTCGGAGCGGACATGCTAATTCCTTTAAAAGAACGTTCCGGCGAGGCCGGCAATGTGTGAAAGGTACTTCGGTGCTGCTCAAGAGGCGGGAGTATATCACCGTTCTTGGTCAAAAAGATGGGGACAGCCTGAAAAGTCTGTCCCCATCTGTTGTCCCGACGGCACAGGCTGCCGGGACGATATCGCTAACCGAAATTAGGCGATGATCTTGGCAACCACGCCGGCGCCGACGGTACGGCCGCCTTCACGGATTGCGAAGCGCAGACCTTCTTCCATCGCGATCGGCGCGATCAGCTTGACGGTGATCGACACGTTGTCGCCC